>NZ_SMMF01000963.1:0-14026 GCF_009711355.1 Roseibium sp. RKSG952 | reverse complement strand
GCGCCGTACGTAAATATGCGGTTGTGGGGATCTTGGTTCTTGCAGCGATCGTTACGCCGCCGGACGTGATTACTCAGATCATCCTGTTCATCGTAGTCTACGGTCTCTACGAGATTTCGATCTTCCTTGTCGCGCGTGTTGAGAAGAAGCGTGAAGAGCAGTTGCGTGCTGACGGCTACTACGATGATGACGAGGCCGAGGCAGATGAAGAGATGATGCAGGATTACGAAGACACCAAGTAATCTGCGGATATATTCAAGGATAAGGCGCGTCCAAGTTTGGCGCGCCTTTTTCATGTGCGGCTCTTGTTGCGCGAGGCGGAACATGATTGAAAACCTGCGGAATACCCGGAGGAGCCGATGGACGACCAAGCCCTGAACCGTATCGCAGATGCACTTGAGCGCATGGTGCCAGCACCATTGGCAGCCCCTGATTTCAATGCAGCACCGGCTTTTGTCTGGCAAGTTGAACCGGACCGACTGGAACCGGTCGAACAGGTTAACCGCGTCGATCTGGACTTGCTGGTGGGCATCAACCGGTCTCGCGACACATTGCTGGATAACACCCGCCGGTTTGCAGCTGGCTACAAGGCCAACAACGCGCTGCTATGGGGCGCACGGGGAATGGGGAAATCCAGCCTCGTAAAAGCCGTGCACGGCACATTGCAGGACGAACATCCTGATCTGAAGCTGGTGGAGCTGCAACGTGAAGACATGAACTCGGTCGCGCGCCTGCTAAACCACCTACGCGCCGCGCCACACCGGTTCATTCTGTTTTGTGACGACCTGTCGTTCAGCCACGATGACCAGCACTATAAATCGCTCAAGGCGGTTCTAGATGGGGGTATCGAAGGACGCCCCGAGAATGTGGTGTTTTATGCCACTTCAAATCGCCGGCACCTCATGCCGCGGGACATGATCGAAAATGAACGCTCCAGCGCGATCAACCCATCCGAGGCGGTCGAGGAGAAGGTTTCTCTCTCTGATCGTTTTGGCCTGTGGCTCGGCTTCCATCCCTGTGATCAGGATGAGTATCTGGCGATGATCGACCGGTATTGTGCCGCTTATGGCGTTACGGTCGATGCCGAAACGCTGCGCGCCGAGGCTATTGAATGGCAGGCAACGCGGGGATCGCGTTCAGGCCGTGTAGCATGGCAGTTCTTTGTGGATCTAGCCGGACGGACAGGGGTGCACATCGCATAAAACGGCGCCTGGGTTTTGAGGGCGCCGTTTCGCTTTCTCAATAGAGAGAATTCAAAGAAGAGTTAGAATGCGTGCTGCTTCATCTGTGGTGGCCGTCAGAGCTTCGCGGTCTTCACCAGGGTGGAAACGTGCACGAACTGCTGTTGGCATCGGTGCAGGCTCTATGATGGAAACGCGAGGGCCCGTGCGCTCGGTTTCGTTTGCCCAGCTCCGCGCTAGAGCCATCTGAGCAGCCTTGGTGGCACCATAGATGCCATAGAACTTCTCGCCAGCCTTCGGATCATCAAAGAACACGGCATGGCCAGCTTCGCCAAGAAGGGGGGCGATGTAGGGAATCAGAACCGAAGTCGCGTTTGCGTTCGTGTTTACTGCCTTGGTCCACTCTTTCGCGTCGACGAAATGCGCGGGCGTCAAAGCTGAAGTATGGATAGCGGTATGCAGCCACAGATCCACCTTACCCCAACGGTCGTGAATTCCTCGGCACAGCGTTGCCATGGCGTCGGGGTCAGTAACATCCATCGGGGCCAAAGTGGCGCTGCCGCCTTTGGCCTGAATGCGGTCGTCAAGCTCTTCCAACCCGCCAGTGGTGCGGGCGACGGCGACGATGTGATACTCGGGCGCCAGCGCTTCGGCCAGTGCTGCGCCCAATCCGCGAGAGGCCCCTGTGATGAGGGCAATTTTGGTCTGATCGGTCATGGGAGCGGTTTGAACCCCTGCGCACGGGTCGTCAAGCCGAGATCAGCCGCCGGGGATGGCGATCCGCTTGGTCTGGCCGCTTTGTCGCAGCATGACGCCGTCTTCATCGATGGCAACTACGGTCCCCGAGGCGACGCGGCTACCCGGTTTGACTTCTTTGACCCGGCCCGACGACAGTCGCATCAGGGCGCGCATATTGGCCTTGGGTCCAAATATGCCGAGCACCGATACGGAGTTCTTCTTGAGCGCGCCCTTTTTAGTGGCCGCACTTTTAACAGTGGCGTTTGACATAGATCGCGGTCAGGAAAAATCCCGACCCCTTTGTTGTGAGCGGTTGGTGGCACGCGGGCTATCAAACCGATCGCTGAAATTGAAGTATGCCACTGCGTCACGAAAACGTGGGTGCAAAACCGGTCTGACGAAGCCTTTGCAATCGCAGATCGTTCACCGGCTGGTTGTAGGCGAAAACTCACCAGTGAACAGGCGGTATGGCCCCGCAAGAGCGAACAATGTGCGCCTGAAGCGCCACTAATGCATAGCTGATTCGCCGGGGCAGCGGTGTTGCGCTGCCCGGTCTTGTTTACCCCGAAGCGAGCTTCGCCGAATTCCAAGACCCTCCGACGACCTGCATGTCTTCGCGCTTTTTGCTGACGCGGCTGCTGTTTTCCAGGCTATCCAGATAATCCTCGCTGACGCTGCCCGTGATGTAGTTGCCATCAAAGCAGGAGCAGTCGAATTGCTCGATCTCGGGATTGCCTTCCTTGGCGGCCCAGATCAGATCATCGAGATTTTGATAGAACAACGCGTCAGCGCCCAGCTCTTCGCGGATTTCCTCGATCTCTTTGCCATTGGCGACCAGCTCATGCTTGGTGGGCATGTCGATGCCGTAGACATTAGGGTATTTCACCGGCGGCGATGCGCTGGCGATATAAACCTTTTTCGCTCCGGCCTCGCGGCACATCTGCACGATTTTCTTGATCGTATTGCCACGCACGATGGAATCGTCGATCAGCAGTACATTGTGCCCATCGAACTCCAGCGGAACCGCATTCAGCTTGCGCCGGACAGACTTTTGCCGCTCGGCCTGACCTGGCATGATGAAGGTTCGGCCCACATAGCGGTTCTTTACCAGGCCCTCGCGATAGGGGATGCCAGTAATCTTTGCCGCCTCAAGCGCCACAGGACGAGCACTGTCGGGCACCGGGATGATCCGATCAATTTCCAGTCCGGACTCCTGAATCTGCTTGGCCAGTGTTTGCCCCATACGCATTTGGGTTTTGTAGACCGACACACCGTCCAGAAGTGAATCCGGGCGCGCGAGGTAGACATATTCAAAGATGCAGGGGGTGAGCTTGCCTTCGACCGCCTGAAATTCGTGCATGTTGCCGTCCAGATCAATCAGGATCGCCTCGCCAGCGCGCAGATCGCGCAGCTTGTCGAAACCATTGATGCCGAAAGCAACGTCTTCCGAGGCAAAGGCGTAATCGTCGCCTTGCCCTTCGGCCACGCGCTTGGCCACTGACAGGGGGCGGATGCCATACGGGTCACGGAAGGCCAGCATACCCACGCCCGCAATCAGGCAGATCACCGAATAGGCGCCCTGAACCCGCTCCATTGTCATCTTCACACCAGCAAAGATGTTGCGGATCGGATCGGAGTTGCCGTTCACCTTAATTGCATCGGCCACTTTATCGGCCAGCACATTCAACAGAATCTCGGAATCCGATGTGGTGCGCAGGTGGCGGCTGTATTTACCCGTGACCTTCTCGCGCTGTTCAGCAGTGTTGGTGATGTTGCCGTTGTGGACGAGGTAGATCCCATAAGGCGCGTTCACGAAGAACGGCTGCGCCTCGGCCGCGCTGAGCGATCCTGCAGTGGGGTAGCGCACATGACCAATGCCGATCTTACCCGAAAGCGTCTCGGCATCCTGTGCGTTGAAGACATCCTTGACCAGACCATTGGCCTTTTTCTCGCGAAAGAACTCGCCGTTGTAGGTGACGATGCCCGAGGCGTCCTGACCCCGGTGCTGCAGCATCAGCAGCCCGTCATAGATTTCCGCAAAGACATCATGCGTCCTGCTTGCGATCCCCAAAATCCCACACATGTACGGGCTCCAATTTCTATGACGTTTTAACGTAGAGGGTACTTCGTGCCGCGGAATGGTTCAGATGAGCGCGGATTTTCATTCGCGCAGGTACTGCTTTTCCTGATGCCATATGCGCAAGCAGCGCAGCGGCGATCACGAAGGAAAACAGAAAGAACAAGATCGGTAGCTCCGATTCCGTGGCGGTCTGGCTTCCACATAATGCCTAATGTCGCCGCTGTCATCAAAGGATCACACTCGCGTTTTGCCGCAGGCTGATTTTGAGCAACTAGGCCAATATAGGTGACATGTTCAGACATATATGCTGTGATGATAAAAGTTCCGAGCGATAACAGAAATCGAGGTTTCGGATGGGTAAAGTGTATGTGGCAACATAAGCAGGGATCTAAGAAAGAAGAGCAGGCAAAACGTCGTTGTCACCGGTGCCGTGGCATGGGCCGTGCGCCTTGCCCAATCTGCAATGGTGCTGGCGAGGTCGTCAAAAGCAGAGATGTGTTTGGAAAGCCGGAATATAGCCGATGTGACGGGTGCTTTGGCTTAAAATCGACGCGATGTGCAGTGTGCGGTGGCGAGGGGTTTTCCTGACAGTTCAACTTTTTTGATCGTCAGCAACAAAAAAGCCCGGTCGAAACCGGGCTTTCACCTGAATTCCAGATTTGGTCAGCTCAGTTGCCGGTGCCTTCGGTGCTTTCAGTGTTCTCGGTGTTGCTTGTATCTACCGAGTTGCCCGAGTCTGCGGTGCAGCTTGCAACCAGCTCTTCGTACTGAGATGTAATCCAGCCCAGAGCGGCCTCAGGGTTCTGTTCTTCGATCCGGTCGCTGAACTGTTCAAAGACCTTGGCCGAACGGCTCTCATCAACGATCGTGTAGGACTGGCCGGTCATAACGGTGTCGTAGACGAAGAAGGCGATGGCAACGAGCAGGATGCCGCGCGCGATACCGAAGAAGAAGCCCAGTGCCTGATCCAGACCGCCCAGTGCTGAACGTTGCACGAGCGATGAAAACAGTGGCGTAAAGATGCTGACCACGATCAGAGCAATTGCAAACACTGCAGCAAAGCCTGTGATGACAGACAGTTCGCAGCTGTCGCGCAGGAACTCTCCGACAACCGGAACCTCTTTGACCAAAGGAACGGCCTGCGGCGCGAAAATAAAGGCCAGAATGGCGGCCGCAACCCAGCCAGCGATGGCCAGAACCTCGCGCATGAAACCGCGCGAATAGGCCAATATGCCCGACAGCACGATGATCAGGGCAACCACCCCGTCAATTATTGTAAAACCTTCCATGGCCCTCGCCTGTTCTTTTTTCTGCCCCTCGAGGCGCGATCTTAACCTGCTCCGAAGGTTTCGCCAACAAACCCAACCAAATCACTGGGTCGGGTGAGTGTCAGACCTGCCACAGTGCCGGTTTTGCCACCTGCCGGAGCAATTGCCGATGTGAAACCAAGTTTTTGCGCTTCTTTCAACCTATTTTCGGTCTGCGGGGCCGGTCTAAGTGCCCCAGATAACGAGATTTCTCCGAAAACAACGGTATCTGCGGGCAGGGCTGTGTCTTCTCGGGCACTCAGCAACGCGGCGGCGACCGCCAGATCGGCCGCAGGTTCGCTGACTTTCAGGCCGCCAGCGACGTTCAGATAGACATCTAGGCCTGCAAAGGGGATGCCACAGCGCGCTTCGAGCACGGCCAGGATCATCGCCAAACGGCCACTGTCCCAGCCGACGACGGTGCGGCGGGGTTGTGAATGAGGGGAAGGAGAAACAAGGGCCTGCAGTTCGACCAGCACAGGGCGCGTGCCTTCGATACCGGCAAACACTGCTGAGCCGGGGCTGGGTTTGCCCCTTTCCGACAGAAACAACGCAGAAGGGTTGGTGACCTGCGCCAGACCTTTGCCCGTCATCTCGAACACGCCGATCTCATCGGCGGGCCCGAAACGGTTCTTGACCGCGCGCAGGATGCGAAACTGATGGCCACGCTCGCCTTCGAAGTAAAGGACGGTATCGACCATGTGTTCAACCACGCGCGGGCCGGCGATCTGACCTTCTTTCGTCACATGCCCGACCATGATGATCGACACGCCATGACGTTTGGCGAACGATGTCAGCTCATGTGCTGCGGCGCGGACCTGAGACACCGATCCCGGCGCACTGTCGACATTGTCGGCCCACATGGTCTGGATCGAGTCTATGATGGCCAGACCCGGTTTTTCGGCTTCCAAAGTCGTGAGGATGTCGCGCAGGTTTGTTTCTGCCGCCAGTTGGACGGGCGCATCTTCGAGGCCAAGGCGACGGGCGCGCATACGAACCTGCGCGCTGGCTTCCTCACCCGAGACATAGATGGTTTTCAAACCGGTCCGGGCGAACCGTGCTGCCGCCTGTAGCAGAAGAGTGGATTTGCCGATACCCGGATCACCGCCAACCAAAAGCGCTGAGGCCGGGACAAGACCGCCACCAAGTACGCGGTCGAGTTCCTCGACACCGCAGAGTGTGCGGGGCGGGGGTGTTTCTTCGGTCGACAGGTCGGACAGGACTATGGACTGGCCGCGCTTGCCGCCCAGAGATTTCTTAGCCGGTCCAGCGGAGAGTGGTGCGTCCTGCGTGATGGTGTTCCATTCGCCGCAGGCATCGCATCGCCCGGACCAACGGGTATGCGTGGCACCACAGGCCGAGCAGGAGAAAGAAGTCGTCTTTGCCATGCGGCCTTTGGTGCCCGAGGTTGGGCGGTTCTTCAAGCCCTTGTGGCCAATCATTACCGCCGCTGGGGTGCCGCGTCGTCAGACCCTTAAGGTCATCCTCTGCGACAGGCGCTGACGCGCCGGGGTGAGTGGTTATTCAGCTGCCCGCGGTGGCGACATCGCGATAACACTGGATGCGCTGGGATCGCTGTCGTCAGGCGGGGTTTGCAGTTGCGCCGAGAGTTCCGGCAAAAGCTCGAAAAGCTCATCTCTCAGCCGTGTCAGTTGTGATTTGGCGATCGATTCCTCGATCTCGATGTCACGTGTCCATTGCCGCAGTTCGTGCAGGATAGTCTGAGCGTCCTCTATCCGCTGCTGGAACAGCTCAACCTCTTCCTGCCGTTGCTGCAGGAAACTACGCGCTCGTTTGACCTTTGCTTCTCCATACGTTTCGGCCAGTTCGTGGCTGACCTGGCTCATCTGTGCTGCAAGCTCCAGAATTTCGGGCTCCATCGCCTGAAGGTCGGGATGATCGCGCAGAAAGTGCATCCTTTCCTTGACCGCATCAAATTCGGACGCGAGTGCGAAAACGCCGCTGCGGTCAGAGGCATGCGCAACGCGGTAGGCATCTACGATATCCTGCATGTTGAGCGAGAACTTTCGATGCGTGCTCTCAAGCGCCATCATGCGCGCACTTGAAGGCAGGTAGAAGGCCAGCATGAGAATCAGGCAGGTCAATCCAACTTGGAAATAGGGTCCTGCATCAATTGCAGGGTTGTTTCCGATGGCAGCCTGCATTGACAACCAGGGCCAAACGCCCGCTGCTGACATCAGGGTTGCAAACACCGCGAATAGGGCGGCGGCACAGATAAGAATAAAAGTTAAGCGTAAGAAAACATTTTGAAATTGCAATGTGATGTTGTGGAGGGCGGCCATAATAGTCCATCTCCTTTCGAAACCGGCTTAGACCGGACCCGAGGCGGAGATACCATCTAACACAAACGACGATCCGCTGCGGACCCGTAAACTAACAAAACTTAGCTGCTCGAATATAAAACATGATACTCAAATTAATGTTTTCAATCAATTAGGTCTGAGAATTTCGTGATTTAAGTTGCACTTCGGTAATGTGGCCCAATGCGATCGAGGCCAGAATGCAGCCTGTAAACAGATACAAACCCCACGCGGTTTCAATGGTCGCATACGAGATACCTTTGGCCAGCGTAATGTACAGAGCAATAAGGAAAATATCGGCCATCGCAAGCTTGCCGAGGATGTGCAATGCGGGCTGTACACGCGGGTCCAACAGGTTCCACTGGATCAGCGCTGTACCGATGGTTTTGAGATAAGGCGCAAAGAGAGCGAAGGCGGTGACGACGAGCGCGAGGAACACATCCGAGTGCCATAGGGACTGCAGGCCGGTGATCACGCTGATCTCGCTGAGGCCGAAGATCGGGAGCAAACCCGCGCGCATGAGTGGGGCAAACCACGCGATGGGGTAGAGGATCAGCAGAGACAGGGTGATAAGGCGAAGGGTCATTTTAATATCCGTAGGAAACAGGTTCCGAACCTAGTCAGGCACATGAGACCATTCAAGTTTTTGGTGGGTTTTGATGCATCTCTACCTTAGACCGGGACAGAGAAAAGCAGAACACTTTGAGGTTAAATGAGAAACCCCATTATCAAGATCATCAAAGGTCCATCGGCTACCAGTCGCGGTGTATCGGATGCAGTTACGTCGGGGCTGTCCGTGGCGTACTCGTCAATTGGTGCAGCAGTCGACCGGCTGCCACTGGATAGTGAGCAGCTCTTTGGTGTTTTGCATTTCAGGCTTTATGAGGCTGATCGTGCGCGTCGTCGGAATGGTTGGCTTGGAGGGCGCGTTTACAATCGGCTTTCGGGGCAGGACCCGGACTATATTCCAGTATCGGGTACTCATTTGATCCAAGTTTTCAATGTTCTACGGATAGAAACACCTGAGTTTGTGGGATTATCCGGTCAGTATCTATTACGTGTGGATTATGGGCAAAGAGCCTACGATAGAATGAAGGCAGACCGTACCACCGAAAATCGTGACTAACGCACTGCCTCAATCGGCCCTTCCGCACTCCCACTGATGAACTGCTCCAGATAGGGATCACCCGACGCATCCATTTGTCCGACCGGGCCGGTCCATTGAATAACGCCGTCATGCAGCATCGCGACGTTGTCGGCTATTGCGCGGACCGAGCTCATGTCGTGAGTGATGGTCATTGCCGTGGCACCCATCTCGGTCACGATCTCTCGGATCAAGTCATTGATGACACCGGACATGATCGGGTCGAGGCCCGTGGTTGGTTCATCAAAAAAGATGATCTCAGGCTCTGCAGCGATTGCACGGGCGAGGCCGACGCGTTTCTGCATGCCGCCTGACAGCTCAGAGGGGTATAGATCGGCGACCTTGGCCCGCAGGCCGACGCGACGCAGTTTATCGATGGCGATCTCACGCGCGTACTCGGCGGGCTGTTTCATAGGTCCGCGCAGCAGCCGGAAGGCGACGTTTTGCCAGACGGGCAGGGAATCGAACAAAGCACCGCCTTGAAACAGCATTCCAAACCGGGCCAGAAACGCGTCGCGGTCGCCTTTGGTGGCGTCTTTGCCATTGACGTAGATCATACCGCTGTCAGGTTTGATCAGCCCGAGGATACATTTCAGAGCCACTGATTTTCCGGTGCCGGAACCGCCGATGATAACCATTGAGGTACCTTTGGAGATCTCAAGGTTCATGCCCTGCAGGACATGGTTGTCGCCAAAGGCCTTATGTACGTTCTCCATCCGGATCATAGCGAGAAGAATACCCCTGTGAGAACGAAGTTGGCGGCCAGGATCAGAACAGCGGCCGCCTCGACAGAGCCTTTGGTGGCACGGCCAACACCTTGTGCGCCACGGCCTGATGTCATGCCGTAGTAGCAGCCCATGATCGCGGCGATCAGGCCGAATGCTGCGCCTTTGACCAGTGAAGAGACAATGTCGCGAGTCTCAAGAAAATTCACGGTATTTTGCAGATAGGTCGCAGGATTGAAGCCAAGGTTTTGGGTCGCAACCACATAGCCGCCTGCGATTCCGATCACGTCACCTACGGCAACCAGTGCCGGGACAGTAATCAGGGCAGCCAGAACGCGCGGGGCTGTCAGGTATTTCATTGGATGGGTTGAAAGCGTGACAAGCGCATCAATTTGCTCGGTCACTTTCATCGTCGCGATTTCGGCCGCTATCGAAGATGTCACACGCGCAGCAATCATGAGGCCAACCAACACAGGGCCAAGTTCGCGCACCATGCCGATAGCCACGATCTGGGGCACAACGGCCTCGGCGTTAAAACGAGCGCCACCCGCGTAGATCTGCAGCGCGAGTGCGCCGCCGGTGAAGATTGCGGTCAGTCCGACAACCGGAAGAGACAGCCAGCCGATGTTCAGTAGAGCGATACCGAACTCGCGTGGATAGAAGGGTGGCCGAAAGACATGTGAGATCGCATCCAGTGCGAACAGGGCCACTCTGCCAAAGGCGGCGAGCATATTGAGCACTGCTCGTCCCAGACCTCCAAGCAAGCTCAGAGGGTTCATTCCACGTAGCCCCGGGAATAACGGCTGCCCATCGAAGTCAGGATTTCATAACCGATCGTACCGGCTGCTTCGGCCAGATCATCGATGGTCTGATGGCCGTTCAAAATACGCAGGCGTTCTGGCGTGTGGGGCAGGTCAGTGACATCGACAGTGATCAGGTCCATCGAAATGCGACCGACGACCGGGCAGGGCTGATCGCCCGAAAAGGTATCGATGCCACCGCCTATGGCGCGGTGCAAGCCGTCAGCATAGCCTGCAGAAACGGTCGCAATGCGAGACGGGCGTCGGGCAGTCCAGCTGTTGCCGTAACCAACGGTTTCACCCACTTCGACATCACGCACCTGAATGACCGGAAGATCGACGGTCACGACCGGCTTGGCACCGGCGAACGGCATACCGCCATACAATCCGATCCCGGGTCTGCAGAATTCAAAGTGGAACTCAGACCCCAACAGGGTTCCCCCGGTGGCAGCAAGCGACCTGGGTGCAGTGACACCTTCGGTCATCCCGCGGAAGGTCTCGAGCTGTTGATGGTTCATCGGGTGATCCGGCTCGTCCGAGCACGCCAGATGAGACATTACGACGACGGGGTTCAGGGCCTCGGCTTTTGGGCGCAGTTCTGCCCAATCGGCTGGCTCAAACCCCAGCCGGTTCATGCCGCTGTCGAGCTGAATGCCCAAAGCGTGATCGGGCAGTGCCTCGACATGTCGCTGGAACTGTTCGGGCGAATTGATCAGTGGAGTCAGGTCATGTGCACGCAGCAGATCGGTGTCGCCTTCCATATGACCGGAAAAGACGCAGATTGTCGGTCCCGGGCCCACGGCCTCGCGCACATCGGCACCTTCTTCGGCCGCAGCAACAAAGAACTTCCGAACGCCTTCTTCGGCCAGCGCATTGGCAACAGGGCCTGCGCCCAGACCATAGGCATCGGCCTTGACCACGGCGCCGGTTTCGACATCCGTTTTTGCGTCGAGCGCCCGCCAGTTGCTGGCAAGCGCCTGAAGATTGATCGTCAAACGTGCAGTACTCATGGCACTGTTCATGACATCGGGAAGGACGAGGTCAAGGGGGAATAACCTGAAACTTGCGTGGATCACCTGCGGTATAAGCGACATATGGCTGGATTTGCTGAAAAACCGGCAAGTAAAGCAGGGAATTCGTCCGTGAACGCGGAGAAAATCTGCAGGTATTTGATTGTGTTGGTTCAAGGATCAAACCTGCCCCCTGTGACGCATCGTTTACGCAGGGGGCAGGCCAAGCGTGCCTCGTCAGTATCCTTCGATCTGACCGTCTTGCTGCCAGGGTTTGACCAGATTGCCAAAGCGCGTGAACTGGGCCTCGAAGGAAAGCTCGACCGTACCGATGGGACCATGACGCTGTTTGCCCACGATGACCTCGGCCTTGCCGTGCAGGCGTTCCATGGCCTGCTTCCACTCTTCCATCTTTTCCAACTCGTGATCGCCGGGCTTTTCGCGTTCCTTGTAGTATTCCTCGCGGAACACGAACATCACGACGTCGGCGTCCTGTTCGATCGAGCCTGATTCCCGCAGGTCAGACAGTTGCGGGCGTTTATCATCGCGGCTTTCAACCTGACGGCTGAGCTGAGACAGAGCGATGACGGGAATGTTCAGCTCCTTTGCGATGGCTTTCATACCCATCGAAATTTCGGCAATCTCGTTGACCCGGTTGTCGGACATACCGCGGCAAAGCTGCAGATAGTCGATCACCAGGAGGTCCAGCCCGTGCGTGCGCTTCAACCGCCGCGCCCGCGCGGCAAGCTGCGAGATTGGCAGTGCAGGGGTGTCATCGATGAACAGAGGGCATGCCTCAAGTTCTTTGGCGGCGTCCACGAACCGGCGGAACTCGGCCTCGGTCATGTCACCCTGACGGATTTTGTGCGAGGAGATTTCGGAGGCTTCGGCCAGAACACGACCCGCGAGTTGTTCCGCGCTCATCTCCAACGAGAAGAAGCCCACGACACCGCCATCGATTGCGCCTTCGCTGCCGTCGGATTTTTGACCTCGCTTGTAAGCTTTGGCCACGTTAAACGCCACGTTGGTCGCAAGCGAGGTTTTACCCATAGAGGGACGGCCGGCCAGAATGATCAGGTCCGATGGATGCAACCCACCCAGTTGCTTGTCCAGATCGGCCAGACCGGTCGAGATGCCGGCCATCCCGCCCCCACGCTGATAAGCCTCATTGGTAACGTTGACAGCTTCTGTGACCGCTTTGAGGAAGGATTGAAAACCTTGTTCGGTCTGCCCTTGTTCGGACAGTTGATAAAGCTGCTGTTCAGCTTCGACGATCTGTTCTTTTGGCTCGCTCGATACATCAACCCGCGCCGCCTTGTCCGAGATGTCCCGACCAAGGCGGATCAGCTCACGCCGGATCGCAAGGTCATAGATCATCTGGGCGTAGTCGTGCACTGCAAAGGCGCTGATTGAGGCGCCTGCCAGTTTAACCAAATAGGCCGGACCGCCGAGTTCTTTCAGGCCTTCATCCTCGGCCATGAATGACTTGAGTGTCACGGGCGAGGCAAGAGCGTTTTTTGCAATCCGGTTAGCTGCGACTTCATAAATGCGGGCATGCACCGGGTCATAGAAATGCTCGGAACCGATGATCGACGCGACACGGTCATACAGATCGTTATTGGTCAGGATCGCACCCAGAAGCTGCTGCTCAGCCTCAATGGAATGCGGCATGGTTTCGGCATTCTGAATCTGAGCTGCCGCCTGCTCGATACTGCTGATCTCGTTCATTGCTGCTCTCACCATCCCCTTGGGACAGAGTCCATAGCCCGGCCCCGCGAGTCGGGGCAAATTGTATGTTTTCTGGGGATATGCTGTGCATATCTCGCTGCCCCATCATATTGAAGTATGACGGGGCGGGACGTCAACATATTGCATGCTAAAGTCTGTTTTAAAGATCAGTGTTTCCGATCGGTAAACAGTTTTCGCAGCGTCAGTCCTTGTGTGCTTCCTGCCAGCCACGCGGATCGTTCAGAAACGCCTCGACGCCATCCAGCGTTTCCTGATCGAAGGCGCCTTGTGCTTTTGCCTCGGCCAACACATCCCACCATGTGCAAAGGTGGTGCAACTTCACCCCGTGATCGCCCAAGGTTTTTTCGGTTTCCGGGAAGATGCCGTAGTAGAAGATCACTGCGGTATGGCCGCAGGTCGCGCCGGTTTCACGGATCGCATCAACAAAGGACAATTTTGAGCCGCCATCGGTGGTCAGATCCTCGACCAGCAGGACACGCTGACCTTCGCTCATCTCGCCCTCGATCCGTGCGTTGCGGCCATAACCCTTGGGTTTTTTACGCACATAGGTCATCGGTAGTGCCATGCGTTCTGCAACCAGCGCGCCAAAAGGAATGCCTGCGGTTTCACCGCCTGCAACGTTATCGAAAGCCTCAAACCCAGCATCACGCATGACCGTGACGGTCAGAAAATCCATCAGCGTTGAGCGAATGCGCGGGAACGAGATCAGTTTGCGGCAATCAATGTAGGTTGGGCTTGGCAGGCCCGAGGCCAGCGTGAACGGTTCACGCGAATTGAAATGTACGGCCTTGATCTCCAGCAACATTCGCGCGGTCAGGCGGGCGATTTCGGTGCTATCGGGAAATGAACTGGGGATCATGGCAAGACCTCTGGGCTAAATGGCGTTGCGGGCTGATAGCCTGTCCTTGCAGGTGGTGTCGAGAGGGTTCGGCGCAAAAGAAAAGCGGGCCTCCCAAGAGACCCGCTTGTGC
>NZ_SMMF01000104.1:0-258 GCF_009711355.1 Roseibium sp. RKSG952 | reverse complement strand
CCCAGGTCAACCAGGCTTGAGGGTCTACGCTATTGGGTTTGGCTGTTTCGATCACGGTGTAGGCGATGGCAGCAGCCTTGCCGCCGCCGTCCTCAACTTCTTTCGTGAAACCAACTCCAAGATAGGGACGAATTTCCGGGACGAAGTGTCAGACATTTTCCGCTTCGTAATCCATGAATATGCTCGGGTTTTGGAGTGGGAACGGTACAAAATACGAAAAGGGGCATAGGCGGATGAAACAGGCGGTCCGGAAGCTCT
>NZ_SMMF01000051.1:0-226 GCF_009711355.1 Roseibium sp. RKSG952 | reverse complement strand
CATTGTCGGGGAGGGCTCCGATACGGATGCCTCCGATGGTGTGATCAATGCCTCGGCGGAGGATGTGTTTGCCGAGACTTATGCGCTTGATGACGGCACCCTGGCCGGCGTGCTGGCAGACAATGGCGGGCCGGTTCAGACCATCCTGCTCAAGGCGGACACCGACAACCCGGCACTGGACATTGGTGATGTGCCTGACGTCGATCTGGACGGCGACGGCATTGTT
>NZ_SMMF01000578.1:0-2058 GCF_009711355.1 Roseibium sp. RKSG952 | reverse complement strand
TTCACTGCAAATCCTGCGGGCATGAAGCCAGTGCGGATACGAACGTTGCTCGCGATATTCTTACGGCCGGAACGCAGCCAGCGCCAAGTGAACGGGTAAAAGCCCGTCAGCAACGCGACTCTCGTCGCGCAGCCTGACGGCTTGTGCTTTGCTAAAATTCAAGTCACTTAGGGCGGAGAAGACGTTAAAATACCCATCGTTGCTCACTGTTCCGGGTTGTTCGCGACGACGGCTTGAGCGACATTACCTAACGCAAGTTTGGAGGAGCCGATGGTTCGGAGATCTATCGCTGAAAATTTGGAAGGATACGGACTTAGTGTCCACCCTGTAGACGGACTGAAGAGTGTCTCATACACCGAATGTGATCAAGTCGTGTGCCTGACAGATGATGGCGGCCTAGCCTCCCTTCTTAAACTACTGGAGAGAGAAAAGGATCGTTGCCTAAAGGAAATCCTCGCCGATTTCATGGACGACGCGGATGTTTCGCTGAAGGATATCGATTCATTCGCTATGCTTCACGATCTCACGGATGCGAACGTCTATCCGGCGGGTGGACGTTCTGAAGGTGTCTACGGCGACGAGAAGTCGGGTTGGAGCAGCATCAAGACCAGACAACATGAGGCATCCATTCTGGCGGAGGGCATCATCGGGGTCGGTACGGGGGTCGAGATAGATCTTGATGACCTCGCCGCCAGCGAATCTTATGCTGGTTTTCTAAACGCTCTGATGAGTGCGGTAGATGTCGATATCAAGAGCGGCTGGCTGATTGAGCACGGGCGTGCAGCAAGCGGGTCACGGCCCGGTCCCTAGAGATCGAGAAACGCTTCGATACGGCGAGTTTCCCACCGGACGGCGAACCTGTCGGCTATCCAGCCGATCAGAAACATAACCAGAAGAGGTGTCCACTCCGCCGGGACGGGTACCCCCTGCCGATAGAGCCAGAAACTCCAAAGGTAGGACAGGAAGAAGACTCCGAAATAAATGGGCATTCCTACCGTGAAGGATTTTCGTCTGATCCTGTGGGCTCTTACGTAGCGCCTGTTTAAATGGGGATTGAAGAGAACAGCTGATTTCACCCTGGGCCGACGGTCGACTGCGGCGTACATCTCGGACAGCGACGTCCTGAACGGTCCCCCGAAGATATGGATGAAGCCCATCCATCCCCAGCGCTCCAGAAGGCACACGAGAAACTCCGCCTTTCGGCAGTCGTCCTCGTCGAACAAATCGCCGTAGATAGCAGGGTCGTATTTGAAAACTGCGTTGTTCACACCGGAAATCCCTATAGCCTATTCTCGGGCAGACGATAGCGAAGAGCGCCTACGGATTCAATGTTCAACGTCTACCTCGTCCTGAGGGACTGGGTTTCCAGTGCACAGTTCCGATGAATGTGTTTCTTGGTTGGCGCGCCTAAGAAGGATGTCTCCGTGACACATGTCCTCAAGCTTGCAGAAGCAGACCACGTCCCGGCCACGCAAAAATTCCATGTCTGCGGCAGAAATATTAGGCAAGGCCTCGCATTCGAATCGACGGCAGACCTCCTCCCGCGTCATCGGCGTTCCGTCGGGTCCGGGATCGCCGATCTTGAACGGGTTGCCGTAGCGGGAGCTACGCGTGATAACCACGGAGCCCTCCGGCTTGCGCCACCCCCTCGCCCGCTTGAGCTGAATTCTCTTCGGCAGGGGCGAAGTGGACTGGACCTTCATTTAACGCCTCCGACGACCTTTCCGGAGAGGCCGTTGAGTACCGACTTTACTTCCGTGTGACCTTTCAACTTACGCCAAAGGTCGAGCATGGCGAGGGAGGGTGGCGGCAGGCTGTGATTGGCGCGTGCGATTGTGGTCTTTTTAGGCAGTTGTTCTTCACCATTATTGCCTGACGGACCTGCGCCGAATGCGGCACACTCGACAAACAGAGTCGCGAAAGCCAAGTGCTCTTTCACTGCAAACCCTGCGGGCATGAAGGCAATGCGGATATGACCGCCGCTCGCAATTTTCTTACGTCCGGAACGCGGCCAGCGCCAAGAGAACGGGTAAAAGCCCGTCAGCAACGCGAATCTCG
>NZ_SMMF01000033.1:0-214 GCF_009711355.1 Roseibium sp. RKSG952 | reverse complement strand
CGATGCCGGGGCTTTGGAGCTGCAGGCGGACACACCCGGCCTCGAAGTCACCACCGCTGAAGACATTGTGGACCTGACCGACGGCCTGATTTCTCTGCGCGAGGCGATTGCCTATGCCAACAATCGGGCCAATGGGGATGAACCCGACAGGATCACTTTCAGCAGCGAGGTGTTCTCCGGCGAGGGCCAGCCGGTCATCCGGCTGACGCACGGC
>NZ_SMMF01000960.1:293058-293771 GCF_009711355.1 Roseibium sp. RKSG952 | reverse complement strand
GGGTCTCGATCCTTGATCCCGAACGGATGAAGCGTGACCTGGACGTGCCTGACGATTGGTCCCTGGTCGGCTATTACTGTGTAGGCTGGCCGGAAGAAATGTCAGAACGGCCCGAACTTGAACGCGCTGGCTGGGAACAGCGTAGCGCCCGATTGCATCTCGAAACGCGGTAGAGGCAGATGTTTGGACTGATACGACTTCCCATCCTGCTGCTGATCGCATTTATTGTGGGCGTGTTCTTTGAACGCAGCAACCAACGCGAGGCTTGTGCCGAACTTGGTGTTTGGCAGAACGGACTATGTGTAGCATCGGAAGCGCCCAATGACTGATCTGATCTGTGTCGGCAGTATTGCCGGCTCTTACGGGGTTCGCGGCGAAGTACGGCTCAAAAGCTATTGCGCCGTTCCCGAAGATATTGAAACCTATTCACCTCTGACCGACGAGGACGGTACAGAACGGTATCCTCTGGTCCTGACACGTGCGATCAAGAATGGTTTCGCCGCTCGTTTAGGGGGGGTTGAGACCAAAGAACAGGCCGATGCTATCAAAGGACTGCGTCTGTTTGCGCACCGAGATCAGTTACCCTCGCTTCCGGACGACGAATTCTATCATACTGACCTCATTGGGCTGGAAGTTTATGATACCGGAGGTGCCCTGTTGGGGCGCGTAAAATCAGTACAGAACCATGGCGCAGCCGATCTGTTGGAAGTTCA
>NZ_SMMF01000960.1:269087-292976 GCF_009711355.1 Roseibium sp. RKSG952 | reverse complement strand
TGCCGTTTACGCTGGCGAACGTTCCCACCGTTGATCTGGAGCGTGGCCGTGTTGTCGCCGATCCGCCCGATGGTTTGTTTTGATGCGGCGGGTTTTCCTGCATTTAGGCCTACACAAAACCGGCGTCACGGCCGCGCAATCGTTCCTCTTCGAAAATCGCGAGTTGATCTGGCCTCACTACGCATTGGTCTTGCCATACAAAACCAGAAAAACTGGTCTGGCCGATGCCGCAACCCGGCATTCTCTGTATGGTACTGCACGCACCTTGGCCGATTTCGGCAACCAGATGCGCGACTTCCTTGAGGCCACAAACTTTGGCACCAAACGCGGTCTTATTCTAAGCGAAGAAAACTTCTCGGGCCTGCGCCCCAGCCGCAACGTCGCGGTTGGCTATGAAGCCGCACCCGATCTTGCCGCCTGCTTGGTTGACACAATTCGTAATCGGTTCGCAGGCGAAGAACTCGATATTACTATCTATCTGTCCCTGAGGCAGCGAGGCAGCTGGCTTTATAGCCTCTGGGCACACGACCTGCAACGCTTGCGCCTGGTTCAGGACTTCGAAACCTACCGATCGCATCTTGACGCGCTGCCTTCACTTCGGACCGCTGCTGAAGCCATTCAGGAGCGGTTGCCATCGATCGATGTTCAAACCCAATGGCTTGAAGAAATGGTGGACAGAGAGTACGGCCCCGGCAGCCCGTTCGCGGAATTTCTGGGCCTGCGTCTCAGTAAGGCGTCCCAACTGATTGGCCCAACCCGCGCCAATCCGCGCCTGCCTGAAAACACCCTTGCCCAGATGTTACAACTAAATCGTTCCGGACTGGACGATACGGAGCTTGTCAGACAGAAAGCAGGTCTCATCCAATCCGCTCAAAATAGCCTGACTGCCACGACATGACTGACAAACCCAGCAAATCCCATGGCCGCAAGGCTATCCGGCCGACCCTGAAACCGCGCGAGCTGATGACACCAACGCCGGATCTTCATGGTGTATGGAAGGCAAAGATAATTACGCTGTTTCCGTCGGCGTTTCCGGGCGTGCTCGGCGAAAGCCTGACGGGCAAAGCGCTGCAGGAAGGACTGTGGCAGCTGGAAACCACTGATCTGAGACAGTTTGGTGTCGGCAAGCACCGCAACGTGGATGACACGCCTGCAGGCGGCGGTGCGGGTATGGTTTTGCGTGCCGATGTTCTTGGCGAAGCAATCGAGCACACGATGGCAGGTATCCGAGGCAACTGGCCCCTGATCTATCTCAGCCCACGTGGACGGCGAATGGATCAGCGCATGATGCAAAATCTGGCGCGGTGTGATGGTATGACACTGTTATGTGGACGGTTTGAAGGCGTCGATGAACGAGTGTTGGAACATTACGGCGTTCAAGAAGTATCGCTGGGCGATTTTGTCATGACCGGCGGTGAGATTGCGGCGCAGGCGCTGATAGATGCTACCGTTAGATTGATCCCCGGAGTTCTAGGAAATCAGGCTTCGACCGAAGAAGAGAGCTTTTCATCGGGGCTGCTGGAGCATCCTCAATACACGCGCCCTGCGGAATGGAAAGGTCGACCGATTCCCGAGGTGCTGATGTCCGGCCATCACGGCCGCATTGCTGAGTGGCGCCATAAAATGGCAGAAAACATCACGCGTGAAAGACGGCCCGACGTATGGGATAGCTACCTGAAATCACACGACGAAAACTCCGATTGATATCCCGACTGTGGCGCACAGGACGCAGGGTTGAGTTTTGACAAATTGCGATTTGCGGTTGTTTTAGTCTCAATATACTCACGCATAAAGATGCTGAAAAAAGCAATTGCAGAATAAATCGATTCGGGCTGCTTAATGAAAAAGTTACTAATTCTGTCGCTGCTGGCCGCTTCGGCCTGCACCACAAAACCACTTGAGCGTTATATCCCTACGCAGGATGGCCATAACCTGCACTCAGCGCGCTCTGCTATGGAGTCGTGTATTGGTGAGTCGCCGGAAGGTGGAAATGCTGCCGTCGTCGGTGGCTACATGACCAGCATTCTCATAGCTGGCGTAGTGATAGGCCCCCTAGTGACGATCCCGGCTGAGGATAGTCTTCGAGCGCAGGGAGAAATCGATCAGGTACATCGTTGTCTGGCCGAGCGTGGTTTCAAACGCCGCGAACTGGCCGATGGTGAAGTGTTCTGGCTAAACAATTCCTTTGGCGACGAGCGCGAACGCCGACTGGGCCATCTGATTGGTGGTGGCACCATCGAGACCTACGGCAGCTAACTGCATCAGTAGTAGTTGCCGACCTTCCAAAGGGCCCATGTCTCCGGCGTGCCGTTGAAGGTATTGATATCCACCTTGCCCTGCACGCCGGGCACGAGCCCGGTCCCGGTATACTGCCAGAAACGCCAGATCGCATTCGGGTAAACCTGTCGCGGATGCCCGGCCACCGATCGGAGCCAGAAGTCGGTTTTTGGCAAGCGCCCGATATCGGTGTCCTCGTAGAAATCCACGGTGGTGTAGACAATGGGCCTGCGACCGTAGTGCCGTTCCAGAATGTTCAGGAATTTCTGCGCCTCGGAGCGGATGGTCTTGCCATCAGGGCGCAAAGTGCAGGTTTTGGAATGTGGGGTCCATTCCATATCAAGCACATGCGGCAGGTCCGCGCCCTTGGGTACGTTTTCAATAAACCAACGGGCCTGCTCTGCAGCCGGGCGGCAGAAATAATAGTAGTGATATGCGCCCCAGGGTACATTCGCCGCCTGCGCACCCTTGCGATGATCCTCAAACAAAGGATCCGCAAAATCACCACCTTCAGTCGCTTTCAAAAACGCGAAACTGACACCCGACGCTTTTGCGGTATGCCAGTCGATCGGACCCTGCCAGCGCGAAACATCAAGGCCGTGGATAGGGTAGTGCCCGGGATGGCGGCCCTCCCACTCATGAGGATCAGCATCACCGAATTTGGGATAGATTACAGCGGGCGCTCTGGCATCGGCAGTCGGTGTAAGCTCTATGGCCTGAGGCTGCGGGCCACGCCGGCCGCATGACATAAGCACAGCACCCATGAGTGCCAGCAAGATTGCAATGCGCATCACTGTTCCTGTCTCAAATTTCTGCTCGTATTATTGACCACAGAATGCCAAATCCACGCATCAAGGCAACGGTGCATTTGTGCGGGCGGCGAAAACCCACCGTCAAAAGAGTCAGCTATCTTGAGAAAACATGCGTCAAAGGGCTTGATCACTGACCCCAAAGCTCTTAAAGCAGCGCAATCCGGTGTCGCGACATGCGACTCCGGTGTTTTGGTTTGCATCATGTCGTGACGCCCGGCTTTCTTCGGCCACGGCGCGGCAAGACGAACCAGACATAAGGAACATTCGATCTGACCTCTGGCGGGCTGTACGCAGGACCCGGTGAAGACCAAGAGCTCTCAGGCCGTGCTTAACTTCGTGGACCAACCACGAGCAGATAGGAGTAACTGCGATGGACCTGATCGCACAGCTTGAGGCGGAACAGATTGCCGCCCTGGGGAAAGACATCCCCGATTTCAAAGCCGGTGACACCATCCGTGTCGGCTTTAAAGTGACCGAAGGCTCGCGCACCCGTGTGCAGAACTACGAAGGTGTCTGCATTGCGCGCAAAAACGGCGACGGCATCGCCGGTTCGTTCACCGTTCGCAAGATTTCGTTTGGCGAAGGCGTGGAGCGTGTGTTCCCGCTGCATTCGACCAACATCGACAGCATCACCGTTGTCCGCCGTGGCCGCGTTCGTCGCGCCAAACTGTACTATCTGCGCTCTCGCCGTGGTAAGTCCGCGCGTATCGCAGAAGTCACCAACTACAAGCCCAAGGCTGGCGCCGAGGCGTAAGGAGCGGAAAGATGAAAAAAGACATCCATCCCGATTATCACTTCATCAACGTCAAAATGACCGATGGCTCCGTAGTACAGATGAAATCCACCTGGGGCGCCGAAGGCGATCAGCTGGCTCTGGAAATCGACCCCTCCTCGCACCCTGCGTGGACCGGTGGTTCGTCGCGCCTGATGGACGCCGGCGGCCGCGTGTCGAAGTTCAAGAAGAAATACGAAGGTCTGGGCTTCTAAACCCCAACCTGATTGTTCCCAGAAAAGGCCGTCCCGAAAGGACGGCCTTTTTTGTGAAAACCAACGTCATGCAGTGGTGATCAAGTCCGTGGGCTAGGTGTCACAAATTCCCAGCACGATTTGGCGTATAAATCAGCAGCCTGTGATGCAACCTCTGCATCTGCAGGGTGAAAGGTTTGGACACGCCGTGATCTGCCATGACACCGACCAGCCACTCATACCTCTGCGGCTCGGGCACTGCCAAATTACATCCTTCGCGGATGCGACATACCGGAGGGAAAGTAGTTCGGATGTTTGTTCTGGCCCAAACTGGCTTTCGGTCACAGAAAACCTCCAGATACCCAAAGTCATCGTTGCGCAGCCGGATTCGCATCTCGACCCTGTGCCATGCGCCCAGGTCTTTCGCGGCAATACACGTGCGCCCAAACACGGTTACGCCTCGTTTCGCATCAAGCTGCACCGAAATGATCTTGGTTGAAGGACTCCCGACCCGATAAAGTTGCGATACGTCGACGACCTCCGAAGGCAACATGTTGCCCACAACCCGCACGTCAAAACCGAAGAGTCTGATCTGACCAGTCCGCCAATCCTCGCCAGCTCTTAGAGCCGACTGCCTCTCGCCTCGCTTCAGGCGAAACGTAATAACCGGATCAGAGATGACGGGCGATTGATCGGATTCCGGATGTATCGCCTCCGGAGATTTCACCCAATCATAGAGCTCGCTCTGAATTGGGTAAACAGGTCCGCTGTCGCCGCACGCCGCGAACAGAAAGGTCATCGCCAAAAGCAGACGCCCCCTCATTCTGCAGCAGTGACACGGCCTCGGCGCTGGTACAGAGGAAAGGGAACCATGCGCCCGTTCTCTTCGTCGTAGAGTTTCCATCGCAGACAGCCGAGGCCTTGCCAGAAACCGATCTTCCGGGAATGCAGCAGCCCCTCAGCCTCAAGCTCAGCGTGAGCAGTGCCGAGCTTGTAGCCTGGAATCTTGGCGTTCAGGTGATGCAGGTCATGATAACCGATATTCATGGTCACCCAATCAAACAACCTGCCCCAGTCCAAGACCGCGCTCCCTTCAAGAGCCGCCGTTTTGAACGTCAACTCAGGGCGTCTACCCCAGTAGATTTCCTCAAAATTGTGGACAACATAGGGGATCAATGCACCGAAGACGCTTGCCAAATAGAAGGACGCGGCCCAGAACGCTATGCCGCCCCATCCTGAGAGCCACCAGATGAGCACCAGATAGCCACCAAGCAACAGGTTGTGCAGGATCAGATCACCTACTCCGGTTTTGAACCCGTAGAGGGGCATGCGTCGCAAGACGCCATACAGCACAAACGGACCGATCAGAATCAGCAGGACCGGACTTCGATAGATGCGATACTGAAGTCGCTTCCAGGCAGGCGCGGATTTCCACTCTGTCAGTGTCATAGTGAATATCTCGAATGTATCGCGCCTTTCGAGGTCGCTCACATACGTGTGGTGCTGTCCATGAATATAGCGCGTGGCGCGATAAGGCGTCATCGCGATTGGCGACAACAGTGTCCCCACCCGATCATTCAGATTTCGAGAGGTGAAGAAGGACCTGTGCAGGCAATCGTGCTGGATCATGTAGATCCGCAGCCCCATAGCAGCTGCGACAACCACAGCTGGCACCATCAGCCACCAATTTCCAATACTCGACAACCCGGCTACCATCGCACCGGCATAAAGTGTGAGACTAACTATCAACTCCCACCACGCACGACGGTCATCGGACCGCGCAAAACGGCGTGATGCGGCATAAACTTCACGTTCAAAACTCACTACATTCGTCTCCACGCAACCTGGATACGATCCTGAATTCTAGTCACACGTCAGACTTGCGGTCAAGCTTAGGGAAAATACACATTAATATTTTGTTTATACAAAACAGCTTCCTACCTAACGTTTGGCGGATTGACAGGTCGACTGGAGTAGCACTTCCTCAGGTCTCGCAAAGCCCTCAGATCCAGTAGGATAACGCCAATGGCAGAGTCACAATGGTTGCTATGGTCGATACCAAAATGAACCCGGCCACGTCCGGCCCGTATTCCGGTACATGCTGGTCAATGAACAGATAGGTTGCCACCGAGGATGGCATCAAACAGCACAGGATCAGCGCACCCCGCTCGGCACCCGTAAACCCGAAAATCCAGACCAACGTACTGGCGATCGCGACCGCCATAACCAGATGCAAAGCCGTCAGCAGCATCGCTACACCAAGACCTTTGATCCGCAACGTGGCCAATGTGTGACCCAGTGTCAGAAGCATCAGGGGGATCGACAAGCCACCCAGTATATCAAAGGACTTCAGCACCGGCTGCGGCAGACTGTACCCCGTGGACATAAGGCCCAGCGCGATGATCACGGAATAGATAATCGGGGAGGTGACGAGCTTTTTGGGCGAAAACTCTCCAGCCGGTATCCACATTCCAACAGTGAAAATGCTGATTAACACCACCACAACAAAGGCCATAGTATAGGCCATACCGGTATCGCCCAGCGCCAGTAACGTAATGGGCAGACCGATATTCCCCACATTACCGTGCATCAACGGCGTCAGAAAGGCGCGAACCGGTAGCCGCAGTATCTTGAGGGTCGCAAACCCCAGTACCCCAAAGGCTGCAATAGCCAGTGCTGCCGCCGCCATCATATCGAGGAAGGTACTGATTTCGAGCTTGGTCGCGGACAGATGCGAGATGATAAGCGTTGGATACCCGACCCTGGATACGATGCCACCCACAACTTTGTTGTCAAAGGGTGCTTTAAGCAGGGCCAGGCTATAACCGACTCCTGCGCAAATCAGCACCGGAAGAACCACGTTCAACACGTTCAGAAACAGGTGATCCAATCCCGGTCCTCCCCGCCGAAACCCCAATCCTGACAGTGAATCAGGCCAAGGCCTTTGGCAAGCGTGGGGTGCAAGCCACGATCATTGCGAGATTTTCCAAATTAGAGACTGATATTGAGCCACAGAACCGTCTGGGGTTCTTCCCTTCGGCGCCGCCACAACATATAGTGGCCAACAACAACGTGTAGACAAACACGGCGAGACTTGGGAATACAAGCATGGCACATATCATTGTCGTCGGGAACGAAAAAGGTGGCGCAGGCAAATCGACCGTATCGATGCATGTGGCAACGGCACTTGCCCGGTTAGGCCATAAGGTCAGCACACTGGATCTAGACCTGCGGCAACGCAGCCTTGGACGGTATTTCGAGAACCGCGTCAATTTCCTGAATGGCGCAGAGGCCCCCCTGCCCAGTCCTCGGCATCACGATCTTCCCGAGATTGACGCCAGCACGTTGAAACCGGGCGAGAACATCTATGATCACCGCCTGTCTGCAGCTGTTGCCGAGCTTGAAAGCGACAGTGACTTCATCCTGATAGACTGTCCGGGCTCTCACACACGCCTCAGCCAGGTAGCACATTCTCTCGCCGATACGCTAATTACGCCGCTGAACGACAGCTTCATCGATTTCGACCTTCTGGCCCGGATCGATTCAAAGGGTGAAAAGATTCTTGGCCCTTCGGTCTATTCCGAGATGGTCTGGAACGCGCGCCAGTTGCGGGCACAGGCCGGCCTAAAACCGATTGACTGGGTGGTGGTACGCAACCGTGTCGGTACGCAGCGTATGGTCAACAAGGAAAAGATGCAGCGCGCGATTGAGATGCTCTCGCAGAGGATTGGCTTCCGTGTCGCCTCGGGTTTTTCGGAACGTGTGATTTTCCGTGAGTTGTTCCCTCGCGGGCTTACTCTGCTGGACCTCAAGGATATCGGGGTCAAACAGCTGAATATCTCAAACATCGCTGCGCGGCAGGAACTACGCGACATGATGCGCGAACTGAACCTGCCGGGCGTGGAAGTCGATTTCTAAGCCGCAGGCCGGTATATCGTAAACAGCTCTTTGGGCTCAGGTACGCCGCGCAACATGTAGCGACCGACTGAGATCAGGTTTTGCGCACAAGGCTGCGCTGCACGCGCTACATCGTCAGAAATCAGAATGCGCTGCCCAAGTGACCGGTGCATTTCCGCGATGCGTGCAGCTTGATTCACTGTGGGACCGATGACCGTAAAGTCCAATCGGTTCTCAGATCCGATATTCCCATACAGAATCTCACCTGCATGCAAAGCCAGCGTGAAGTTCGCAGTCGGCAACCCTTCTGCTTCGCGTCTCTTGTTCAGATCAGCCATACGCTGCTGCAATACAGCAACCGCGCGCAGGGCTGCGCGGGCGTCAGCATCAATCTCACCAACGTCAAACATGGCCATCAGACCATCACCCATGAACTTGAGAATGCTGCCATCGCATTCGTGCACAACAGACACCGCAACGTCGAGATAATCATTCAGCATCTTGATGATCTCGTTTCCCGGCATCTCCTCGGAGAGGCTGGTGAACCCTTCAAGATCAAAGTTCCAGATAACCGCATCTATCTGCTGAAGCGAACCGCGCCGTATTTCACCCGAAAGGACGCGCTTACCAGCGTCGCGTCCCAGATAAACGCGCAGCAGATCGCGAGCCAACTTATCGTTTTTCGCAGATTTCAGAGCCAGTCCAAGATGCGGCAGAGCCTCGTGTATAAGGGAAATGTCGCGTTCCTGAAATCCATCAGGGGCGTTGCTGGTCCAGGACATCAGAACCCCATCACCGGTTTTCTGAGTGCCGTTTGCAGGAATGTGTCCGGAAGCTCCATAAGAAACTCCGGTTGCATAGTAGTCAGTCGCGCCGATCTCGCGCAGCTCGTTCAACAATGGATACCGGCTGGGCTCGTTCTGATCCACAAGCCGTTCGCGCAGATCATCCAGATCCTCGTTCAAAATTGCGAATAGAGGGCTGTTACGCCAAACCTCACTAGGTTCTTCCGTATATTCGAAAGTCGCATACTCACCACCGCGATCCTGGTACCAGCTGTAACCAGTTCCGCCATAGACGGGATGGAGTGTCGATTGTGCCGCATGAAACCTCATCAGAGGGATGCCCATTTCGACCAGCCGATTGCAGTACCCGTCCAAAAGCTCTTCTTGCTCGGCCCCTTCCAACCCGCGCGTGACCAGCCATTCAATCAGATCATTCGCATTCGCGGCAGGGGTCTCCGTCGTTGTCATTTCTTTTTCCTGTGTCTGTCCCAGTGCTTATCTGGGAACACCACCTCGCGATTACCAGTGGTCACTCCATACCTGCGAGACGACGTAACATCATTCTCAGCAGTGCAGCCTCGCCCATGGTGAACTTTGCAGTCAGTCTGGCGTCATATTCCTCAGCGAAACTACGCAATTCACGATACACGGTTTGCCCGGCGGGTGTTAGCGTCAAGCGCTCGACTCTGCGGTCCCTCTCATCCCGCTCACGCTTGAGATAACGGCGTTGCTCTAGTTTATGGACGGCCCGGCTGATCTTGGTTTTATGCGTTTTTGCCTGAAGGCCAATGTCCTTGGCTGTCAGCTCACCATAATTGCCCAGATGGAACAGGACGCGCCATTCGGTGCGCAGCAGTCCGTAGCGATTCTTATAGACGCGCTGAAACTCCAACGCGCTCTCTTCGGCGGCCTGATTCAGCAGGAATGGCAGGAAATTCCGCAGATCAAACTCATCTTTTTCGTCATTTTCATGATGTGTCATGCTTGTTAGTTACAAAATCAACTATTATCCGACAAGCAGTAAACGGAGGAACACACGATGAATCGTCCGACCGACCCGCATCAGATGACCCAGGCCAGCACTCCTGTTGGCACGCATGCCGGATACATGCCCGGCTTTGGCAACGATTTTGAAACCGAAGCTCTACCCGACGCTTTGCCCCAAGGCATGAACAGCCCTCAGAAGTGCAATTATGGCCTGTATGGCGAGCAACTGAGTGGCACAGCCTTTACCGCAAATCCGCCGGAGCGGACCTGGTGCTATCGCATCCGCCCATCGGTAAAACATTCACATCGCTACGAAAAAATTGATCTTCCATATTGGAAATCAGCGCCTTGCGTTGATCCGGATGTCATCAGCCTTGGCCAGTATCGATGGGATGCGGTCCCGCATTCTGACGAAGGCCTGAACTGGCTGACAGGCATGCGCACGATGACCACGGCCGGTGACGTTAACACTCAGGTCGGCATGGCGACCCACATCTACCTGGTAACGGAATCGATGGTGGATGATTACTTCTTCTCAGCTGACTCCGAGTTGTTGGTCGTGCCACAGGAAGGTCGCCTGCGCTTTGCCACCGAACTGGGCATCATAGATCTGGAACCCAAAGAAATCGCCATCATCCCGCGCGGATTGCTATACCGTGTCGAGGTGTTGGAAGGCCCGGCCCGTGGCTTTGTTTGCGAAAACTATGGTCAAAAATTCGAGCTGCCCGGTCGCGGACCGATCGGGGCCAACTGCATGGCCAACCCGCGCGATTTCAAGGCCCCAGTCGCAGCGTTTGAGGACCGAGAGGTGCCTTCTACGGTGACGATTAAGTGGTGTGGCCAGTTCCATACGACGAAAATCGGGCACAGCCCTCTGGATGTGGTTGCGTGGCACGGTAATTACGCGCCCTATAAGTATGATCTGCGTACCTATTGCCCGGTCGGTGCGATCCTGTTTGATCACCCGGATCCGTCTATCTTTACCGTCCTGACCGCTCCTTCGGGTCAACCCGGCACCGCCAATATCGACTTTGTTCTGTTCCGTGAACGCTGGATGGTGATGGAAGATACATTCCGCCCACCCTGGTATCACAAGAACATTATGTCGGAACTGATGGGCAACATTTATGGGCAGTACGATGCCAAACCGCAGGGCTTTGTCCCGGGTGGCATGAGCCTGCACAACATGATGATTCCGCATGGACCGGATAAGGAAGCCTTTGAAAAAGCCTCCAATTCTAATCTGGGTCCGGATAAACTCGACAACACCATGTCGTTCATGTTCGAAACACGCTTCCCGCAGCATCTGACCGCGTTTGCGGCGAATGAAGCGCCATTGCAGGATGACTACATCGATTGCTGGACCGATATCGACAAAAAGTTCGATGGGACCCCCGGAAGGAAGTAGCGCCCCAAAATGACCCTCGATACCTGGATCACCTACGTTGCTACTGTATTGCTGTTGATGAGCACTCCGGGGCCCAGCCAGTTGCTGATGTTGTCAAATTCAGCCGCAAATGGATTGGGACGCGGATTGTTCACGGCAGCGGGCGATTTGACAGCGAATTTACTGCAGATGCTGGCGGCGGGCCTCGGCCTTGCCGCTCTCATCGCCGCATCTGGCACGGCACTGGCAGTAATTAAGTGGCTGGGCGTAGCGTATCTCGTGTTCCTGGGCCTGCGCATGATTTTGAAAGCTGAGAGCAAGGCCTCACAAGCGGCCCACCTGAGCAGTCGCAAAGCTCTTTGGCTGCAAGGCTTCATCACCTCAGCGGCAAACCCAAAAGCGGTTGTATTCTTCGCAGCTTTGTTTCCGCTGTTCATAGATGCGCTGCAACCGTTCTGGATGCAGTTTACGGTTCTCTCTGCAACCTACCTAACCATCGACGGCTTGTTCCTCGTGGCCTACGGCGGCAGTGCTAGCTGGTTAGCCAATCGGTTAACGGGGTCAGCCAGACTATGGTTGGATCGGATTGGTGGCAGCTTCATGATTGTCGCCGCTCTGTTGCTGGGGTTCAAATCTCTTCGTTCGGCTTCCTAGACACGTTACCGCGGGTTGGTTCCCGCGAAAATAGAAGGACTACATATGTCTTTGATGAAATCCTGGGTGGCTTCGGCCAATGACGCAAATCACCCGTTTCCGTTGAACAATCTGCCATACGGTGTTTTCTCGACAGATGGATCGGATCCGCACTGCGGTGTCGCCATCGGTGATATGATCCTGGACGTGACCGCAGCCGAAGATGAAGGCCTCATCGAACTGACTGATGAACCGCTCTTCGACCTGCCATTTTGGAACCCATTGATGGAAGAAGGCCCCGCTGTGTGGGCCGCACTGCGTGAGCGTCTGATTGCCCTGCTCGCGGATGGGTCAGAAGAACAAGACAAGGTAGAGCCCCTGCTGGTAGCCCAAGCAGATGCCGATATGCATATGCCTTTCGCTGTAAGCGAATACACGGATTTCTATGCCGGTCGGAACCATGCCTTCAACGTTGGAACGATGTTCCGTGGTCCGGAAAATGCGCTGCCTCCGAATTGGCTGCACATCCCGATCGGTTACAACGGTCGCGCCTCGTCGGTCGTCGTTTCAGGCACAGATGTGCGCCGCCCGTGGGGGCAATTGAAATCCCCCGACCACGACAAACCTGCATTCCTGCCCTGCCGCCGGTTCGACATCGAACTGGAAATGGGTGCGATTGTCGGCACCCCGTCCGAAGGCCCAATTTCAGTGCAGGAAGCGGATGATCACATCTTTGGCTATGTCCTGCTTAACGACTGGTCTGCCCGGGACATTCAGGCGTGGGAGTACCAGCCGCTGGGCCCGTTCCAGGCAAAGGCCACTGCAACATCGATCAGCCCATGGATCGTGACCAAAGCCGCGCTGGAGCCATTCCGATGCGACACGCCCGAGCGCGAGTTCGAATTGCTGGACCATCTGAAAGACTGCGGCCCGATGCTTTATGACATCGACCTTCAAGTCACGATGGCACCAGAGGGCAAAGCGGAAACCACCATCGCAGAAACCAACTACAAAGAGATGTACTACTCTGCCGCTCAGCAGCTGGCACACCACTCGACATCGGGCTGCCCGATGAATGTCGGCGACTTGCTGGGCTCAGGAACGATCTCGGGCGCAACCAAGCCTGAACGCGGCTCATTGCTGGAGCTTAGCTGGGGCGGAAAGGAACCGCTGACGCTGGACACCGGTGAGACCCGCAATTTCATCGAAGATGGTGACACACTGACCCTGAAAGGTGCTGCCAAAGGGGATGGCTACACCATCGGCTTTGGTGACTGTGTCGGAACCGTCCTACCTGCCCTTGAAAACCCCTACGCACGATAAGGAAACCATCATGGCAAAAGCTTTCGCGTCCCAGGGGGACATGTCGGAAAAGAAAATCTCATTCACCGAAGTCGGTGAAGGCCTGTATGCCTTCACTGCCGAGGGCGATCCGAACTCGGGCGTTATCATCGGCGATGACAGTGTGATGATTGTTGAGGCGCAGGCGACCCCGCGTCTGGCCAACAAGGTTATCGAATGCGTGCGCTCGGTCACCGACAAACCGATCACCCATGTCGCGCTGACACACTACCACGCGGTCCGTGTACTGGGCGCCAGTGCTTTTGGCGCGCAGCAGATCCTGATGTCGGACATGGCCCGCGCCATGGTCGTTGAACGCGGCAAGGAAGACTGGGACAGCGAATTCCAGCGTTTCCCGCGCCTGTTCGAAGGGCATGAAAGCATCCCGGGCCTGACATGGCCCACCACCACGTTCAGCGACACGATGACCGTCTATCTGGGCAACCGCCGGGTCGATCTGATGCATTTGGGCCGCGCCCACACCGCTGGAGACATTGTCATCCACGTGCCCGATCAGAACGTCATGTTCACCGGTGACATCGTTGAGTATCACTCGGCCTGCTATTGCGGTGACGGTCACTTCAGTGACTGGGGTGACACGCTGGACGAGATCAAATGGTTCGACGTCGATGCCATCGCGCCGGGCCGGGGCGATGCGCTTGTTGGCAAGGACATGGTCAATGCAGCCATCGAAAACACACGCGACTTTGTCGAAAGCACCTATCGCCCGGCGGCGAAAGTAGCGGCACGTGGCGGTTCTCTGAAAGAAGCATGGGATGCGGTGCGGGCCGAATGTGACCCGAAATTTGCTGAATATGCGATTTACGAACACTGCCTGCCATTCAACGTAGCCCGAGCATACGACGAGGCTCGTGGCATCGACACGCCCCGTATCTGGACCGCCCAGCGCGATCTGGAGATGTGGGAAGCTCTGCAGGGTTAAGGAAATGCGGGCGGCTTTGATCCAGATCGTGTCGCCCGACAAGAATCGATGAGACCATTCGTCATGACCTCCGGCAATCCTTTGCCAGAGCACCAGATTTGTGTGCCACAAGCGCACGAGCATTGGGGGAGAGCCCATGAACAAGATTTTTGAAGTTCCACTCTACGCCTACACACGCAGTCCGGATCAGGACGCTCCGGCTCCGGTTCGTCACAAGGTTATCGTGATTGGAGCAGGACCGATCGGCCTGGCCGCCGCAATCGATCTGGCCCAGCAAGGTATCGAGGTCGTGGTTCTGGATGACAATGACAAGGTCAGCTTTGGCAGCCGTGCCATTTGCTTTGCCAAGCGCACGCTCGAAATCGCTGATCGGTTGGGCGGCGGCCGCCCAATGGTCGACAAGGGTGTCCAATGGAACGTTGGCAAGGTCTTCTTCGACGAGCGACAGGTCTATGAATTCAACCTGTTGCCCGAGGAAGGGCATGCCAATCCCGCCTTTATCAACCTTCAGCAATACTATTTTGAACAGTTCATGGTGGACCGAGTCCGCGAACTGCAGGAACAAGGCGCGCCCATCGAGATTCGTGGCCGCAACAAGGTCGAAGCGATCGGAACCCATGACGATCACGTCAAGCTGGAGGTCGAGACCCCTGAAGGTTCCTACACTGTCGAGGCAGACTGGCTGATTGCCTGCGACGGTGCAGGATCGCCGACGCGTCGGATGCTGGGTCTCGACTTTGTCGGGCGCGTATTCGAGGACAATTTCCTGATCGCCGATGTGATCATGGATGCCGACTTTCCGACCGAGCGCTGGTTCTGGTTCGATCCGCCCTTCAACAAGGGACAATCTGCGCTGCTACACAAACAGCCCGATGGTGTGTGGCGCATCGACCTGCAACTGGGATGGGATATCGACAAAGAGCGGGAAAAGCGGCCCGAAAACGTGATCCCACGCCTCAAGGCGATGTTGGGCGAAGATGTCCAGTTTGAACTGGAATGGGTGTCGATCTACACCTTCCAGTGTCGTCGAATGGAGAGATTCCGCCACAACAGGGTGATCTTTGCGGGCGACAGCGCGCATCAGGTCAGCCCGTTTGGTGCCCGCGGGGCCAATTCCGGAATGCAGGATACTGACAACCTGTGCTGGAAGCTAAAGCTTGTGATTGATGGCAAAGCGCCTGAAACGCTCCTCGACAGCTACGATGTCGAGCGTGTTCATGGCGCGGATGAGAACATCCTCAATTCAACCCGGTCCACCGATTTCATTACGCCGAAATCCCAGATGTCGCGCATCCTGCGGGATGCGGTGCTGGATCTGAGTGAGCATCACGAATTTGCCCGCCCGCTGGTGAATTCGGGTCGTCTGAGTGTTCCCTGCACCTATGACGGGTCGCCGCTAAACTCAGCAGATGCACTGGATGGGCCTGCGCGCACCCGACCCGGCTCACCCTGCCCCGATGCGCCACTGGGGGATGAATTCCTGCTGCCGAAGCTGGCTGGTAAATTCACTCTGCTCACAATCGACGCTGACGCCCCTGATGTGATCGAGGAAGACGGTATCGAAGTCACCCGACTGGCCTTGTCCGTCAAAGACGATCCAACACTGGAACTCAAACGCCGTTACCTTGGTGATGCGACCAGTGCTGTCTACCTGATCCGTCCGGATCAACATGTCGCCGCGCGGCGCGACAATTATGAAGACAACGCATTCCGGCATGCCATCCGCCGGGCCAGCGGTAAGGAGTAAGCGCAATGAGTGATCTGATCCTCACCCCGAACATCGATGACGCTGATGATTTCTACGCCGATCTACTGGCCGCGCATGAGGGGCTGGAAAAAACCGACAGCGACGCCCTGAACGCGCGCCTTGTACTGGTTTTGGCCAATCACATCGGCGACCGGTCTGTTCTGACTCAGGCAATCAGAGCTGCCACGCTGGCGGACGAATAAGGAGATTGGGATGAGCGATGTCGTCCTCTATGATTATTGGCGGTCATCGGCCAGCTACCGTGTGCGTATCGCGCTGAATCTGGCAGGCATCGCTTATCGCTCGGTTGTCGTGGACCTCGTCAAAGGCGAACAAAAGGGGGCGGCTCATCTCACGCGCAACCCTCAGGGCTTCGTCCCGGTGCTTGAGATAGATGGTCTGCGCCTGACGCAATCGCTGGCAATACTTGACTATCTGGATCAGACGCGCGGATTACAACTTCTCCCGGCAGAACCCGGTCCAAGAGCAGGAGTTCAGGCGCTAGCACACGCCATTGCCGTGGATATTCATCCGGTTTGCAATCTGTCAGTTGCCAAATACGCGACCGCACTCAGTGGCGGTGCCGAGGGTATGCCGGGCGACTGGATGCGTAACTTCATCCGACCCGGTCTTCAGGCGTTCGAGGCCATGCTGGGGGAGTTTGACCAAGCCCCTTATTGCGCAGGTTCGAATCCCGGATTGGCGGACATCTGCCTTATGCCGCAGATCTACAACGCCCGACGCTGGGAGGTGGACTTGTCCGACATGCCCCGCATTCTTGGCGTTGAAGCGGCCTGTACTGAACACCCTGCATTTGGGGCAGCGCATCCCAACGCGAACGCGCCTTCATAGTTCGACGCACAGAATCTGTGTGCAAACACGGGTACAATTCATCTCTGGCTGACCCTAATTTCGTCGAAACAGACAAAAGAGGTCACGATGCCAGAGATCACAGGTTATCACGCGCATGTCTATTTCGACGCTGAAACGCAATACGCAGCGCAGCAGGTTTGCGAAGAGGCCGCGCGCCTGTTTCCCGTTCAGCTGGGCAGAATGCATGCACGCAATGTCGGTCCACATCCACGCTGGAGTTGCCAGCTGGGTTTTGCCGCAGATGCATTCGACAAAATCATTCCCTGGCTCATGCTGAACCGAAAGGGACTGACTGTATTCACCCATCCAGAAACCGGTGAACACCTTGAGGATCACCGGGATCGGGCCATCTGGATGGGCGAGATGCTGGATCTTGACCTTTCGATCTTTGACAGGCTCGACGCCTAGGTCAGCGCGCGCGCCTGATCACGTAGTACGAACTTCTGTATCTTGCCTGTCGAGGTCTTGGGCAGCGCCCCGAAGATCACAGTTTTGGGTGCCTTGAAGTGGGCCATGTTGTCCCGGCAAAATGCGATCAGCTCGGCATCCGTCACTTCGGCCCCTGGCTTCAGTTCGACAAAAGCGCAGGGTGTTTCACCCCATTTGTCGTCCGGACGTGCGACGACCGCAGCCTCCATCACTGATGGGTGCTTGTACAGGATACCTTCAACTTCGACGGACGAGATATTCTCACCCCCTGAAATGATGATGTCCTTCGACCGGTCCTTCAGTGCGATATAGCCATCGGGATGCATCACACCCAGATCGCCCGAAGCAAACCAGCCACCGTTGAACGCCTTGTCAGTGGCATCAGGGTTCTTGAGATATCCTTTCATGACGATGTTGCCCTGCATGAAGATCTCACCCATCGTCTCGCCATCCGCGGGGACAGGTTCCATCGTGTCTGGGTCGGCAACCATCAGACCAGACAAAGCGACGTACTTTACGCCCTGACGAACCTTCAAAGCTGCGCGATCCTCGGCACCTTTATCGTTCCATTCGTCTTTCCATGCGCAAACGACCGACGGTCCGTAGGTTTCGGTCAGACCATAGACATGGGTCACTTCAACCCCCATGCCTTCCATCGCTTCGATCACAGCGGCTGGCGGTGGTGCGCCAGCAGTCATTACCTTGATCTGGTGATCAAAGTCCTTGAGGTGATCAGGCGCATTGGCCAGCATGTTCAGAACAATGGGTGCTCCGCAGAAATGAGTGACACGCTCTTCGCGGAAGGCCTGATAGATCGGCTCGTCCCGTACAGCCCTCAGACAAACTGACACACCGGCATTCGCAGCCATGGTCCATGGAAAACACCAGCCATTGCAGTGGAACATTGGCAGCGTCCACAGGTAAACCGAATGCTGTGGCATGCCCCAGGTCAGTATGTTCGACGTCGCATTCAGTGCTGCACCGCGATGATGGTAAACCACACCCTTGGGATTACCCGTCGTTCCGGACGTATAGTTGAGCGTGATTGCGTCCCACTCATCCTGCGGCAATGACCAATCGAATTCAGGATCACCTTCCGCCAACAACGCTTCGTAGGTCAGGTCCCCAAGCCGCTCGCCCCCGTCAAAACTGGGATCTTCGATATCGATCACCAGCAGATCAGGCCGCTCGACCTGTGTCAGAGCCTCTTTGACCACCGATGAAAACTCAGGATCAACAAAAAGGACCTTTGCCTCAGCGTGGTTCAGAATGAAGGCGATGATTGGGGCATCCAATCGCGTGTTGATCGCGTTCAGGACTGCTCCGGCCATCGGTACACCAAAATGGGCCTCATACATCTCGGGAACATTGGCGGCGATGATCGATACAGTATCGCCCTGCCCGACTCCGCGTGAAATCAACGCACTCGCCAGACGGCGGCATCGGTCATAGGTCTGCGACCATGTATAGCGGCGCGTACCATAAACCACGGATGGGTAATCCGGATAAACGGCGGCCGTTCGTTCAAGATAGCTAAGCGGTGACAACGGCGTAAAGTTCGCCGGGGTCTTGTCCAGATGGCGCTGATAGATGCTGTCGGATGTCATCCGCCATTCCTCCCAAAATCGTCGGATTGGCGTATTGAGCACAAAGCATCTACCAATACAAACCCGTAAAAATACGAACTGGTAGAAATACTGGAGATAACCTATCAGCGAATCTGGCCCTACTTCGCATCGGCCATTCGCGCTGATCTGCAGCATCACGTTAATTCGCGCTGACCGGGCTACTTGATTCCCGCGCGCTGCCTCACTCTTGAAAGGACATGTCATGGACGGCACGTTCAACGAAAACGATCTTTCCCGTGTGGTCGAAGCCGACCGCGCCCATATCTGGCATCACCTGATCCAGCATAAGCCTTTTGAAACCAATGATCCCCGTATCATTGTCGAAGGCAAAGGCATGCGTGTCTGGGACCAGAAAGGCAAAGAGCATCTGGATGCGGTCTCTGGCGGCGTGTGGACGGTAAACGTAGGCTATGGCCGCGAATCCATCTGCAAGGCCGTCTACGACCAGCTGATGAAGCTGTGCTACTTCGCGAATACCGCGGGTTCGATCCCCGGTTCGATCTTTGCTGAAAAGCTCATCGACAAAATGCCGGGCATGAGCCGGGTCTATTACACCAACTCGGGCTCTGAGGCGAACGAGAAGGTGTTCAAGATGGTTCGCCAAATCGCGCACAAGCGCTATGGCGGCAAGAAAACCAAGATCCTGTATCGCGACCGCGACTATCATGGCTCGACCCTGGCGACCATGTCGGCAGGTGGTCAGGACGAGCGTACTGCGCAGTACGGCCCGTTTGCCCCTGACTTCATTCGCGTTCCGCACTGCATGGAGTACCGCAAGCATGAACTGGGCATGGAAGACCTGTCTGGTGAGGCGTTCGGCAAGGCATCTGCAGATGCAATCGAAGAGGTAATCCTGCGCGAGGGTCCCGAAACCGTTGGCGCGCTGTGCCTCGAGCCAGTGACTGCAGGCGGTGGCGTTATCGAAGCGCCCGAAGGGTATTGGGAACGCGTGCAGGAAATCTGCAAGAAGTACGACGTCCTGCTGCACATTGACGAGGTTGTCTGCGGCGTGGGTCGTACCGGCACCTGGTTCGGCTATCAGCAGTACGGCATCAAGCCGGACTTCGTGACCATGGCCAAAGGCGTTGCCTCAGGCTATGCAGCGATCGCTGTGATGGTCACAACCGAAGAAGTCTTTGACATGTTCAAGGACGACGCCTCGGATCCGCTGAACTACTTCCGTGACATCTCAACCTTTGGTGGCTGTACCGCCGGTCCGGCTGCTGCGATCGAGAACATGCGCATCATCGAAGACGAAAACCTGCTGCAGAACTGCACCGACATGGGTGACCGCATGATGGGCAACCTGCAGGCGCTGATGGAAAAGCACAAGGTGATCGGCGACGTACGCGGCAAGGGCCTGTTCCTGGGCGCTGAACTGGTTACCGACCGGGCCACCAAAGATCCGATGGACGAGAAACGCGTTCAGGCGGTTGTGGCGGACTGTATGGCGCAGGGCGTCATCATCGGGGCTACCAACCGCTCGATCCCCAGCCGCAACAACACGCTGTGCTTCTCGCCTGCGCTGATTGCAACCGCAGACGACATCGACCAGATCACTGACGCGGTTGATGGCGCACTGGGGCGTGTATTCGGCTGACGCGCGTACATTACCTCCGCCACCACTCACACCATCAGGCGGAAACCTCGAAACCGGCGCGCCCACCGCGCCGGTTTTTTTGTGTTTGCTCACACGGGTTTGTCAAAAGAACCAACTCGAGTACCCTGCCTCCACCTCATCGCAATGCAGGAGAATTGTCCAATGGTACTAAACTTCATCCGAAGCCTCGCCGCTTTGGTCATTCTTGCGGTCGCCACCCCATCCAACGCCGACGAAGGCAGCGGCTTTCCGCAGATCGTAGGCACCTGGCATGGCACCTATCTGGTCGCCTTCGCCAAATCCAACCCGAACCACGAAAAAGGCCTGCTGAAAACCGAGATGGAGCTGGAGATCACCAAGCTGGATGGCAACCTGATCACCGCCACGAACCGATGGCGTCGGATTGGCGATACCGAGTGGATCGTCGAAGAGGCGATGGGCACGTTTAGTCTGGACGACCCTACCCGCTTTGTCCTAGCAGAAGCAGGGATATCCGGAGATGACGTATCGTCCGGAATTTTCAACGGAGTCTATCTGGATGATGTTATCATGGTGACTTACGCCGGTCCGGGAACGGGCGTGGCTTTTGCGGCGCAACTGGTGAAGAAGGACGGCAAAAATTAATAATTTGACCGGCTTTGATCAGAAAAACTTTGTTACTCCCGCCAATTACTTGTGACTTCAAGCCACAGATATTGCCTGTGTTTTCTTCGCTCCCAAGTGTGTTTCAAACTGAAGGAACCACTTGATGAACGATGACGAACCACAGCCAGCCAGATACTATGATGAACATAATATCTGGACCCTGGACCCGACGCCCGCGGACAAGCAAGTCTATGAAGCAATCGCCTCGGATGTCGTCAAATTTGTACAGTTGCTGGACGACAACAAGCCTTTGTTGTCACGGGATGTCTATGCCCGTTTCTTTGCTTCACTTCTGAATCTTTCCAGAGTGCTGGGGGAGTACGAAGATGGGTGGAGCCGGGACTATCAGACCTCTGGTCCCCAGTAGCATTAGCCCGCTTCGCTTTTCTCGCTCCAAGAACAGTGCACCAATCGAAATGAAAAGGGCCGCTCCTTTCGGAGCGGCCCTTCATTCACTGTCTCTCTGAATAGAGGATCAGGCAGCCAGAGCGGCCTGAGCTTTGGCGACGATCGCGCCGAACGCTTCCGGTTCGTGCACAGCCAGGTCGGCCAGAACTTTACGGTCCACTTCGATACCGGCCAGGTTCAGGCCGTTGATGAAGCGGGAATATGTCAGTGCTTCGTCATGCGAACGGACAGCCGCGTTGATACGCTGGATCCACAGCGCGCGGAAGTTGCGCTTGCGGTTCTTACGGTCGCGGGTTGCATACTGGTTGGCCTTGTCGACGGCCTGACGGGCAACCTTGAAGGTGCTCTTGCGGCGGCCATAGTAACCTTTGGCGGCCTTGATAACCTTCTTGTGACGGGCGTGAGTTACGGTTCCACCTTTAACGCGGGACATCTCTTAATCTCCTCTTAGCGGTCGTAGGGCATGTAGCCCTTGACGATCTTGGCGTCGGGGGCGGACAGGGTGGTGGTGCCACGGGCGTCGCGGATGAACTTCTTGGTCCGCTTGATCATGCCGTGCCGTTTACCGGCCTGGCCTGCCATGACCTTACCGGTCGCAGTCACCTTGAAGCGCTTCTTGGCGCTCGACTTTGTCTTCATCTTAGGCATTTCCGTCTCCTTTCGGGGTTCGGTTCCAAACGCGACTCGGCATGCCATCTCGGCCGGTCACGCGATCAGAAGCGCCGTTTACGCAAGTTCGGTCATACTGGCAAGGGGTTTTCGACCAGTTTTTGCGCTTTTCAGGCGCCGGTCAGTCACCGGGGCAGCAAGACCGCCCCGGTGAAGTCGTTTTAGTCCGCAAACTTACGGATTTCTCCGCTCTTAAGCCGCGACGCGTAGGAAGCCAACTCCTGACGCACCACTTTCATCAGGAAGTAGAGCGCAAAGACGTTCACAACCGCCATCGCAAAGATTGCTGCATCCGAGAAGTCAATGACCGGCCCCAGATTGGCCGCTGCACCGATCACCACAAAAATGCAGAAGATGATCTTGAACACCAGTTCTTTGGTGTGGCCTTCACCAAACAGATAGGTCCAGGCTTTGAGGCCATAATAGGACCAGCTGATCATGGTCGAAAAGGCAAACAACACCACCGCAATCGCGAGGACATACGGGAACCAGCTAAAGGCACTGCCAAAGGCCGCCGATGTCAGGCTGACGCCGGAATTGCCGTCTACGGTGGCGATCCCGCTGCCATCCTCGGTCAGCATGTAAAGGCCGGTTTCCGGATCGACGATCAACTGCTGCGTGATGATGATCACCAGCGCAGTCATTGTACAGATCACAACTGTGTCGATGAACGGCTCCAACAGGGAAACAAAACCCTCGGTGATCGGCTCTTTGGTCCGAACGGCCGAGTGTGCAATGGCTGCGGAACCCACGCCTGCTTCGTTCGAGAAGGCGGCCCGGCGGAAACCCTGGATCAGTGCACCGACCATGCCGCCCGCAACACCCAGTCCGGTGAAAGCGCCTGCAAAGATCTGGCCGAAAGCCCAGCCGATCTGGTCTGCGTGCATCGCAATGATTACGATGGCAGCCAGAACGTACATGATACCCATGAACGGAACGACTTTTTCAGTCACCCGAGCAATGGATTTCAGACCGCCGACGATCACCGCGAAAACGATGCCTGCAAAGACAACACCAGTAATCCAGCCAGGGTATTGTCCGAAGATACCTGCGATCTGCTGATGCGCCTGATTGGCTTGGAACATATTGCCCCCGCCCAGCGCGCCAAGGATACAGAAGATCGAGAACAGTACGGCCAGTATCTTTCCGCCCGGCAGACCCAACTCGTTAAACCCTTTGGACATGTAGTACATCGGGCCACCTGAAACGGTACCGTCTTCGTATTCATTCCGGTATTTCACGCCAAGCGTACATTCAGTGAACTTCGACGCCATGCCCAACAGGCCCGCGACGATCATCCAGAAGGTCGCTCCCGGCCCGCCGATGCCCACGGCCACCGCCACCCCGGCGATGTTACCAAGGCCAACAGTACCGGACAGCGCCGTTGCCAATGCCTGAAAGTGGCTGACCTCGCCCGCATCGTTGGGATCAGAATAGTCGCCCTTTACCAAGCTGATCGCATGGCCAAAGAAGCGTAGCTGAACAAAGGCGAAATACAGCGTGAATACTGTTGCCGCAATCACCAGCCACCCTACGATCCACGGGAACCCGGTTCCCGGAAATGGTGCAAAAATGAAGCTGACGAACGGTCCGGTAAAATCAGCAAACGCCTGATTGATCTTTTCATCAATACCCGGCGCTTCTTGAGCCGTGGCAGCGCTCGCCGCGAACATTGCGACGATTGCAGGAAGGCTTAGTTGTTTTAGCGTTTTCATCTCAATCCCTCCCCTCAGTTCACGACCGTGACCGGAACATCGGCATGCATGACCAGGTTTTGTGTCGAGCTTCCGAACAGACGTTTCTTGAAACCATCCGCCGAGGCCCGACCGACCACAATTTGCGATCCACCGTTTTCGACAGTG
>NZ_SMMF01000960.1:224247-268884 GCF_009711355.1 Roseibium sp. RKSG952 | reverse complement strand
CCATTCAATGACATACACCGCCAGAAGTTCGCACGATCCAATACGTTGAGCCATGTCCTTGGCAAAAGCGATTGCGCGTTCTCCGGTTTCTGTCCCGTCCAGTCCAATGACAATTTTCGTTGTCATGCCGTTCCTCCGTTTTGTTTGTTTGATCGAGGCCCGTGTCCCCGACAGGGCAGCCGGAACTTGGAACTTTATTGTGAGACCGCCCAATGTAAGTATCAGGATAAATCACCTGAAAATGGAAACCATTTTGCCAAATTCGTCTCTAGCGGTCAAATTCCGCTTAAAAATCAGAGTTTTTCAGGTCGTATCAAGTTAAGACCTCACCGGGAGCCAACCCGATGAGGTCCAATCTTGCTTAACTGCAAATAGCAGATTTCACCTGATCCGGCTTACTCGGGATCAGTGCTATAAATCATGCGTTCATCACACGGCGCTACACGCAGGATGTTGGTTGTCCCCGGAACGTTGAACGGAACGCCTGCTGTCACCACAATCTGATCTGATTGCCCTGCAAACCCGCCTGAGCGCGCTGCACGGGCGGCGTTGACAACAGCGCTTTTGAACCGCTCAAGCTCGGGCGTCATGACGCAATTACAACCCCAACTCAGGCACAACCTGCGCGCGGTTCCCTTGAGCGAGGTCATGGCAATGATCGGCACTCCCGGGCGTTCGCGTGCAGTCAACAGCGCAGTCGTCCCGCTTTGCGTGAAGCAACAGATTGCTTTGATTTCAGTCTTTTCCGCGATCTCACGGGCTGCTGCAACGATGCCATCGGCAACAGTCGTGCCCTTGGCCGTACGGGAGGCTGCGATAATCTGAGTATAGGTCGGATCGGCCTCAACCTCGATGGCGACCTTGTTCATGGTTTGAACAGCCTCGATCGGATAAGAGCCCGCCGCCGATTCAGCGCTCAGCATGATCGCGTCAGTGCCTTCATAGATTGCAGTTGCAACGTCTGAGACCTCTGCGCGCGTCGGCATCGGGCTTTCGATCATGCTTTCCAGCATCTGTGTGGCCACAATCACCGGCTTGGCTGCTGCCCGGCATTTGCGGACCAGTCTTTTCTGGATTGGCGGCACAGCAGATACAGGCAATTCCACACCGAGATCACCGCGCGCAACCATAATCCCGTCGGAGGCATCGAGGATATCTGCAAACGCTTCTACCGCGGCCGGTTTTTCGATCTTGGAAAGGATTGCAGCACGGCCATCTGCAAGCGAGCGCGCCTCGAAGACGTCCTTGGCGCGCTGAACAAAGCTCAGGGCAAGCCAATCCACGCCTAGCTGGCAAACAAACTCCAAATCGTCGCGATCCTTTTCAGACAGGGCCGCCAGTGGCAATACAACGTCTGGCACATTCACGCCCTTGCGGTTCGAGATGGTGCCTCCGGTTTCAACCTTACAGTCGGCAAAATCGCGACCGCAGGCTTCAACGGTCAAACGAATTTTTCCGTCGTTAACCAGCAGGCGAGCACCCGGTTCAAGAGCGGCAAAGATCTCAGGATGTGGCAAGCAGACCCGCTTGGCGTCACCGGGCGCTTCATCAAGGTCCAACCGAAACGCTTCACCCTCAATCAGTTCTTCCGCGTCATTCGCAAACACACCAACACGCAATTTCGGGCCCTGCAGATCCGCCAAAATAGCAATCGGACTGTCCAGATCTTTTTCTACCTGCCGAATAATCCGGTGCCGCTCCCGAATTTCATCGTGACTGCCATGGCTCATATTCAGGCGGAATACATCTGCCCCGGCCTCGTGCAAGGCGCGGATTGTATCATAGTCATTGGACGCCGGCCCCAGCGTCGCCACGATTTTCACATTTCTCAGGCGTCGCATTAGCTTTGCTCTCCTCGTCCGCTCGATGTTACCGCAAACATTGCGTTGGTGTGCTTATTGCGCAATTCCCTTTCTCAAGCAACTGCCCTACACCTGCGGCAAACTAGATGACAGGCTCATGACATACACCCCGTTTTTCGTACACGGCGCGGATCGCCCGTCCCGCTGGCTGATCACATGCGACCATGCAACCAACACCGTACCACCTGAAATCAACGGGGGCGATCTGGGTCTGCCGCGTGAAGACATGGAACGCCACATTGCCTATGATGTGGGCGCCTACGAAGTCTCAAAGCATTTGGGTGAGATTCTGAACGCGCCTGTTATTGCGGCCAATTTCTCACGCCTTGTGATTGATCCAAACCGCGGCGAGGATGATCCAACCCTCCTGATGAAACTCTATGACGGTTCGATCATCCCAGGCAACCGGCACGCAGATGCGGCCGAGCGTGAGCGGCGACTGGATATGTGCTATCGCCCCTATCACGAAGCTCTGGCACAAATGGCCGCCCTGCCCCATGCAGTCATCGTGTCCATGCACTCGTTTACCCGCCAACTGCGCGGCCGGGACCCGCGCCCGTGGCATATCGGCGTCCTGCACACCCCGGATGAACGCTTCTCGCGCCCTCTCATCAATCGGCTCGAAGCGGAAGGGGACCTGTGTGTCGGAGTCAATGAACCCTATACCGGCGTTCTGCCCGGAGATGCAATTGACAAGCACTGCACTACCTTTGGCCGTCCAAACGCACTGATTGAGCTGCGCAATGACCTGATCGGGGACCATGCCGGACAACGCGAATGGGCGGAGCGCCTGGCCCCCGTGCTGCAAGACGCACTCAGTGAAAGTGGCTTATGACGTAGGGTCATAGCAGGTAGTTTCCGATCCTCATATTATTGAGAGCGCGTATCCTGAACCCCATATATTGGAGGAAAGGAGACGACCATGACTCAGGAATTCCTGACGACCGTCTTCGGCTGGATGACGGTTCTTAACCTCGGCCTTTTGGTTTTTACGACCTTGATGATCGTTGTCCTGCAGGACTGGATCGCGGGCATTCACGGTCGAATGTTCCAGATGGAGCGTGCGGACGTAAAGAGGGCATACTTCAGGTATCTGGCGAATTATAAAATCCTGACCATCGTGTTTTGCCTGATGCCGTGGCTGGCGCTCAAGCTGGCATAAATTAGAATTTACTTCTGCAAGGCGCCAGCAAGCCTTGTGTTTATTGTATCGCAGCCTTCGGGTTGTTAGGTCAGAGACAGGACGCGAGACACTTATCCGGAGCCCGACAATGGACCAGCAAACCGAAATTGAACTTCAGGCCGCTGCTTTCCGCCGCCTGCAAAAGCATCTGATGCAAGACCGTACCGATGTGCAGAACATCGACATGATGAACCTTGCCGGATTTTGCCGGAACTGCCTGTCGCGCTGGTATCAGGAAGCAGCCAACGAAAAAGGCATCGAGATGGGCAAGGATGAGGCCCGAGAGATTTTCTACGGCATGACCATGGCCGAATGGAAAGCAAACTATCAGACCGAAGCCAGCCCGGAAAAGCAGGCCGCTTTCGAAGTCGCCTTCGAAGAGAATGTCGGCAAGAAGGACTAGCATAGCCCTCGCCGAGAACAACAAAGGCCCGCTGGATCAGCGGGCCTTTTTCAGTTTCTATTTCACGGATGCTCAGATCGCTGCCTTGCGGCTCTCGTCCAGATAAATCTCACGCAGACGCTTTGCGATAGGACCAGGGGTACCATCGCCCAGCGTCACTCCGTCGATCTCGACCACAGGCATGACAAAGGCGCTGGCCGAAGTGGTGAAGGCTTCATCCGCCTCTTTCGCCTCATCAATGGTGAACAGGCGCTCTTCGATTTCCATCTGGGCTTCGGCGGCCATCCGCAACACTGCCTTGCGGGTAATGCCGTGCAAAATGTCGTTTGACAGCGGACGCGTGACGATCTTTCCGTTCTTGACGAAATAGGCGTTGTTGCTGGTGCCCTCAGTTACATAACCATCTTCGATCAGCCACGCATCGTCGCAACCAGCCTTCTTGGCCATCATCTTGCCCATCGAAGGGTAGAGCAGTTGCACGGTCTTGATGTCGCGACGGCCCCAGCGGATATCCTCGATCGAGATGATTTTAGCACCCTTTTGGGCCGCGGGGCTATCGGCCAGACCCGGCTTGTTCTGAGTGAACAGAACGAGGCTGGGTTTTGTATCTGCCGATGGGAACACAAAATCCCGGTCGCCATCCGAGCCACGGCTGACCTGCAAATAGATCAGACCTTCCTCGATGCCGTTCAGTTCCACCAGCTTGCGGTGAATCTCCAGCAGTTCGTCCTTGGTGCAGGGCTCGGACATCTCCAGCTCATCCAGCGACCGTTTCAGGCGCACAGCATGGCCTTCGAAATCGATCAGCTTGCCATCCAGAACGCTGGTGACTTCGTAAACCGCGTCAGCGAACAGAAAACCGCGGTCAAAGATGGAAACCTTGGCCTCGGTCTCGGGCAGGTATTCGCCATTTACATAAACGGTGCGGGTCATGTCTTGTCTCCTCAGCCCCAGAGGTCCGCTTTGGGCGGGTGCACTCCGGCATCATCAAAAATCAACGGGTTGTCGCGGTCTTCGGCCAGCAGCAACGGGCCGTCAAGGTCTGTCACCATCGCACCCTGTGCCAACAGTGTCGCAGGTGCCATCGCAAGCGAGCTACCGACCATGCAGCCAACCATCACGCGATAGCCCTCGGCCAGTGCCTGCTCGCGCAGGGCCAGCGCTTCGGTTAGGCCGCCTGTCTTGTCGAGCTTGATGTTGACCACATCATATTTGCCTTTCAGCTTTGGCAGGCTGCTGCGGTCATGGCAGGACTCGTCTGCACATACCGGCACCGGGCGATCCATGCCGATCAGTGCATCGTCCTCTCCCGCGGGCAGAGGTTGCTCGACCAGCGCCACACCCAGCCTCACCAGATGCGGTGCAAGATCAGCGTACACTTCAGCCGACCAGCCCTCGTTGGCGTCCACGATGATCTTGGCGTCCGGCGCTCCTGCGCGAACGGCCTCCAAACGCGGCATGTCATCCGGCGTACCGAGCTTGATTTTCAGCAAGGGGCGAAAGGCGTTTTCTGCTGCTTGCGCCTGCATTTTCTCAGGCGTGTCGAGCGACAGGGTATACGCTGTGATCTCAGGACCCGGTACTGGCAATCCGGCCAGATCCCATGCGCGTTTCCCGGCCCGTTTGGCCTCCAGATCCCACAACGCACAATCCACCGCATTCCGAGCAGCGCCCGCAGGCAACAGATCCATCAGTTTGGTACGATCAAACGCGTTCGGCAGGCCAGCAATCTCGGCTTCGACCGACTCAAGCGTTTCGTCATAACGCGCATAAGGCACGCACTCGCCCCAGCCCTGATGCGTTCCGTCCGAGACACGCACTGTCAGTACTTTTGCTTCGGTTCGCGACCCGCGAGAGATCGTAAAGACCTGAGCCAGCCGGAATACATCACGAGAGACTTCAATCTGCACGCGCCTGCTCCTTCACTTTTCAAAGTTTGCCCGCCGGAGAGACCCCGGCGGGTCTTATTGATCACATCGCGGCCAGCGCGTCGACCAGTTTGCCCGCACCAAAGCGATAGGGATCGGTGGCAGGCAGGCCCATATCGGCCTCGACCTTTGCCAGATAGGCGGTGGCGTCCGCTTCACTCATGTGCTGCGTATTGACCGAAATGCCGACAACCTGACAGTCCGGGTTGGCAACCTTGGCCATCGCCAACGCAGTATCCCGTAACGCTTCCAGTGTCGGCAGCTGATAGGTCGGCAGACCGCGCATATGCTCGCGGGTCGGCTCGTGCGACAGGATCAGGGCATCCGGTTGGCCGCCGTGGACCAGCGCCATGGTCACGCCCGAATACGATACGTGGAATAGCGAGCCCTGCCCTTCGATCAGGTCCCAATGATCTTCATCATTGTCAGGCGTCAGCCATTCGACCGAGCCGGCCATGAAATCAGCAATGACCGCGTCCAGCGGTACGCCATCACCGGTGATCAGGATGCCGGTCTGACCAGTGGCGCGGAAGGTCGATTTCATGCCGCGCTTGCGCATTTCGGCATCCATCGCCATGGCCGTATACATTTTGCCCACGGAACAGTCGGTTCCGACAGCAAGGCAACGTTTGCCTTTGCGCTTGATGCCGTTTGCAATGGGATAGTCCACTTCGGGTACGCGAACATCGTGAAGTTTTTGTCCGGTAGCTTCGGCAACCGCGACAAGATCGGGCTCATCCCGCAGCAGATTGTGCAAGCCGGATGCCAGGTCGAAACCTTCCTCAAGGGCGGCGACGAGCACTTTTTTCCACTCTTTACTGATCACGCCACCACGGTTGGCAACGCCGATCACAAGTGTTTTAGCGCCAGCTTCACGTGCCTCGATCAGGTCCATGTCCTTCAGACCCAGATCGGCTTTGCAGCCATCCATGCGCAACTGGCCTACTGCGTTTTCCGGGCGCCAGTCTTTGATACCCTGGGCCACTTTGGCCGCCAATTGGTCGGGCGCATCGCCCAAAAACAGCAAATACGGTGTCTCGATCATTGCGGTGCACTCCTTTGATTCCGGCATAAACTAGAGAACCGTTTTGGCGAGCGTTTCGCGTATATCCTGACTAACCGCTATGCAGGTGGAAGATTTTTGCGCTATTTTTTCACAATGCGCAAAAATCTTCGAAGTTTACAAACTGATTAAACTTTAATCACCACAATCACCCACTCCAAAACGATATGCTGCGCCAGCATTGCCGCAGATGCACAATGATGCTTGCGCAGACTCGCGCAATTTAATACCTCATTGAGCAGAAAAATCGTAATTTCATTACTCACGCGAGGTCCAGATGAGTTTCCGCATCCAACCCACTGCCCCGGCACGTCCCAATCGGTGCCAGTTGTTCGGCCCTGGTTCGAACACAAAACTGTTCCCCAAAATGGCAGCTTCCGCTGCGGATGTAATTAACCTCGACCTCGAGGACTCGGTCGCACCCACGGACAAAGACGCCGCCCGCGCCAACGTGATCGAGGCGCTGAACACCGTCGACTGGGGCAACAAGTACATGTCAGTGCGTATCAACGGACTGGATACGCCCTATTGGTATCGCGACGTCGTTGACCTGCTGGAGCAGGCCGGTGATCGCCTTGATCAGATCATGATCCCAAAAGTAGGTTGCCCTGCCGATGTCTATGCCGTCGACGCATTAGTCACCGCAATCGAACGCGCCAAAGGCCGCACAAAGCCCGTCAGCTTTGAAGTGATCATAGAATCTGCGGCCGGTATCGCCCATGTGGAAGAGATCGCTGCCTCGTCGCCTCGCATGCAGGCAATGAGCTTGGGAGCTGCCGATTTCGCAGCCTCGATGGGCATGCAAACCACCGGCATCGGCGGCACGCAGGAAAACTACTACATGTTGCGCGAAGGCGAAAAACACTGGTCTGACCCCTGGCATTGGGCACAAGCCGCGATCGTTGCCGCATGTCGTACCCATGGTGTGCTACCGGTCGACGGTCCGTTTGGCGATTTCTCGGATGATGAAGGCTATATCGCACAAGCCAAACGCTCTGCGACACTGGGCATGGTTGGCAAATGGGCGATCCATCCCAAGCAGATCGCGTTGGCCAATCAGGTCTTCACCCCATCGGATGAGGCTGTATCGGAAGCCCGCGAGATTCTGGCCGCCATGGAGCAGGCCAAGGCTAATGGCGAAGGTGCTACTGTGTACAAAGGCCGTTTGGTCGACATCGCCTCGATCAAGCAGGCCGAGGTGATCGTTGCGCAGGCCGAGCTGATCGCGGCAGGCAGCTGATATCTGCCACAGGCAAATTTAAAGGGCGCTCGGTGAGCGCCCTTTTTCATTGGTACAATGCTATTGAGGTCTCAGCGCCCAAAGACGTTGTTGGGAACCCAGGTGACGCGATCACCCTTCTTGCCCCATTTCATCATCAGGCACGATGTTCCAAGCTTTTGGAAGTAGTTGATCTTGACCGGATACCAGCCCGCTTTGGGAACTTCGACTTCGGTCCGTTGGTTGGCCTCGCACCCTTGAATGCCGGTGACATAGCCGATCTGCTGGCCACCCACATAGGCCTCAATCCCGTCATTCGACCATGTTTCAAGCTCGTAGACGCCCGGCGCATCAAACCGGATGTAGCCCGAAATCTCGGCTGCAACGTTGTAAGGGTCGCTGAACGTAAGAACCGGATCACCCTTATCCGTGTCACGGTAGTCCAAGCCGCGCAGCGGTTGACCTGGTTTGGCCTTGGACAACAACCGTTTGGCCTGTTTGAGATCTCTAATCTTTCGCTGCGTGCCGTTCCCGACATACTTGACGTTCAAGCCAGCTTTTGGATTTGAGGGCTGCGGGCTGGCCGGTTGCAATTTCAATGGCGCCGCAAAGGCAGCACCTGCAATCAACGCTACGGCTGCAGCCATCGCTCCTGTCCGAACGAGTTTCATGGTCATCTCCCTGATGTTGGCGCCGTTTTGGGGTCATAACCCCAGTCAGCGACATATTTGTGATGACACTAGGCGCTGAAAATTAACCCTGCAAGATGGTTAAGGTTCACATTCTGGGCTTCAGGCCCTCAGATCCTTGGGCGATCCCATCACGACATAGGACGTTATCGAGGTCACATGCGGAAGCGTTCCCAGCACTTCTGTGTGGAATGTCTTGTACGAGGGCAGATCTGCACATTCGACCCGCAACAGATATTCAATGGTGCCTGTGATATTGTGACATTCGACCACTTCGGGCGCGCGCTGCAAGGCACGCTCAAAACCTTCTTGCGCCGCTTTGGTATGCTCGCCCAACCCTACACCGATATAAGCCACAAACCCAACACCCATGGCTGCGGGGTCAAGCACAGCCCGATAGCCCGAGATCACACCCGATCGCTCAAGTTCCTGCACTCGCCGAAGACAGGCCGAAGGCGAAAGGCCGATACGATCTGCCAGATCCAGATTGCTGATGCGGCCATCCACAGATAATTCGCGCAATATATCGCGGTTTATTTTATCCATCTTCGTCATTAATTGCGAAAGTATCACCGGTACGCACAAGAACGCAATTTCATTATAACAATAACAGGCAATTAATCGCAGCATGACTTATGAAATACTGCTTGCTCTGATTGCCTTTGCTTTCGTGTCCTCGATCACTCCGGGACCGAACAATCTAATGCTGATGGCATCGGGTGCCAACTTCGGATTTCGCCGCACGATCCCGCATATGCTGGGCATCGGACTAGGTTTTACGTTTATGGTGTTGCTGGTTGGCGCCGGGCTTGTTCAGTTGTTCGACCGATATCCTGTCAGCTACACGGTGCTCAAAGTCGCGTCAGTTGTATATCTGCTGTATCTGGCATGGAAAATCGCCCACGCCGCTCCAGCTCAGAGCCGGGACGCAACAGGCAGCCCGATGACGTTCTTGCAAGCGGCTGCGTTTCAGTGGGTCAATCCCAAGGCCTGGGCAATGGCGTTGACTGCAACAACCGCCTACGCGCCCGGTCAGACGCTGAATGCCATCATCATCGTTGCGTTGGTGTTTGGCGCAATCAACCTGCCCTCGGTCAGCACCTGGACGGTACTTGGACAGCAAATGGCGCGGATTCTGACGAACCCGCGACGGTTGGTGGTGTTCAACTGGACAATGGCAGTATTGCTGGTCGCCTCGCTCTATCCGGTTCTTTGGCCGGGATGACCTGTTTCAGAGAAGGTAGGATAAGTCCGTCTGAACAAAGAAAGCTGAACGCACAAGACGATCTGTGAAACACAGCTTGTCAAAGCACCGTTTTGACGCGAATGCCTGCCACATTGGAATTCCTGTATGGACAATACCGCTCGAGTTCATTCGGGCAGGAGCGCCGACGCTCCCGCACCAATTGCAGCGCCACTCCTTGCCGGAGCAACCGATTCACCTGCCTCAGAAAGACTCTAGCCGATAACCTGATTTTTCCACGAGGTTGACGAAAACACGCTCTACGGCATGGGCAAGGGTGCCATCAGCCAAACCGCGTTCAACGTCAAAATCGTTGATGTTCAGCTTCAACAGAGGCTCGACGGCCTTCGGCGTAATCCAGAACATGGTTCCTGCTATGAACTGGCCATCTCGATATTCAAGTCCAATCTCGCGCGCTAGTTCTTTAACAGTCGCACGATTGTGGCGCATGTTGACTGACTCGTGCTTATGAACTGATTGCTTCGTCGCCAGCATTCCCAGCTTGGGATCCGCTTCAAATTTCTTGATAGCCGACTTGTTGATCAGCGCGCTCAATGTGCTCTTGCGGATTTTGTCACCATCGACCCGGTATACCGACTTTTTGCCGTGCACCTTGCAGACAGCCCGATAGTTCAGGTGGGCAATACGTTTCGCTGTGATAAGGAATGGGCGAACGTCCCGGCCACGGTTGTCGACGAGTTCTACATGAGCTTCCGGCATACTTCTGGAGACAATCAGCGCCGCTTCCAGACTTGTAGTCGTTACATAGACATCCACCGCCCCCTGCGGCAGCGTGTCAATCAGTTCTTTCAACTCTGGCCAAGTGTCAGAATAATGCACATGAGCTACGATGGCATATTTAGCCTCAGTAGTTTCGGGAATTTCCGGACGCAGGAAGGGCGCCGAAGCAGAGTCATAGTTGGCAAGGACTTTCTGCGTGGCATCCAGATAGCCATATCCGTAGAGTTGGTCCGGTTCCAGATGAGTACCCTCTGCCCATTCGTTCCACGCGTTAATGAACACGATACGCTCATCATCCGACAGGTTAGGGTCCTTGGCTGCATTTTCGACATTCGCAGACAACCACTGGCTATAGCGGGTCAGGCTGAAATCAGTGAATACCGATGCCTTCAGACCCCGCCGCGCAGTGTTGTCCCAAGACAGCATGGCCGTCCGGAAAGTCTTCTTCGCCGAGGGTTCTTTGCGGACCTCCTTGGATACAATATCATCGTAGTCATAGATGCCGCCCTCAAACTCATTGGCTAGGTTATCGACGAGTTTGGTGACATTCTTTGCGTCAACAGCATGAGGTGGGAATTGCATGGCTGCATCCAGACCAAGCTCTTCTGGCGTTCCACTATCGGCAGTTTGAGCAGAAACGACATACAATCCGTCCAGCCCCATCTCTTTTGCCTGCTCCCGCCACATCTGAACGGTTTCCTTGAAGTCAGGAATCAGGTGTGCCCGGTAAACAATGAACAGGGGTTTCCCGTTAATACGAATGTACCGTGGGTCCTTCATGAAGGATTCAAGATACTGAAGCATAGCACGTGAATCTTCCAACGAATGGTCCTGTGCGATCAGGATTTCCTGATCCAACCCATCCCAGCGGCGAGTCCAGTTTTCGTTGGCCCAGATCATGCAATACGGCATGTCTACTTTGGGGTTGTCGCGCATTGCTTCAAGTGGCTTTTCCATGAGCAGCTTGCCCGCAAACCAGTAGAAGTAATATGCGAACCCGGACACGCCATAGTTGCGCGCCAATCTCGCCTGCTCTTCCATGACCTCAGGAAGGCGCAGATCATAGTATCCCAAGTGTATGGGGCAATGTGGCTGATGGTGCCCTGCAAAAAGAGGATGCGCTTTACCTACATTGGTCCACTCGGTGAAACCTTTGCCCCACCATTTGTCGTTTTCGGGAAAAGGATGATATTGCGGTAGATAGAAGGCAATGGCCTTTACAACAGTTTCAAGCGTCTCATGAGGGATATAGTCGACAAAGCCTTCCTTCACCTGTGAATATTGAACAACAGGCAGGTTCGGCCCTTTTCCGTAGCGACCGAAAGGTGGGATTACACCTTGCGCTGCACTGGCGCGTCGGTCCGGCAGGAACAAGTTGACATTGGTGTCACCGGCCAGAATGCGCTCAACGAAATCAGGTGTTTCAAATTTTTCCGGCCAAATTCTCTTGGGTCGTCCGCGGCGTTTGCGCATGCTGTTTGACAGACGCCGCTTCAGGCTGGTTTTGCGCCAAAATCTACTTTGAACTACCTCATTGGCAGCTATCGTTGTGCTCCGAAGATGTTCGATGAGATGGGAAATGATCTCATCGCGCTCTGCCAAGGTTCCCTTGAGTTTGCTCAGAGAATCTTCCGGAGATGAACTTTGTTCTTGCTTGCCCGTCGCCTGCTTTGGCTTTTCCTTCTGGTCTGTCGCGCCATTTTGCATGTCCTCGACGGAATAGGGTTCCAGCGGAACACCAGGAATTTCATAGATCGAGTTCGGCAGTTCCGGCAGTTCACCGTCCGAGGCAAGAACAAGATCATGACGAGCATTCGTGACGCTATCGTGGATATCGCTGTCGGCTAGTACACGAAATGCAGCGCTCTGGTCGTTAGCAATGAGCGACGCCGTGCTCAGACGTTGGCCATAGTGACATGTGTTTGAAAAGTAGCCGTCGACCAGTTCTACGAGTTCGTCAGTTGAAAGCTCTTTCCCATGAAGTGGGCTATCATCCCCCGACTTGTCGGAATGCTCGTGCTTATTGGGGCTTGATATCAACAATAACCCGCCGGGACGAAGTACACGTTGCAATTCCTGCATCATGCGGTCGTGTTCTTCCAGATGTTCAATGGTCTCGAAAGAAGTGACCATATCTACGGAATCATCTGGAAGCGGAATATCCGTGGCGCTGCCGACGTGGAAAGAGAGGTTTGAGTCTCGGTAGTGGTGCTTTGCATGCCTCACAGCCGGCTCGCTGATGTCCACCCCGACAACCGACTTGGCATTTGCGGCAATAGCATCGGCTCCGTGACCCTCGCCACAGGCGATATCCAGAACATCCAGCCCGGTGGCCAGACTGCGGGCCAGTTGGTACCGATGAAGCTGTTCAATCTCGGCCACTCTTTGGAGTTCGGGAAGTTTCCGCTCTCCATCAAGCGGGAGATTTGCAGGTTGATCCATGCCGTCCTTTGTCATCGAAATACTTTCCTAGCCAAATTTCGTTCGGAAAATCGCTTATAATCCATCAAGCTGGCCAGCCTCAATAAGGTCTGCTGGGTCAATTACCTTACATCGGAAGTCCTGCGACTCTCTACGCAGGGGCTTTTAGACTGAACCTCGGCGACTGACACGGGCTTTTTTGCAGAACCACCAAGCGGCGCAATAATAGAGACTGATACCCCACACACTGTCCGTTCTCATTTAGTGGAAAGGGGGCGCATCAACGAAAATCGTTTAACGCTGACTTTTCGGGGGATCGACAGCGCGATTTTATGTCCGCATCAACAAGCCGGGTGGCTGCGCGATGCAAGCGCACTCTTAGCACGGCTTGCGCGAAGGTTTCACCAGGGATGGCACGAACAACGCGGTGCCAGTGAAATCGGGACATCGCCGCAACATCGGCCAGAACATCCAGCGACAGGTCTACATCGGGATGATCGTGGATATAGGTCAGCACGCCCAGAACCCGATCTTCGTAACTGGTTGCCATCTTTGGCATCCTTCTTTCCGGTTGCTTCTTGGTGGTGCCACAATCCAAATCCACAAATCTTGCTGAGTTGCATCCGGGACGACCTCGGGTCATATAGCAGGGAACTTCCGCGTTGAGAGGCGTCATGACTCAGTATCTGGATTTCGAAAAACCGCTGGCCGAGATCGAAGGCAAAGCAGAAGAATTGCGTGCACTGGCCCGCGCCAACGAAGAGATGGATATTTCTGAAGAGGCAGCGGCACTGGATGCCAAAGCCGCCAAGTTGCTGGACGAGCTGTATGGCGATCTGACGCCCTGGCGGAAATGCCAGGTTGCGCGCCATCCGGAACGCCCCCATTGCAAGGACTATGTCGAGGCCCTGTTCACCGAGTTCACCCCGCTCGCTGGGGACCGGAACTTTGCCGACGATCTGGCCGTGATCGGTGGGTTGGCGCGCTTCAATGACCAGCCTGTTATGGTCATTGGACACGAAAAAGGATCGGACACCAAATCGCGGATCGAACGCAATTTTGGCATGGCCCGTCCTGAAGGTTATCGCAAAGCCGTGCGTCTGATGGAAATGGCCGGTCGGTTTGGCCTGCCCGTCATCACACTGATCGATACCGCCGGCGCCTATCCCGGCAAGGGTGCTGAAGAACGCGGCCAGTCCGAGGCTATCGCGCGTTCGACTGAGATGTGTTTGAAAATTGGTGTCCCGTTGGTGTCCGTGATTATCGGCGAAGGTGGCTCAGGCGGTGCGGTTGCGTTCGCAACAGCCAATCGCGTCGCGATGCTGGAGCATTCGGTTTATTCGGTAATCTCACCCGAGGGCTGCGCGTCGATTCTGTGGAAGGATTCCGAGAAGATGCGCGAAGCCGCCGAGGCGCTGCGCCTGACTGCCCAAGACCTGCACAAGTTGGGCGTTTGCGACCACATCATCGATGAACCCAAGGGCGGCGCCCATCGGGATCGTGATGCAACGGTTGAATCCGTGCGCAATGCCATTGCCGCCATGCTGAAAGAACTAGAAGGCAAGGATGGGACGGCCCTAGTCAAGGACCGCCGCCAGAAGTTCCTGGATATCGGCTCCAAAGGGTTGGCGGCCTAGGCCGTCAGCCACCCAATCTGCGCAACAATTCGGCCGAAGGCTCTCCGGTTACCGGCAGACCTTTGGCGCGTTGATACTCGCTGATGGCGGACTTGGTGTTGTTGCCGATAACGCCATCTGCGCCCTGTGTATCGTATCCGGCCGATGTCAGGCGGCGCTGCAGTTCCTTTCTGTCCTCCAGCGTCAGCCCGGTTGCATCGGGGCCGAACGAGGCCTGAAACGGTGCGCCGCCCGCGATCCGGTCAGACAGATGCCCAACGCCAATCGCGTAACTGTCAGAGTTGTTGTAACGCTTGATCACCTGAAAATTGCGGAACACCGCTATGCGCGGCCCCGGCGTTTGCGGTTGCAATACCGCAAAGGGGGTGCCCGAGACGGTGCCCGCCTCGCCGCCCCATGGTTGTCCGCGCACCCAACCGGCCCGCGCCAGATAAGCGGCGGTCGAGGCCAGCGAGTCCGTTGGGTCCTCGGACCAGATGTCCCGACGACCGTCGCCTGTGAAATCCACGGCATAAGCCAGGTAAGACGTTGGGATGAACTGCGTATGCCCCATGGCCCCGGCCCAGCTGCCGGTCATGTTGGCGGGCGATGTATCCCCCTCCTGAATGATCTTCAGCGCGGCCACCAGTTGTTTTTCAAAAAATGCGCCTCGCCGTCCGTCATAGGCCAGGGTTGAGGTGGCCGAGATAACCGGTACGTCCCCACGGCGCGCGCCATAACGGCTTTCCAGTCCCCAAACGGCCACAACGACCTCTTTGTCGACACCGTACCGGGCCTCAATCTGCGACAGCGTTCCGTTGTGCTTTTGCAGCATTTGTTTGCCTGTGCTTATCCGCTCATCCGAAGCAGCAATTGCCAGATAGTCTTCAAGTGATCGCTTGAACTCAACCTGATTGCGGTCGCGCTCGATCACATCGGGCAAATAACCTGCCCCCTGAAAGGCACGATCTATGGTCGATTGCGAAATGCCCTGTGAGGCCGCACGCCCTTTGAAACTCGCCACCCAGGCATCCCAACCAGCGTTTGGTACCGCCCGCATCCGCGATGCCGGTGCACTGGTGGGTGTGCCACCGCCTGAACACGCGGCCAGCAACGTTGACCCGAGTCCGATAGAAAAGGTCCGTCGATTGATCATAACTGAAATCTGCTCTTGTTGTGATTTGCCTCATGCTATCGCAGACGCGCTGTCCAAACCAGCTTGCAAATCTATCATCAGTGATCTGGATTCATCCCTGATCACTGGTCAGCGAGAAGCCGCTCAGGCCACCAGCAGTCGCAAACCCTGCGTCACATCCGATCTTACAGCTAAACGCAATCCCGGCTCATCTCCGGCTTTGAGGGCCGCGATAATCAGCTTGTGATAGTGAGGAGGCTCGGTTCGGCGCAACCTTCCATACAACGCGCGCATCGTGGGGCCTAATTGCAGCCAGACAGTCTCGGCGATGGCCAGCATCGCTGGCGCTTGCGCACGCAGATACAGAGTGCGATGAAAATCCAGATTCGAGCGGATATACCCAACCGCGTCCCGCTTGGTCACCATTTCAGCGACGGTCATGTTGATCGTCTGCAGCCGATCAATCAGCGCCATATGTGCCCGTGGCAAGGCACGGCTGGCCAGTTCCACTTCAAGCAGCGCACGCAGCGCTGCAAGCTCTTCAATTCTATCATTGGTCAGTTCAGGGGTGGAAACGCGCCCAGACGAAGACAGGAACAGTGCGCCCTCAGCCGCCAACCTTCGAACCGCCTCTCGCGCCGGGGTCATGGAGACCCCGAACTCTTTCCCAATCCCCCGAAGGGTCAGCGCCTGCCCCGGAGCCATTTCCCCATGCATGATCCGAGACCGAAGCGCACGATATACCCGGTCATGAGTTGCTGTTTGTGAATCCGTGGGACGCGCGTTCAACATGGCCTCCATGTGATCACAAAACCAAGGGGCGTCAACTAGGTTCCGGCATCAAAGCGATAGCGATGCAAATCGGTCCCGTTTTCTCGTAACCACCTACGCGGCTCGGAATAAGGGCCGAAAATCCTTTCGACCTGTGCCCAGAACGCCGGCGAGTGGTTCATCTCTGCCAGATGCGCAACCTCATGGGCTGCGACATAGTGCAAAACCTCGGACGGGGCGAGGATAAGCCGCCATGAAAACATCAACCCACCATGCGAACTGCACGACCCCCAGCGGGATCTTGTATCCCGCATCGTCAGGCTGGAATAGGACCGCCCCAGCATTGCGGCGTAGTCATCGCAGGCGCCGATTAGCCGGTCACGCGCCAGCTCCTTGAGGAAACGCGCGAGGCGACGCGCTTCACCTCCTGCCGGGACACTGACATTATCCCGATCCAACAAGATCCGACGACCCTCTGCAGGGACGATTCGGCGCACAACACCCTCGATCGGGATCGACTCTCCAAACCCGATATCAATTGCATCAGGGCGCGCCTCCAGATGCTCGCGAATCCAGTCTTCTTTGGTCTTTGCAAAGCTCAGTGCCTCTGATTCAGGAACTCCCTGCGGGTAGGTCAGCGTAACGCGGCCATCCAGTTGAGAAATTCTCAGACTTATACGCCGCGCCCGCGCCGATTTGCGCAATGTCAGCGGTACTGGCGGCTGCCCGGGCAATGCATGTCGCCCCATTGTACGTTCTCCTTCGCGCAAAGGCTTTGACAGTGCCCGCTGCATGTGGCACGTGACCTGAATCGTTTATACGACTCACCTGATATCAAGGGGATTTGACATGCCCAAGGAAGAATGGGGCGTAAAGCGCGTTTGCCCAACAACAGGCAAACGGTTTTATGACCTGAACAAGGATCCGATCATCAGCCCCTACACCGGCGAGATCGTGGAACTGGAAACCGGCAAGAGCCGGATGATTGCTGCTGATGCCGAAGATGCAGCATCGGCGAAAGCGCGCGCCGCAGACTCGGATGAAGATCTGGTTTTGGATGATGACGACAATGTCGACGTCGAGCTGGACGATGATCTGCTGGACGATGACGACGACAGCAACGACAATGTTTCGTTGGATGACATCACCGACATGTCGTCGGAAGACGAGAACTGATTTCGGTCCGGGGCGGCCCCTGCCGCCCCGTCCGCATCTGCGGATGGCGGGTTCAAAACTTTTTCTCTGAATCTGGTTTTTGGACTTGCGCTCTTCAACGGCGTCTCTTAAACGTCCGTCCACCGCCAAGGCGGTACCTGCATGGGGCCTTAGCTCAGTTGGGAGAGCGCTTGCATGGCATGCAAGAGGTCAGGGGTTCGACTCCCCTAGGCTCCACCAAACAATCTCTGGAAAATTCTGCATAGTCCTTCCGGTAATTCGGGATTTGTTAGCATTTTCCAACTATCGCGACCTTTCGGGCTCTGCACATGATCCGTTTCCACTCTTTATCCGTCCGGCAGTATCAACTGGATCGAAGCGCATCGTCGCAGTTTCTAACTGCAATTTTTTTCCGATCTTGCGCTAGATGTACTGCACTTTGACTTGCAGCGGCGCGGATAGGAACGCGATTTTGGGTTGAACGGATCAGGGACAAAATTGCTGTCCTACGACAGTGACGCAGCTCAGAGCAATCGAACCAGATTGAGCGACTGGCGACTCAATCGCCGCAACCACCACCATCGCCCGAACCACAGTCACCTGCATCTGCGTCTGCAAATGGGTCATTACTTGCAAAAATCAACGTCAGTTCACTTTTGGAGGTCAGGCTATTGAGTGTGGTCACAAAACAGACGAGCGGTACGCTCAGCCAAAGCACTCCAAACAAAAGATCGCCACTTTGAACGATGGAAGTAGTGCCGATGCATATGAACACCAACAAGAAGATCAGCATCATGAAAGTTCCAACTCTGTTTTTCCGCTTCCAAATCCCTTTTGGGGGCGTTCCAAACAGGTCCGAATAGGCTTTGACCGTGGCTTTGTAATCATCCAAGTGTTGGGAGCTTTGGCCACCGGGATTGTGGTGCACGGGTTTGCCCAGCTTTTTACAAAAGACATCCCAATAGTCGCGGCTGTGCTGCATGTGTAAATGCCACACCAAATCGACCGCCTTCGAGGGCACGTTGCGCTCTGTTCGCGCGGCACAAAGATACATAAACTTTTGATATTCAGCGATCGCCACATTGGCGGTATCGCGAGAGATGCTGTTTTCAGCCATAAGTTGTTCAATGAATGGCTTGCCCGCAGCATCATCCGGCAATTTGTGCGTTTTAATCAGCTCCCACAGCTGAGAATTGAGAGAGGTCATCGGAGCCTCCTATGTTTTCTCTTTTTTGCAACTTTTGACTAGCGCACGAATGTGACAGATATGTGAAACCTTAGGGAACCTGCCTGTAGCTCACAGGCCGGAGGCGAGTTCACAGCAAAACTGGCTTCGTTCGCGCAATAAGCCACATCGTCTCGAAGATCAGGCGCTGGTTTGAATGCTCAATGGCCCGTAAGGTGTCGCCGCGTTATAGCTACCAAAGCTGGTAGTTCTTTCCAGTGGCAGACTGCCAAATTATTGCCGTTCGCCAAGCTTGGATTCGCCGCAACGAAGCTTCCCCAAAGCGGTCATTCTCCGCGCAAGCAATACCAGCATTTCAAGATGAGTTGTTGATGACAACAGAGCTGTCACCACGTTAACCGAACCAATGCAAGCTAAGTGCCGACAAAGCCTTCCACCTCTGGTGCATCTTCTTCCAGATATCGTGGACCTGGGCCGTTGGCGCCGATCTTGTCGTCTGGATTGACGAGCTTGCATGTATCCATCGATAAGCAGCCGCAGCCGATACAGCCAGCCATTCCGTCTCTCAACCGCTGCAAACGTGCGATACGGTCATCCAAATCGTCGGTCCACCGGATTGAGAGTTTTTCCCAGTGTTTGACCGTAACCTTTTCCTCGGGGGGCAGAAAATCCATTGCTTCGGCAATCTCCCGAAGCGGTATGCCCACTCGCTGCGCCACCTGGATAATAGCGATCTTTCGTAAAACAGTTGGAGAATAACGGCGGTGATTGGCATCGTTGCGCACCGACGCGATCAGCCCTTTTCGCTCATAGAAATGCACCGCAGACACAGCGATACCGCTGCGTTCCGCCACTTCGCCTACCGTCAGACCACCACGACGCTTCATCCCGAAACTCCTGTCATCAATCGCTTGACCTCAACTTAAGTTGAGGAAGTAGCAACGCAATAGGAGGCTCGAATCATCGAGCAAATAGACACGGAGATTGATATGCCGAAACAGAAGCCAGCCTACCTTGTGGCCAGTTCATTTATGCCGGAAGGGCACGGTGCTCTTGATCCTTACGGTCAGGCCACGCACCCAATCATGGAAAAGTGGGGTGGTGAGTTGATCGTCGCGGGCGAGACCGGGCAATTCATGGATCTTTTTGAGGGTGAGTGGAAAGATGATGCTCGGTTCACGTTGTTCCGGTTCCCATCGATGGAAGCGCTGCAAGGCTTCTGGAATTCAGAAGAGTATCAGGCTGTTAAGCACCTTAGAACGGATGTGATCCCTCCGAATTTTACGTTTGCGGTTGAGGGGTTCAATGCCGACGAGTGGGCAGCACAAAACCCCGATCACGCCTATGTCCAAAAAGACTGAACACCAACTTTGAGCGCGGAGCGAACCATGACGACAGCCGTTGAGCACAAAGCAGAGCCCGGGTGGCATGAAATTCTGAGGGGAGAGTTCTCAGCGGTGTCCGCCGTCCTTGCGGCTGGCATCGCGCTTCACGCAGTGAACATTACCCTTTCCGCTACGATGCTGCCTTCCATCGTGGCAGAAATTGGCGGACACAGTCTTTACGCCTGGAACGCCACACTCGCGACGCTTGCCGCAATCCTCAGCGCGGCAGTCACCGGGAAATTGTTAAGGCGCACGGGTGTTCGCCTTGGGTTTGGGATGGCCGGGATTGTCTTTGCAACAGGCAGCCTGCTTGGCGCATTGGCGTGGAGCATGCCGGTTTTGCTGGTGGGGCGGGTCATTCAGGGCGCGGGCGGCGGGATGCTCTTCACGCTCTGCTATTCCATGATCATCATCGTCTATCCGGAACGCCTGTGGTCCCGGGCGATGGCACTTTTGTCAGGAACATGGGGGATCACAATGCTGTTTGGTCCAGCCATCGGAGGGATCTTCGCCGAGTTTGGCATGTGGCGTATGGGGTTCGGGATCATGCTGCCGATTACCGCCTTGTTTGTCGCCCTGACCTTAATACTGCTTCCTCGCAGTCCGCAGGATCATAGGCCGACCGAACCACTTGCGTTCGGGCAATTGGTACTGCTTGCAGGCTCGGTGTTGGCGATCTCACTCGGAAGCATCGCACCATCTATCACATGGGCCGTTGCGGCCGTGCTGGTTTCTATCTTGCTTTTGTTATCGCTGATGCGCCGCGAACAAATCAAAACCGTGCGGCTGTTCCCTCGTGGTGCGACCGTCCCGCGAACACCGCTGTTTCTGGCATTATCGGTCATGGCACTTTTGATTTTCTGCATCAATGCCGAGTTCTTCATGCCGTTTTATCTGCAGCGACTGCATGGGTTAAGCCCGCTGATGGCAGGTTATGTGGCTGCGTTGGTTTCCATTGGATGGGCAGCGTCAGAGGTTTATTCCGCACGCTTCACAGGTCGAAAAATGCACCAAGCGGTTCTCGCAGGTCCAATCCTGATGATGATTGCGTGTGTGGTGCTTGGCGCGGCCACACCAATGTTTGGAAATGCAGGACCAGCCATGACGTCACTGCTGTCAATCGCCTTGATTGTACTGGGTGTTGGCATCGGCGTTGGCTGGCCTCATCTCAATACATTCATACTGCAATTCACGGATGAGAACGAGCGGGACATGGCCGCGTCTGCCCTGTCCACGGTGCAGATGTTTGCAGTCGCATTTGGGACCGCCGCGGCAGGTCTGGTTGGCAATTTCACCGGGTTCAACGACGCCGGGAACCAATCGACCATAGCAAATTCTGCAATCTGGCTGTTCGTGACATTCGGGTTGGTCGCCGGGGTTGCCGTTCTTGCCAGCCGCACCCTGATTGCCGGACAGAAGGAGTAGCAGGATGAAACAACTATTCCCGGACCTGTGGCAAACACCGCTTGAACTGCGCTTTGGGACATTGAAGTCCCACGCCTTTCTCCTTCAGCATCCTGCAGGGCGAGATATGATCTATGTTGCTGAGGAACCATCGACACTGCACACCATCAAGACATCCGGAAATGTCGATCACCTGTACCTCAGCCATAATCATGAGATCACTGACGGGTTGGCCGACGCGAAATCTACACTCGGTGCGCCTTTGGTTGGACACGCCAGGATGCAGCAGTACTTCCCAAAGGGCCTGAAGCTGGACCAAACGATTCAAACGGAAAGTCGCGTCAAACTCAACGGCGGGTTGGAGGCGATCTACACGCCGGGGCATACGGATAACAACATCAGCTATAGGTACGTTTCACCGTACGGTAAGACGTATCTCTTTGTCGGTGACACTTTGTACCCTGATAACGGCGAGTGGAGAGCTTTGGTCATGGAAAGCCACGGGGGGAACAGGAAAACGTTGATAAAAACAATCGAACAACTCAAAGCCGTTCAAGCCGAGGTCATCATTCCCAGTGTCGCCATCGGGAACTACCAAATAACTGAACTGACCAAGAGCGACTGGCACGCCGCGTTGGATGCAGCCATCTTGTCTTTGCAGTGAACTAGGAACAGGCAGCACCTTTTATTCCGAAAACTCATAACGTGCCAAATCAAAAGGAGCATTCAGGTCCGCATGCCATCCAACATAAGTGTTGGACATCTGCAGGGCCTGAGCTCAGCCGCTCTTCTCGACCAGAAAATCGATCATGGCACGGGTTTTGGCGGGCAGGTTATCGCGGCTGGCATAGATCACGTTGACCCCGATCGGGGGCGCGCGGAAGTCGGGCAAAATCGCAACAAGAGTTCCGGCAACCAGTTCAGCCTGACAGGAAAGCTCCGGCAGACGGGTGATCCCAAGACCGGCAAGGGCCAGCGCCTTTTCAGTGTGGCCATCATTGCATCGAATACGTGGTGCGATTGGCACTGTGATCACCTCTCCATCTGGTCCCGGATAGGTCCAGTTTTGGGTGACCCCGTGAAACGAAAAATCAATAAGTTGATGCCCTTTTAGGTCATCAGGGTGAAGTGGTGTGCCGTATCGCTTCAGATAGGAACGCGAAGCCACTGTCAGACCCTGTGTGCGAAATATCTCGCGGGCGATCAGGTCAGACGGGGGCAGATCACCGATGCGCACCAGTAAGTCGATGCCTTCACCGATCATGTCGGCGCGGCGTTCGGATACGTCGATGTTCAGATCAACCTCGGGGTATCGCTCAAGGAATTCGGGCAACCAGCCATTCAACCACCCATGCGCGAAAACCACAGGTACGCTCATCCGCAGCTCCCCAAAGGGCCGGTCGCCGACCGAATGCAACCGGTTCTGCACCGCACGGGTGTCATCCACAATCCGCCGCGCGTTTTCATAGTATATGCGCCCGGATTCCGTCAGACTGATCTGGCGTGTTGTCCGGTTCAGGAGTCGAGTACCCAGCCGTGTTTCAAGCCGGGCGATCTCTTTGCTGACGTGGCTGGGCGTATGACCCAATAGCTTGGCGCCCGCACTCATACCTTCCTGCTCTACCACTGTGCAGAACAGAACCATGCCGTCGAATAGATCCTTATTATGATCCATATAGAATAAATGCCGTTCCATCCAAGCTATTAAAGTTCATTACAGGCATAGCTACCTTTGTTGCAAGCAAAGGAAAGGCCAAACCATGTTGGACATCAGAAACTTCGATCACATTGGCATCCGTATCAGCAACCGCGAAGCTTCCGTCACCTTTTATGAGATGCTTGGATTCGAACTGATCGCAGACGGTGGCTATGACAAAGGCCACCCGCTGGTGATGCTGCATCCCTCGGGGATCAATATAAACCTGCTGGGACCGGCAACGGCAAAGGCGGGTGCAAATATCCTGATGGACGAGGCCGAGAAATATCCGGGCATCACTCATCTTGCTGTCAAAGTGAAGGACGCAGAAGCAACCGAAGCCTTTGTCACCGAGAAAGGCATCACCATTACGGGCCGTCGCGAGTTTCGCGGGACCAAAACCATCTTCATCCGCGATCCGGATCGCAATGTGTTGGAGCTTGTCGGCCCCGGTCCGTCTGTCGCGCAGCTGATCGCCGAGCATGTGCACAACTGAATTCCAACCATCAATGGAGACATTCTAATGATCACTTTCTTAAAACCGATCACTGCAGCCTTGAGCCTGACCATCGCCACCACAGCGCTGCCGGTATGGGCGGAAACCCAGATGATCAAAACAGTGGATGGAATAGCTAGCTATCCGGAGGGCTATCAGGGCACACCGGTCCGTGCCGCCGACGAAGACCCGTTTCTGTCGCCAAGCAACTCGGCGCTGATCCTCATCGACTACCAGCCACCAATTTTGGCTGGGGTCAAGAACATCGACCATGAAGAGCTGATCAACAACACCACGGGACTGATCAAAACCGCCGTGATTTATGATATTCCGATCATCTTCAGCCATGTCGCCGTGGGCCTGAACGGTTATGATCCGATGATCGAAGAACTGAGCGAACTGGCTCCAAACGCGGTATTTGTTGACCGGACCAACGTGAACGCCTGGGAAGAGCCGGAGTTTGTAGCTGCGGTTGAAGCAACGGGCCGAAAGAAGCTGATCATGGGCGGTCTTTGGACAGATGTCTGTCTGGCCTATCCCGCCATTGAAGCCGAACTTGCCGGATATGAGGTCTATGTGCCGGAGGACGCTGTAGGCTCAATCACTCAGCTCAGCCACGAGAACGGAATGCGCCGCATGATCGAGGCAGGGGTCGAACCGATCACATGGAACGTGGTCCCGGCAGAGTTGCAACGCGACCATGCGCGTGCTGACAAGTTGCAGGCGGTTACCCGCGTGTTCATGGAACATCTGTTCAAAGTCGATCCGGATTCAACCTGGTAAACCCAACGTCGGTCAGGGGTTTCGCTCAGGGGCCTCAACCGGTGATCGTGGAAGTTTTGGTTAGACGCTCTCGCAGCCGTTCGATGACCACGTACAATACCGGCACAAGCACGAGGCTAAGGATTGTAGCGACAATCATCCCGCCAAAGACAGCCGTTCCAAGAGACCTGCGCGCTGCAGACCCGGCACCGCTGGCTATTACCAGTGGCACAACGCCCAGAATGAAAGCGAACGCGGTCATCAACAATGGCCGAATCCGGATACGCGCTGCCTCCATTGCCGACTCCTCAATGGAAAGCCCCTCCTGGCGTCGACGTCGTGCGAACTCGACAATCAGGATGGCACCCTTGCTTGCGAGACCGATCAGCATGACCAAACCAATCTGACAATAGATGTTGTTGTCATAGCCGCGGAACCACTGCGCGACGAGGGCACCGAATATCGCGAGTGGAACCGCCAACAATACCATGAAGGGCATGACGAAACTCTCGTACTGGGCGGCCAGAAACAGGAAGGCAAAGACAACCGCCAACGCGAAGAGGATCGGAGCCACATTCCCTGCCTTGATTTCCTGATACGCATTGCCAGTCCACTCATAGGTATAACCGCGTGGAAGCGTTTGCTTCGCCAAGGTATCCATGGCCGCGATAGCCTGACTGGAACTGTGCCCTGCTCCTGCGGCACCATTGATGCTGGTCGAGCGGAACAAGTTATAGTGGTTGATCGTGCGCGCGCCGATCTGAGGCTGAAGCTTCACCAAAGCACTTAGTGGAACCATACTACCTTGGTCGTTGCGCACATAAAGTCGGCCAATATCTTCTTCGGCTTGCCGAGCATCTACATCGGCTTGCAGGTAGACCTTGTACACTCTGCCGTAGATGTTGAAATCGTTGACGTACACGCCTCCTAAAAATGTCTGCAATGCATCAAAAACATCGCCGATCGAAATTCCCTCGGTCAGCGCTTTGGTACGATCAAGTTCGATATGGAGTTGCGGTGTGCTCGCTGAAAACGGGCTGAACAGGCCAGACAACTCAGGTCGGGCATTTCCAGAAGAAACCATTTCCCGGGTCACCTGCTCCAGATCCTGAAGCGAGCCACCGCTTGTATCCTGCAGTTCGAACTGGAACCCCCCGGTTGGCGAAAGGCCAAAGATGGGGGGAGGGTTCAGTGTTGTAAGAATTCCACCTGGAAGCTCGTCGAACTTGGCCTGCGCTTTGGCCATGATTTCAGTGACGCTTTCACCGGAACCCTTTCTCTTGTCCCAGGGTTCGAGAATTGCGAACAGGTTGCCCTGATTGGGGGCAGACGTGTTGGTCAAAATGCTGAAGCCGGTGAAAGTAATGACACCTTTGACGCCCGGAAGATCATGCAGAATTTCGTAAGCCTCATCGACAACCTTCTGGGTCTGACCCAGCGCTGTGCCCTCCGGCGCTTCAAGGCTGATGATGAAATAGCCCTGATCTTCGTTTGGGATAAAACCCGCGGGCACAACGGTGAACATATAAACAGTTCCCGCCAATAAAGCAGCGAACCCCAGTGCGACTGGTTGCCAAACCCGGATGAACCAGCCAACCACCGCCTCGTAGCGACGCGTGAACCAAGCAAAACCGGTATCGAATTTCTGGATTATCTTGGCTTTCGGTCGCGCACCGCCCAGAAGTAAACCACACAGCGCTGGGCTGAGTGTCAGGGCGTTAATTGCTGAAATCGCAACAGCTGACGCAATCGTAAGGGCGAATTGCTGGTACAGTTTTCCTGTCAGGCCAGGCATCAAAGCAACGGGAATGAAGACCGCCATGAGAACCAGTGAGGTGGCCACAATCGGACTAGTGACTTCGTCCATTGCGCGGCGCGCTGCTACCTTTGGATCTGTTTCACCATTCTCAATGTGCCTCGATACATTCTCGACTACGACAATTGCGTCATCGACAACCAGACCGACCGCCAGCACCAGACCAAACAGCGTCAGCAGATTGATGGAAAAGCCCAAGGCCAGCATCAAAGCGAAAGTGCCGATCAAGCAGACCGGAATTGTTATCACCGGAATAAGTGCCGCCCGCAGATTGGGTAGAAAAACAACGATGACAAAAACAACCAGCAGGATCGCCTGTCCAAGTGTGAAAAGAACATCCCGAATAGCTTCGCGATCAAAATTCGTCGTGTCGTAGATAACCGTATATTCTAGACCCTCGGGAAAATCCTGTGACAGCTCCGCCATGGTTTCGCGAACCTGTGATGCCAGCTGTAGTGCGTTGGCTCCCGGCAGTTGCATAACGCCAAGACCCACCGTCGGACTGCTGTCGAGAGTTGAACTGAACGAATAGTCTTCGGCACCCAGTTCCACGCGTGCGATATCCTTGAGCCTTATGACGGAACTATCATCGCCAATGCCCAAAACTATGTTTTCAAACTCTTCCTTGCTCTGCAGCCTTCCCTTTGCCGTCAGTGTCAGCTGGAATTTCTGAGTTGCACCGTTCGGTGGCGCGCCCAATGCACCGGCAGCGACCTGCTGATTTTGCTCTGTGATAGCGTCATAAACGTCAGACGTAGTCAGGCCGAGGCTCGCCATTTTTTCAGGATCAAGCCAGATCCGCATTGCATAGACCCGTTCACCCCAAACCATAACCGTACCAACTCCGGGGATACGCTTGAGGCGATCTGTGATGTGGATGTCTGCGTAATTGGAAATGAACAGTTCGTCGAACTCGCCGTTTGGCGAAATAAGGTTGACCCCCATAGTCAGGTCAACCGACTCCTTTGTGACGGTCACGCCAGATGCGACGACCTCGTCGGGGAGTTGAGCCATTGCGGTGGATACTCTGTTCTGAGTGTCCACGGCAGCGATACTGAGATCGTAACCTTCCTCGAAAGTGACCGTTATGTTTGAGGTGCCATCGTTGGAGCTGGTGGAGGCCATGTAAACCATGCCCTCGACGCCGTTGATCTGTTCCTCAAGGGGAATGGTCACCGCCTCTTCGACGACCTCAGCGCTGCCGCCTGTATACGTGGCGCTGACAACGACCGTCGGGGGCACCACTTCCGGGAACTCACCGACGGGAAGCAAAGGGATCGAAATCAGCCCGGCGATTACAATTACCAACGCGATTACCGAAGCGAAGACGGGTCTGAAGATGAAAAACCGGCTCAGCATTCAGCCATCAGCCTTGTCAGCATCCGAGCCTGCGGATGGTTTTTTGACGTCGACTACCATGCCAGTGCGGACGCGTTGTTGCCCCTGCACGATCACCACTTCGCCGTCTTTCAGGCCCGACAAAACTATGCGACGGCCTTCATAGTTACGCCCAACGGTCACCCGACGCGTTTCGGCTTTACCGTTCTTGTCGACGACGAACACAAAGAAACCGGCTTGATCCTGTGCAATAGCCTCAGAAGGTACAGTTATCTGGCCTGACTGCTCTGCTAGCTGGATATCCACTTTGGCGTATTGACCGGGGCGGAGCGTTTTTTCGGGATTGGGAAATACGGCGCGTACAGCGATCGTACCGGTCGTTGGATCGACTCCCGGATCGGAAAAGTCGAGTGAACCCGCGTGCGGGTGAACACTGCCGTCTATCAGGGTTACCTCAACCTTCAGATCCGGATTTGCTGATCTGTACTTTTCAAGCTCCAGAAACTGCGTTTCGCTCGGGCTTACATAGACAAAAAGCGGGTCCATCTGGACCAGTTCAGTCAAGACGGTATCGTTCGCCGAAACGATGTTGCCTACATCCTGATAAACCCGTCCGATACGTCCATTAATCGGGGCGGATACAGTAGCGTAGTCGAGGTTGACCTGAGCCGAGTCCACCGCGCCCTGGCTGCTGTCGAGGTCACCCTTGGCTTGGGCTGCGTTGGTGGTTGACTGGTCCAATTGCTCTTCGGCTACAGTCCCGTCACTTGCCAGAGCGGAAAAACGCTCCTTCTCCCGGGTTGCAAAGTCGAAGCCGGCCTGGTTTTTGTCTCGTTCGCCCGTGACCCGTTTTAGCTCAGTGGCATAAGGACGCTGGTCGATAACAAACAGAGTGTCGCCTTTCACGATATCTGTGCCCTCTTTGAACGGTCGAGATTCAACATGACCATCGACCCGGGATCGAACGAACACGGTGTTTGGTGACTCAGTACGCCCGGTCAGTTCAAGAAAAAGTGGTACCTCTTCCGTTGTTGCTTGGGCTACAACAACTTTAGGGGCTGTGGCTTTTGTTTCATCCGGCTCATTCTCGTAGCAACCGACAATGAGGAATAGAGGGCACAATGACAAAAGATGGCGTACCCTCCAACATTTTCCCATTTTCTCTTGCCCAATGCGCACTCGCCCCTCCTAAAAACCAATACCCTGACTAACAGATAACTTAATTTGTCAATTTTATCACCAACAACAGTTTCTTGTGCGCCCGCGATTTCTCGTGAAGATTGCCAGCGTAAGATTTTCAGCGAATGGGCCTGGGGTTTGGCGGGGAGAGTATCGCCTCTGGTCAGTGTCGTTTTGATTGAGCCCGCAGGATCTTTGTTCAGGTTAAAACTCGTGAACAATGCCGCGTCACCGCAAATCCCCCACCATCGATCGTCGTATAGTCTCTAAGCCACACGACACACCCAAGCAGATTTAAGGCTTGCCCAAAAGTGATCCAACGCGATGCTTTGAGAGAAAGAGCGGGAACGACGCAGCGCAAGCCAGAAGAAATTCTCGCAGAACTGCGACAAGTTGAACGATTAGGAACTGCAGCCATGACTTTCGCTGCCCAAGTATCTCTGAAACACGACAATCTTCCCAGAAATTTGGTATTGGACGACGCTACTCACTTCTCTTGTTGGTCATTTGACGTGCGTCAACCATTTGGCGGAACGTCATCAAACAGAGCTGAACGTACGCCTTCTTGCAATTCAGCTGTACAACTATCGGTAAAAACGCCCACCTGAGAGCGCAGCTTCCAGCACTCAGCGTGTACTAGAGATACCTCTGCAGGCAAACGTTCACGAACGCATTGTGAAGAACGCCCTATGAGCTTCCAAAAACTGTCTCCAAACCACATGTATCCTGCAGCAACTTCTACATAATTTTGGCAGAGCCGGTAGCGGCCAGGATTTTGGCTGGTATCTACAATCTGTTGCTCAAGTGGGAATGGCAAACCGTTGGATTTCATGGGCAAGCCCTCCATCGACAGGCCGAGCGCCTTAAAGTCAAGCGGATCACAAATATTCTGATAGTACTGATAGTTCTCATCAACTAAATGCGCCTGCGTGAAATTTAGACTGTCCGCTAGTGTTGATGAGATTAATTCGTCGCAAAACTCAGGGGTTAAAACAGCCAAGTTAGACTTGATGAACACGTGATCGTAGTTTTGACCAGCGTTTTGTCCATAGCTGAAGCTGAACCCGTCTCCCAACACTTCAAATGATGGAACATGAGCACCGTCAAGAATCTCCTCGATTTTGGATGCCCTTATGGAAGTTCGATTGATGTCAGCAGATCTAAATGAGACCAGTGTTTCATCTGGAATACCTGTGTGGTGAAACTGAGACCATATTGCGGAAGCATCCAACTGCTTCCAGCGCCCAATAATCCACAGCGCCCGATCAAATCGACTAGAATTCATTGAGACTTACCTGAACGCCAAATTCTGCACCATATTGACGCAACGCCGTCGCCCTCGCACCACTCTTCATCTACTGGCTATGGGTCATGCCCCTAAAGATCTCGCTCCAAAAAATGGTCCGACATAGTTTTCAAGTATTCCATGCACTTCGTGTAATTAGGCGCGAAATCCGCTGTGGTTCTGACTTCGCCATACTTGCTTACAACGATAGCGCACAACTTCATGCTGGCTTGCTGAGGTATCTCAGTACTGCTGTTTCGAAAAAACATCCAGGCTCGATCATAGCCCAAACAATTGTGGGCCAGCACTTCTTGTTCATGGGCCAAAAATCCACGCCACTCTCGTTCACCCGCTTCAGTTGAAGGTGACTTAATTTCTGCAAAAGTTAGTTCGCGTCGTTCCATCAACGATAACCTCGTATAACTGTTAAGTTTGGCCGTAGATCAACAATACTTCCCAGCTGCGGATCAACACCGTTCATTTTGGCTGTTTCGATCAGAGTATAGGCGATGGCAGCAGCCTTGCCGCCCCCAACGGTGCCTATGAACAAGTAATTCTTGCGGCCAAGCGCGATGGGCCGATGCTGCGCTCACAAATGTTGTTGTCGAGTTCCAGCCATCCGTCGCTGAGATAAGCGCGGGCTTTGGGCATGCGGCTGAGTGCCTAGCGGATGGCGGCAGCTAGGGGTACAACAACCATGCCGCTCTTACACCGCCATCGGCTTTTCGTTTTCGCCACTCGCGCTCACGCAGCATTTTGGGATTTCTTCGTTGTTTGGGTGCATTCAGGTCACTAGCCAAAGCCTGCAAATCCTGACCAGATGCCAATCTTTCACGCACATGGGCTCGAAATTCCAAAGGTGGGTCAACCTGATATTCTCTTACAAGGTAATGTAGAAGACCCGACCAGCGGTATTTGTCGTCTTCGCCCCCATATTGTTCAATGGTGCGTTGCTCACTCAAAGGGTCTACTGGGTAACTTAACCAACCACCGGAATCAGTAAAAAAATCCATGTAATTCGATATTTTAGAAGCTTCTTCATTAGACAAAACACCTACATGATCTTGCAAGTCATCGAATAATGGTTCGTAAGCCGGGTAGTCTTTCCCACGCTCTACCGACCAGAAATTTAGACTATCTATCGACCGCATCACCAAGTCTCCATCATTCCGGCAAGAATATAGTCGAATTTGGATCAGATACGTCGACTCTCATTGGGTCCGCCATCAAGCCGAGACGCGTTCTTTAGCTCTCTGTTCGAAGACACCCAGGAGATTTCTTACTTGGCTCGTTTAAGGTCCTGCTTCCAGTATTCCTCGGGGATAGTGTGCCTGTTATTAGTTTAAACACTGGGTGCAAGCCTTGCACAGTTTTGATCCTAGCTAATGCCGAAATAGATTTCGTCGTCTTCAAAACGCATTTCCAAAATCCTATCGTTGTCTAAATGCAGCGCGACGACGGTTTTATCTGAGCTTTCTCTATGAAGTACCGTTTGAACAGTTTCTCCGCCGTCCAACGCACCTCCAAGATGCCTCAGCAGCGGAGCAAGAAAAGTGTACCCGATTTTGTTATCGAAGAACAATCGGTCAATGGGGCTGCCTTCGCGCCGAATCCGTCCACACCCATTGGCCGATAACTCATGCAGCCCTCCGTCTTTGCCACAATACACAACACTGGTTGGTGCGTTTACGTCTCCATCATGAGTCGCAAAGTAGACCGCCATAAGCTTGGATACCGGTAATCCCTTGAGTTCATCGCAAATGGATTTCGTCATTGCTTGTTTAGCTCAGCGATAAACTTCTCCATCGCGCCTTCGTCATGCTCGATTAGTTGGTCAAGATACTCTCGATCCAGCAACATCGGATGTATAAAAGCGTCTTTGCCGCGTGTGTCTTTTGTTAAAACCAACCCGTCCAACGAGGCGTCAACAATTTCACAATCCGAAGCTGGCACCGATAACAACCCTGGACACCCTAGTTCAGGTACAATGAGATGATATCGCTCAACATTTCCACGGTACTCAGCCCAATAGATACCGTGTACTTCCACTGACGAGTCTCGTCCTTTTTCTCTGATTTGCATTAAAGTAAACCGCCGTATTGTTTTGGTGGATACAAAATTTTATATCGTATGCTTGGCCAGTGTTTGCATTGTATTGGTAGTGAATAATCACCCTCTGTCCGTTCTCTGTGACTATATGCGTATTCCCAAAAGAATACCGCTTGAATCCCAATAGCACTGCCGCCCAATCCCAAAGAGAACGTGCATCATGGTAGGTGATTTTGCAGAGGCGGGAACCGCGAAGACTTCATCTATCGCAGCGGTTCCCGCCTCTGTTGCGCGCATTTCAGATCGTTGATGGTGCGCTTTTAGCCTTCTTCTAGCCAAACCTCTTTTGCCCAAGTTGCTAGATCAGGCCAAGTTTCGTCTGATGAACCGTTATGATCCCAGAATCGGACACTCCCATCTGGAGCAAGGCAATAATAGTCACCGTTGTCTTCACAGATTGGAAGCCAATCTCGCGTCACTCCAATCTTTCGGCCTTCGTCAAGTCCAACGCGAAGGTCACCATAGTCCTTCATAAGTTGCTCGTTTAAAGTGAAGGGTGATATGTAGCCAACAAACGCATTGCTTACCGTTTTCAAGAACACCTTATAATCGTCGGAAAAAGACAACCCAATCGCTTGCTCATATTTTTCTATGAGAGCATCGTCGGGCAAAGGTTGCTTGCGCCCATTCGGCTCGTCTAGCAGATCGATTTGATCAATAACTTCTTGAAGCGAAACAGCCATCTAACACCTCCTAGAAGTCCTTAGAACGGTTATTTTCTTCTGACTTCAATATCCTACCCTCCGTCAAAAGGTAAGAACCGAAATTTAATTGGTCTATTTGTATGGTCATCTACTCGACCCAAGTTCGGTTAGCGTCGAGGTTTCTGATCGGGGTATTCGAACTTTGTCGTTACAGTCCCATCTTCATTTATGAACAGTGTGAATGCATCCCAGTCACCGCCGGTATGCGCTTTCATCTTGGCATGGAGCTCGGGAACCAAATCCTTGACGGAAGTTCGAAGCGTACGATCCAATGCTGCAGAGACACTGTTGCCATCCTCAGTATAGTAAAAAATTTGCCCTACACTAAAGCTTCCATCTTCATATCCGTGATCATACTCAAACTTACATTTCGCAGAAGTTGCAGCCGATGGGCAACTTCCTTTGACGATGTGATACAACTGGTCGATGATTAATCTTTGCTCTTCGATGGGATTACTCATATTAACCTCCCGCTTCATTTTTGAAGTCTAGAATTCTAGTTTCACCATTGATCTGGTACTCGATCTCAAGACTATCCGGCCTCGGATTATGAGGATCAGATCGGTTCAAACGCACCGTTACATTTCCAACATCATCACCATTTTGCAGTGAGCGGGTGATTTCGTTCTCCCATCGCTTATAGGCACTGTTATTGAAGTTCGAGTTCTGAGGGAACAGATTAAACCGATCACAAGTTCCACCATGACGGCAAGCTTGAATGTGACCACCAACATCACCGTCTATACCTTCTTTACCGACCGCAGTTTGCCGGGCGTCACGAACACCAGGGCTATCCAAAGGTCTATATGTTATTTCATCGACGTACCCACCTTCACCAGTCTTGAAGGTAGTACCGTTGCTCAACTCAGTAGTCGTATTTGGTTCTGGGTTGTTCAATGCCTCGTATTCTCGGGTTCCCTTTCGAGCATCTGATACATCAACTTTGATTGTATTTGGTGTAGTACCATTTAGTACGATTTTGATACCACCGCTTGTCGCGCTGGCAGCGCCTGCGACGCCCGTAGCAGTGAGGTATCCGCTGATGAACACCTTGCTGCGCAGCTTGTTGGCTTCATGGATCTTGCCCTGCGCTTCGAGGCGATCAGCTTTTTCCAGATCGGCCTTTATCTGGTTTTGAGTTGTCCCAATCGGGTCTTTGATCAAGTCCCATGTCTGGCTGGCAACCAACTTCAGCTGTTTTTGTGCAGTCTCGTCACCTGTCAGAGCAAGAGCGGAAATTCCGACCAGGTCGATTACACCCTTTGCTGAATCCACAGGCATTTCAATCAAGGCTTCACGGGCAGCCTTCGACATGGCTTCACTGCTGTACGTCCCGAATTTCGAGGCGACATCGAGATATTCGCCGAGCGTACCGTCAGCCAAAACTTCGCGGGATCTGTAGGCCCCTTCGTAGCTTTCAAAGGCATCCTGAAGTTTGGCCAACTCGCTACGACATTCAGCAGTAGCATTTCCAGCGCCACAAGCTGCAGCAAAGCTGGCGTCATTTTTCAAGTCGAGTTCATTCAGCTCTCGAAGCTTACTGAGGTCTTCTTCGCAGCCTCCCGACTGGCATTCTTCACTCAACAGCTTGTCAACAAGATCTGAACGTAAGGCAGCGTCCGTATGTGACAGGTAGTTATTCAGCGCCGCAGACTGCGCGACAGCCGCCGCCGCGACGACGTTGTCAGCATTGCCCCTAGATGCGAGCAGGCCTGCGACGGCACCAAATAGCTCCGCACGTTTTTGAATCTCGTAGTCTGACAGCCCTGCGAGCGCAGGATCCGTACCTACATAAATACTCTGTGCAATTCCACCTGCCGCGCCCGCCGCGCAGTCCGCACCGGTGGCTTCGGCGGCGGCACAACCCGCGAGTGCATGAAGTAACATATGACCTGCCGAGCCTTCACCACCGTTGATGGGGTTGCCATTCGCGTCGGTGAACAACCCACCGATCTCGAACTGAGCATCTGCCAGCGCCAGGTTTGTGACTGTCTGTACAAGGCTTGCCGAGAAACCATCAGCGAAGTCAGTCCCATAGACGGCTGAACTCAGACCGGAGGAAATTGAGCCGTCCAACGCCCCTTCCAGAATGCCGGCTACCGTGAGTTGTGGACCTTTCGGACTACCAAGGCCACTGATCAATGCATCATTCAGGGGGCTGTTTTCGGGGATATTCAGGTTGATGCCTGATGTGAGTCCCGCTGACACGCCTGAGAACGCAGCTGCTTCCAGAATCGCGCCTAGGTCGAGATCTCCCGCTACGACACCATCCAGCGTTTCGACGAGCGCTGTTGAAGTGAACGCATTGGCTCCATTGGAGACGGCTACCGAGGTCAGGTTTGGCAGCAACTCACCGACCAGCTGAGGCGCGACATACGCCGCCACCACAATTGACACCAGCGCCTTGAACGCGGGCGAGAGCTGCGTCTTCTCTTCATAGAAATACTCATCCGCCAGTTCCTGGCTGATCAGCTCCAGACCGTCGATGGCCAGAAGTTCCTCAGGATAGAGATCTTGCGGGTTTGGTGCATCAACACCTGCGGTTTGATACACTACCAACTCAGCATCACCGCCGATGTCAAAACTCATGCCTTGTCCGGCAAGCAATTCGGTCAGAACGGCCGTTTCCGTAAAGCTGGTCTCGGTGATCGTGGTCATGGTGACCAGACCCATGTCGGTCTCGAAGAACTCGGAGCGGTGGCTGTCGATGGCGGCCTGAACCGAGAAATCACCCCCGGTTTTGATGTTCAGGTTCTGGCCAGCTGACAGCGTTGCACCGACCAAAGTGGTGTCTGAGCCGGACACGATGCTGAGATCGAGCGCTGCCAAAGCATCTGTGCCGGTGTTGATGTGGTCAACCGTATGCAGCTGGCTGGATTTGCTCAGCAATCCGCCAAGGTAACTCTTCTCTTTGGTATGCGTCTCTTCAAACACATCGGTGTAGGTTCCGACGAGGATGTTGCCCTCAGTCGCAGTGAGGTTGATATCACCTGATGCGCTGGCGAACTCTGTCCCTGCAGTGGTCAGGTCACCTGTCTCGGCGATAATATCGATATCACCACCTGCTGTGATTCCGACGCCACGGTTGGTGACGGCAAGCGTAGATCGCGTCTCCTTCTTCTTCGACAGGAACCCTCTGCTGGTTTTGCGGGTTTCCGATTTAGCTATGTCCTGCGCCGCAGCCAGAACTACATCGCCAGCCGCTGCCAGATGTGCCTTTCCGCCCGCATCAATCTGTGTACCGACCAATACCGCGTCCCCGCCCGCATTGGCGATGAAGTCCCCACCTGTAGACAGTTGCGTAACCTGGGCGGTCAGGGTCAGGCGATCCGTCCCGTTCTTCGCATCGCCTTCACTGTATTGCACGCCGGATTGCTCGGCGAGCAGGTATAGGCTGCCACCCGCTGTTAGTCGCGTGTCCCCTGTGACCTGCGCCTGAACACCGGCCAGTGTCATGTCAGCAGAGGAGATGATCGACAGGTCACCACCCACGTCAAAGCGCGAGGCAAGGTTCTCGGTGATCTTGGTGACACTTGTGTTGGTGTAATATTCTTCTGTTTGCGCCAGGCCTGCGATGACGACGTTTCCGGCGGCAAATATAGAGGTGTCCGAAGTCGATCTGATCACCAGCGCTTTACCGGAGAAATCTCCGCCTGTGATGATATTGACCAGGTCTCCACCAAGTTCAGTGTCTTCAAAATCAATGTTACCGAACGACGTCAGGGACAGAGAGCCACCTTCTGCAATCAGCGACCCACCAGAACCCGTGATGCTACCAGCCGTAATCTTCAGATCACCACTTTCGGATGCGTTGGCTTTATCCAGCGATGCCAACACTCCGCTTTCGGACAAGCCGAACCGGTCGCCGAACCCGACAAATTCTGAGCCGGGTGTTTGGACTGCGTTTTCACCGTCAAAGCTTACGCCGTCGCTTTGATATCCATTCCATTCGGTGGGCCGATTGATGTTTTGGAACAGCTCATTCTGAATCTGCAGACGATCCAGGAAGTAATCAGAGGAAAGCAGGTCCTCATAGGAAACCGGCATGGTTCCGAAATTGGTACGACCTTCACCAATCAAAGCATCCAGGTTTGCAAGCGTCTGAAGCTTGGGCTGAACCGGGTCAAGAGACGGGAGGGTCACCACATCCGGTTGAACCGGTGCCAGCGCTGGCAAGTCCAGAACATCCGGCTGAACTGGTGTCAGGGATGAAGCCGGAACGATCAGATCAGGCAGAGACGCCTGGGTAACGTTGGAGTTTTCCCGCGGAGGAACAACACTAGCAGTTCCGGATCGAATATCTCCGCTCGCCACTACTGACGCGCTGTTGATGTTGACAGCTCCACCAGCCAACACTTGGCCGATCTCCGACGTTGCTCCGTTAGAGGTTTCGCGGGAGATCGGGGAATACGTTACTCTTTCGGTGCGCGTGGTGAAGGCCGCGTCGCTACCACCGCTGCCCTCGTTGATCTCGATGGTCAGGTTTCTTGTGTATGTCGCCGTGTGCGTGACCCTTGTGTCCTGATACCCATTGTTTGCAAAACTAGAGCTTTGAACGTCGATCCCGCCTTCAGCAGAAATCAGACCGGCGTCGTTGCGCACAGTGCCCGCCTGAATGGCGATGCCCGCGCCAGACACGATTTCAGGTTTCGCGCCAGAGGCTGCAACTGAGGTGCCAGTGCTCCACGTGGCGCCGCCCTGGTTCGAGTAGACACCATCAAAACTGTAGATTGTTGCGCAGCTGCTCGCTCTGTCCGCGCCTCCATTCGATCTGCTGCTCGTGAAACAGCTGCCCAACTCCAGATCCGCTGGATTTGTCGAGACCCTTCGGCTACGTGTTTTGTTGTCTGGGGTTCCTGCAAATATCTCGACGCCCGATTGCGAGGGTTCCGTCACAATACTGTCGAAACGATTGACAAACGTTTCCGCCTCGATGGCCAAGCCACCATCTGCTTCAATACGCCCAGACTGGTTCAGCACCGTACCATCTTGTGCAACCAGTTGCATTGTCTCGCCGGACTTCAACAAACCACCGCGGTTGTTCAGATCAGACCCACTGCGCAGTTGAAGATTACCACTCGCTTTGATCGTACCCCGGTTCTCCAGGTCACCTTCGAGATCGAGCAGAAGATCTCCATCGAACTCAACCCGTTCTGACGCGGCGATAGTAAGCCCACCGGTTTCCAACGTGACCGCAAGACCATCGCCAGCGCGCAACTGATCGAAATGCGAAGCTCTAAGCCCTCCATTCAACGACCCGGATTGCAGCTCCAGTACCGACTGCCCCACCGCCAGCGCGTCTGCACCCAGGTTGGTCTGTCCGGAGGTTGTAATATTGGTGTTGCGGGCGTTTATCTGCCCTTGAAGATCAAGGTCTCCAGCTGTCACGGAAAGATCGGCCCGTTGACCTGCAATCATGGTGCCGTCAATGACCGCCCGATCCGTTGCTGTTACCTGCAAATCTGCAATAGCTGCAATTTGCGAGCTATCTCCGGTTTGCACATGATCACCGGACAGCACGACTGACCGTCCACGAGATCTGCCCGAATGCTCCAAAGTGCCATCACGAGCTTCGAGGGAAACACTGTCTTGTGCTTCGGCTTGTCCGGCGATCTGAGCCCTGGTCCCGGAGAAAGCAATGGATCCGGCCACAATCTCGGATGCGTCTCCGGTTGTGAGTGAGGCTCCGGCGTTGAGTTCGGCTCGGTTCTGAACCGCAGCACGTCCGTTAAGCGCGACTTGGGTCTGAGCGTCTACATCGAGTGAATCCGCCACCAATTCGGCACCATCCTCAATGGTTACCGACGCGCCGGTCGATGTGATTGCAAGCTCTGCCCCCGACGCGAGTTCGCCATCGAGGAGGATCTGATCTGTTGCCGTCACAGTGAGGCCATCCACCGCAGCGATCTGGGATGTATCGCCAGTCTCAACAGTGTCGCCAATTATCGAGACATTCTGCCCACGAGACACGCCGCTATGCTCAACCGCGCCATCCGTTGCCTCAATCGTCAGCCCATCAACGGCTCGAAGTTCACCAGATAGCTGCGCAGTTTCCCCCGTGAGCACCACGCTGTCGGCCAGCAGCTCTGAATCCGCCCCTGTGGCCAGCTCGGTTCCCGCCGACACAGAAGCTGTCTCATGAGCGGCGGCCTTGCCATCAAAATCAATACGAGTCTGCGCCTCAATATTCAGGGATTCAGCCAGAATCTCGGCATTTGTTTCAACGGCTATCCCGGCTGCTGTGGATTTGAGAGTCAGCCCCTTACCGGCGACTAGCTCTCCGCTGATCTTGGCTTGCTCTGCGGCGGTTACGCTCAAATCACCTGCTGCGGCGATCTGCGATCCATCGCTCGTTTGAATGTCGTCACCTGTTATCGTGACAGCTTGCCCGCGAGACGTACCCCTGTGGTCGACGCTCCCGTCTGTCGCTCCAATGGTCAGGTTTTCAAGTGCTTGCACCTGGCCTTCAATCCGAGCGTCACCTCCGGTAAGAGCCGCAGATTCCGCGACCAGTTCTGAGCTGGCACCTGTTACAAGCTCAGTTCCGGCCGTCAGCGAAGCCGCTTCCAGGGCAGCTGCCTTTCCGTCGAATGTCAGCTGTGTCAGCGCATTCACATCAATGGACTGTGCGAAGATTTCGGACGTGCCGTTCAGCGCTACGGAAGCACCGGTTGATGCTGCCTCAAACGCCTCGCGCGCAACAATCGCGCCGGAGATGTTTAGCAGACCGGCGCTTTCCAGACGGATTGCACCGCCCGCTGCCTGACCGTTGAAGGTCAGGTCTCCGTTGCTGGTTCTGATGTCGATCAGATCGCCGCTCTCGGAAGTGATCGCGCCTTCAAGAAGGATTGGTCCCTGGTTGCGGACCTGAATGCGACCGCCCGCACGAATTTGCGGTGTGTGACCACCAGCAGGAGCACCCAGCGTCAGTTTCCCATCGGCCCGCAGCGCAATATTGGTTGAGGAAGCCATATCCCCGTTTAGACGCACACCCACGCCGTTCTCGGTGGCAATCAAACGGATCGCATTGGCATACATGCCACCAAGAGCGGCGACATCCACAGCCAATGCCGGGGCCGCACCTTCTCCGGCCTGCTCGGTGATCCCTGTTACGGCGCCGGTCTCAGGATCGTAGGACCAGTTATAGTCCACCTGATTGGCACCGGCGACGACATTGAGCTGATCCGCACGCATCTTGCCATAAATTGCGGCCGCTCGTGCAATCACATCGACGCGGCTGGTGTCGGTCAGACCTATCTGGTTTTCCGGGTTCAGACCTCCGGCACCGATTGTAACAGTGCCTCGACGTACATCGAACCCAGTCAGTGCCCCATTGCTACCGAATTGCGGCTTTCCGGTTGTCAGGGTCGCACGGCCCGTGTTGATGAAACCACAGCCGTTGCAAGTGATGCCAAACTCGTTGGCAACCACCACGTCCATGCGCTTTCCGGCGACTTCCAGAATACCGCCCAGCTGGGTCTGATTTCCACCAACAACCTCACCGATCCACAGATTGGCCTCTTGTCCCGGCGCCAGGTTGTCGTTGCCTTCGATCACGCCGCCCAGTTGCGTATTGGTAATCGTGGCCGAGTTGTTCAGGATCAAATCATTAGCCTGGAAGTCGGTGTAGACATCGTGGCTGACGCCCGCGCCATTCGGGGTCGAGATGTTGATTACGGTGGTGCCGTTCAGAGACTGGTCGACATGTGGACGCGGACCTGTACTTGGGTTCACAGGTTGGATGTTCTGCGCATGAAGCAGGGCGGGTTGTATCGTCAGCGCCAGCGTCAGAATTGAAGAAACGACTTTCTCAAACACACTTCTACGCATGGATAACACTTCCCAAATTGCTTTGAACGGCCAGAAATCTCATCAGAATTGCAACCTCAGACTGACATACCCAACGGTCTTGTCGGACTCGAAGGCTGGATTGGTATTGGGTGGGGAATCCTCAGGTCGGCTTAACGCGTGCGCCACCTGCATCTGCAACGTGACCTGACTGTTCATGATGACATCCGCACCCAGACTGACACCTGCCAGATGATCCTGTGACCAGCGTCGCAGTGCCGACGGCTTGATATACCCAAGATCGAGGCCAGCATTCATGCGGACCTCAAATCTGGGTGCCTTGTAAGCACCCCATTCGACGGTGTTGCGCAGATAGATACCGGTATCGCCATAAAGGCTATTGTCGTGAAAGCCGCGAACCGTGCTCCAGCCACCGATACCGAACTGCTCAATCCCCGGCAGGATATCGTCCGAATATTGCCCGGCCAGCGTACCCCGATAGGTCAAACCGCTTTTCCCAATCGGAGTAGAGAAATCAGCGCGGAGTTTTACCAGACGGAAATCCTGATCGATGACGCTCCGTTCCGGAATGTCAGCTCCCAGCGCATCGAGTCCGGCCTTTAGGCCTATGTTCCAGAACAGCCGACCCTGTCCGATGGTCTGTTCACCTCTCAGGCCAAGCGAAGCAATCGTCAGGCGCTGACGTTGGCTGGTGATCTCGATGCCATTAATCGCGGTTTTAGTTCTGTTCAGCTTCAAATCACCATAGGCGTAAATCTTAGAGGTCTGGTTCCGCATCAATAACCGTTCGGTCAGAAGGATCAGGTATTGGCTGCGCCCCTCTGTGACAAAGGACTGATTGATGCCCTGGGTGATGAAGCGATAGTCACTGGCTCCAAGATCCGCATTGAACAACCAGTTGCCCACCGGCAGACCCCAGTTGAGAGAAACAGAATCCGAATAACGCTCACCGCGTTCTTCAAAGGGGGTGGTGGTGATCCCAATCCGCAACTGGTCATTAAGATTCAATGCATTGTCGAGACCAAAGCTGCTGGTGCCTTTGATCCGGCCGGTGGATTCGAAACCGGAATTGTCAAACTGAAAATCCAGATACCACGGGCGTCGATCCTGCACATCAACCTGGATGAACGAACCACCAGGCGTCTCTCCTGGCACCAGCTGGAATTGTCCGCTCGCCGACCGGGGAGCATTGATGTTCTCCAGGCCCTGTTCCAGGTCGCGTAAATTCAGAAGGTCACCGCGTGCAGTCGGAAAGGCCGCATTCAGACGCAAATCGGCTGGTTTGCCGGTTCCGTAGACATACCCTTCGATCCGGCCCGGCACGATGGTGATCGCAAGCGATCCATCTGCAATGTCCTGTTCCGGCACGTAAGCGCGGGTCGTGATGTAACCCAGCTCCTGATAGAATGTGTTGATCAGGTTCAGTGTCTGCGCAATGTCGGCCGCTGTCGCACAGGTGCCAATCAGATCGCGATACCCTTCGGGCTGATGTTTGAAAGCTTCAAAACCTTCGAGGTCAATGCTGCGGATATCGAAACAAGGACCACCGGGAGGTGGGATATAAAACTCCTCCCCAGCGGTTTGATCCTGCACTACATCCTCACGCTCTTCGAATTGCCTGCGGCGACGTTCCTGTTCTTCGGTCTGCTGAGTTTGTTGCTGAAGAATATCATTGTCGATGCGCTGCAAATCACCGGGCGAGACGCCTTGCGCCCAAGTGCTGGTGGCCATCAACAGGATAGCGCTGAAACCAAATGCTGCGGTCAGAGAGTGGGATCGCAAACCCATCAGTTGTCACCCGCAATGCTGAAGCGACTAAAAGCAGCTGTGAATCCGCGCAGAGAAACGGGAAAATCAACGGCCTTGTCGCGGGCGGTCCAAACTCGGGCCTTTACCTCTAGTCCCTTGCGAAAAGCTGACAGAACATCCCCTTCCATCCGAAATCCGGCGTGGCAACCAAATTGGTCGCAGACTTCATACAGGACCTTGAAGGGGCGACGGTTGTCTACATGTAGCTCGATGCCCGGGGCCAGATAGACACCAACCGGAACCGTCATGACTGCATAGCTGCGATCCGTGTTTTCATCGTCAGACACACTCATCAAGAAAACAGGCGGGCCATTCTCTTCGGCGGCAACGCTCTGCATCATCTGGCAGACGGTATCCTGTTCCGCCGGCTGGCACAGAACCAGCCAATCTGAAAACACCTCTTCCGTGGGCCCGGGTTCAACCACTTGCGCCAAAGCCGCCGACTGGAAGAGGGCGAGACCGATACTCACGGCCAGCCTGTATCGAGAACCGCACCTCATGCGCACTCAAACCTGTATGTCATGCGAACGTGCGGCGTGTTCACCGGAAAACTTGCTGTTTGGACCAATTGGCCGATGGCTGGGTTCCATGTTTTTTGTGTGTATGTGGTCTGTTTATCGAACGGGGCGGAGACGGAGCGGGACGTGATGGTCGCTTGGCCCGTACAAATCTCGTTGAATGCGTTCTGGCTGAACTTGTCCTGCTGAGCGGCATGGTTTGCGCGCACCTCTATGGATGCGGTGTAGCCGCCGTCACTCGATCGCGAAACGCTGTAGATTTCTTTGAGCTGCTCAGGAGAAGTCTCTGAGCAACCGCTCAGGCCACACAGAAAAAAAATGGTTAGTAAGAAAGGATTTTTCATTACAGCTGAATCAACCTGAACTGACGAGAACTCGAGAACTTGAAAACGCGGCTACTGCGCAGCCTGATCCAGTGGCGTAGCTTCCCACTCGCGGGCGAAGCTTTGAGCGGCCTCCAGATCGCCGCGGCTCAGTTGTGCATTCAGTGTATCTCTGAGAGTTCGAGCCTCCTCCATCCCTCGTGCAGCCGCCAGGTTGGCGTACCCATGCGCCTTGATGAGATCCGGGTTCACGCCGTTTCCTGACTGATAAGCTTTGGCCAATTCGAAGAGCCCTAACGGGTTGCCAGCTTCCCCGGTGCGAGAGAAGTTGTCGAAAGCCGTCTCATAACTCTGCGTTACACCCGTGCCATCACGGTAGGCTTGGCCCAGATAGTTGATTGCAGCCACGTGGTTCTGCTCTGCGGCTTGCTGCCAGAATGCCACTGCCATGGCCGCATCCTGTTCCACACCTTGTCCATCTGCGAACAGCAACCCGCAGTTGAATGCGCTGTTGGCATCTCCTGACTCAGCCGCTGCACAAATCAACTCCGCAGCGCGCTGATAATCCTGCAAGACCAATTCGCCATTCAGATACATCAAACCGAGCCGGTTCTGCGCCAACGCACTGCCCTGTTCAGCTGCCGCGCTATAGAGTTCGACAGCGCGGCGCATGTCGCGCTCAGTTCCCAAGCCCATCTCAAACAAGCGCCCGATGAAGAACGCACCATCTGCGTCACCGTCATCAAAACCAGCCTGAAACTCCTCGACTGCGCCCGAAACATTACCAGCTTCGAGGGCGGCAATGCCCGCAGGAACATCAGCAAATGCAGCACACGCAATAGATGCGGACACTGCTCCGCCAAAAGCGGACTTCAAAATACGCATTCCGTAACCTTTTGTTTGCCTTATTATCTTCTGGCTAACAAAGGTCGAAACACACGTTAAGGGGGAAAATCAAATCGAACTTCACTAAAAAGTTACACGCCTCTGGTCTGTGACCGCAATGTGGCGCGACGCTACGAGAGAAGCCCTGAGCGGTCGTTTTGTCGCCACATTTTTACACACGAAAACAAAATGTCTGAGCTTTTAACGATTCCGAACTTACCCAGAACACAGCCGATCCAGCTTTAGGGTTCTCAAACGACGAATCAGTTTGTCTGAAAACTGTATCGGCGGGATGGTGCGGCTACCTCTAGACAGATACACGACGGAAGTTTTCGTCCAAGCTTTTTAGCAAAACATGAGCGTCGCGGAACAATTGCGACGCCTATCGCAGCGAGAATGGCTCAGCCGCAGGAGAGTGTCTTCGAGGTAGGATACACCAATCCAAGAATCCATCCCGTCAGATTTCACTTATCTCCCCACATCTCGTCCAATTAAGCCTTTAAG
>NZ_SMMF01000960.1:217041-224115 GCF_009711355.1 Roseibium sp. RKSG952 | reverse complement strand
AATCTGTCCAATACCTGAAACGCGGTCCGGTGTTGCAGCAAGCCTCGGTCAAGGATCAATTCCAGCTCGTTTTGTTCGAACGTTGAGTAGAAAAAGAAATCACAACTTACCTCTGGCACAACTGAGAAATTTTCTTCAATGGCAGTACAAGAAGGATGCATTTTTGTTGTCAGGTAGTTCCGCTTGATGCTCTGAGTCATTACAATAGCGCTCGAGGCAACAGGCAGGTTAACGTGATGCGCAAAGCAATCTTCTTACCCTTGGCAGCATTTTTCCTTGGCGTCATTGTTCAAACTGAAACTGCAGCGGCAGCTTCTCTTGGACAATACGAGGTTTTTGGCGTTGAAAACGGTGACATGCTGAAACTACGGGCGGGACCCGGAATCGGTTTCAATGTGATCGTGGGTCTTCCAAATGGAACAGCTTTACGAGTCCACAGTTGCGAACAGACCGGCGGCACGCGTTGGTGTCGTGTGTCTTTGCAACGCGCGCGTGGGCTAAAGGGATACGTCTCCTGGGCATATTTGCGAAAAATCTGAAAAGGCAGTTAGCCCTGTCGTTTTGACGACACCTTTAGATATCGGTCGGAAACTTCCTTTCGGTTCTATTGAGCGTTTCATAAAGAGACTTCATCAGGCACATGGGCACGAACAGCCCTAGCCGGACCTTCGCTGTCACTGGAAATTGCGCTTTTGCAGCATGTCTCAAAAGGCCGAATGCACTGGTCGAGTAGGGTAAGGAAGAAGGACGGGGACAACCTTAGTTGAAGAATGAGGCTCCATTTGTTTAAAGTTCGGCGGCACCAAGGTTGAGGATATGAACCAGTGAAGTCACTCCTGAGAAACATTCATGCCAGGATCGTCGATCAGTTTTTTAAGCCGTCCAATGCACAAATGTTATCATCCGCTGCGGACCAAGGCGTGGATCTCTCAGAGCCCATACCCTTCACATTTTACATATCTTTCCGCAATTCTGATGACGCTGACGGCGTTGCCGCTATGCTCGAAAGCAAAGGCTATAAAATCACCCGAGAAACCGAGGAAGAAGATCCATACCCGTATGAGGTGGAAGCCGAAACAAAAATTCTTGGCAATGAAAATGAAGTCACTCAACAAGAAGATTTTTTTCGAACACTCGTGAGCAAATTCCCTGCCCGCTATGATGATTACAGTATCACCTACTCTGACGAAGAGGCCGTTTTCTACTGACCAACTTCGATATGGGCTCAGGTTTAATAACCGGGAAATGAAGTTAGCATCCGGGGCGATTGCGGACTCGATAGCATTCGAGCACCTGCCATATCTGGTGACGACACGTCGCTGATCTTTCAGTCTCCCTAAACGATCAGAAAATCCAATACTCTGGGCAATGCCTGGATCATCCAATTGAAAGCAATGACAATATAGCTCGAGGTCATTCCGCTGCACCTAACTGTCTGAGGATGGTGCGCGCGCCGTTAGTTGGTCGTTATAGTTCAGTGACACTCGGCAACCCTCAAAAGCAAACACTTAACAGGAACCGGTGTTCGCGAGGAGTGTCAGCAATCGATCACCCTACATCAATGAGACTGAGTTCCAATGTTTGTTTTCTCTCCAAGAAGTAACCGCTCCATCGCATTATGATCGACGATCAGACACTGGAACATTCTGTTTGACCATTCCAGGGCACCTGACGTCAGCAGGAAAGTTTCAGGTACCACGATCCACTCAGCGATCCACATGCCGCCCGAACGCTCATGTTCGTGGAGGGTCAACTCTCCAATCTGGTCCGCACGTTGACGTCCCAATCGGGCGACGGCTTCACCGAACTCCGAAGCTCGCTGATTTTTCTTGTGCCCCATGGCCGAAGACACGCCTTTACCGTTAACCGGGCGCTCATAGAACTCACCAATATCCGACGAGGACAGCAGATTCACATTATGGGCAATCTTGCACAAACTGCTACAGAGCAACCCAAGCGTAGTAACAACTTCCGCCACTCCGTCGCGGGCGTTCTGCCAATGCGGATCAATCGTGTTGAGCCCTAAGGTCTTGGCGACATTGCTTTTGATGATTTGACCGTCCTCGTTCTCATAGGCCTGTAAATCTCCCACCGGCCCGCCAACCTGAACGTTCAGCCCCCGTGCGGCAGCATCAGACAAAGCGTCACGGCGACGTTCCAGTTCTGAACGCCAGACACCCAGCTTGGTTTCCAACCGAATGGGCAAAGCATGCTGCCCATTGGTCCGCCCCATCATCTTCGCTCCACTACTGTCATGAATATTCCGATCCAGCTCTGCAATGAGTTGCGCGATCCCCGCATCGATCTGATCGATCCCATACCTCATCTGCAAAGACATGGCCGTATCCATAATGTCCTGAGTCGTAGCCCGAAAATGGACGAACTCAGCGAAGTCTCCCATCAGTGTTCTCAGTTGCCGCACCAATCCAACTATGGGCCGACCGACAAGCATCATGTCATCATGCAATTGGCTTTGGTTCAGGTCGGAAACTGAGATCGCGTTTAGCGCACTTGCAGCCTCAGCCGGGATCAGCCCAGCCTTCGCCTGACAGCTCGCAAGCGTCTGCTCAACCTTCAGCCAAGCCGAGAGCGTGGCGTGTTCGGACCAGATTGATCGCATATCTGAAGTCGAAAGGCAGTCGCGATAGAGGCCGAAATCAAGCATCGCCCAGCCCCCCCTCGGCGATCCTGCGCTCTTTCATGATGCCCCGGATACGGAAGGCTATCGCGCCAACACCAAGGATCAGGAATGCCAATGCGATAGGGCGCTCGACAAAGATCATCGCGCCACCATCAGACATCAGCAACGCCTGGCGAAACGTCTCTTCTGCACCCTTCGCCAGCACGAATGAGATCACAAAGGCCGCAATGTTGAAGTCAAACTTGCGCATCAGCCAGCCAGCGAAACCAGCGCAGGTCATCACGGTGACGTCGAACATCGACCCGCGCGCGGAATAGGCAGCGACGAAAGCTGTCATGAAGATCAATGGATAGAGCACATTGGTCGGAATTTTGAGGATCAGACGTGCAACCTGCGTGGCACCAAAATAGCCGATCAGGCCATATGCGAAGATCCCCAACATCCCGCAGGCAAAGAGTTTGTAGACCAGTTCCTTATCCGTCAGAAACAGAGTCGGACCAACCTGAATACCGTGGATCAGGAACACACCCAGAAGGATCGCACCAATGGTCGAGCCCGGAATACCCAGCGTCAGCAATGGTGCCATGGATGGCCCGGAAACTGCGTTGTTGGCAGCCTCAGGCGCAGCAACGCCTTCCAGCGCGCCCCTGCCCCATTGTTCCGGATTCTTGGCCCGGCGCTTACCCTCACCGTATGAGATGAATGCCGCGATAGCGGAGCCCAGCCCTGGCAGCACGCCGATACCCGCGCCGATGAATCCACCGCGCAGAGCGTGAGGCAGACAGGGCTTGTATTCTTCCCATGTCAGCTCATTGCCACTGGCTGAGCTTTCGTTTTCCTGGGTCTCACCTGTCGCCTTGCGGCGTTCTTCGAGCTGGGCAAAAACCTCACCTAAAACAAACACACCGATCATCAGGGGGACAAGACCGATACCATTCGACAGGTCGAACGAGCCAAAGGTATAGCGTTCTTCGCTTGAAATCGGGTCGAGGCCGACCATGGCCACCAAAATGCCCAACAGAGCCGAGGCCAGTCCTTTGACAATCGACTTACCAATGACCGACCCGATGACCACAAAGGCGGCAAAGTAAATGGCAAAGGTCTCTGGTGGCCCCAGCTTCAGCGCGATGGCTGCGATAAATCCTACGCCGACGACCAGCAGAACATCTCCCATGAAATCGCCGATGACGGACGAAATCGTGGCAACCTTCATCGCTTTGCCAGCCTTCCCAGCGCGTGCCAGCGGGTAGCCGTCGATCTGCGTAGCAGCGCTCGCGGCGGTTCCCGGCGTATTAAACAGGATGGCAGCTATAGAACCGCCATATCGGCCCGACTTACCGATCACATAGAGAAAGGCCAACGCAAACAGCGGCGACATATAGAAAGTGATCGGCAACAACATTGCAATCGCGGCCGAGGCGGTCAGGCCCGGGGTGGCCCCGACGATCATGCCAACTACGGCTGCAAGAACAATGGCAAAGAGCAGCATCGGATCAGTGATAACTGAAAGGAGAGCTGGGAAGATTTCCATAAGAATTACCCCTGTATCCAGCTGAGCAGGTCGAACACTTCGCCGTAGGGCGGAAAGACACCCAACAGCACGAAGAAAATGATGTGGAAAATGAGCGGGCACAGAACGGCGGACGATACCAGTCCGGTCCAGCTGCGCACACCGAACATATAAAACACAACGGGTGCCACAATCGCGGTGGGCAGAAGGTAGCCGAACCACCGGAACGATTGCTGATAGATCAGCGCAATTACGAACAACGCGATAACTTGAAACGCAGCACCTTTGTCTGTGCTGACAGGCGCGATCCCTGCAGTTTGGCGCGATGCGCCCAAGATCAGCAGGATCGACAGAAACAGCAGAGCAACTGATGCTGCGAATGGGACAATCCCAGCCCATGTATCACCAGGCGAGGCGGCCGGAACCTGCCAGGCCCCCCAGACAGCAACAAGTGATAGGGTCGCAAGCACCAAACCTTCGACATAGGCGCGCATGGCATCCTCCCTGTATTCTGCGAAAAGCATTGAATCGGGTGGATATGCCACCCGATCCGTTTTTGGGTCAGTTGGTAAGGCTCTCAACAAGCGGTTGGGTGTCCGCTTTCATTGAGGTGAGCGTAGCCTTGGCATCTGCGCCCTTCTGAAATACCGGGCCGGTTCCGCGAGAGGCCAGGAGTTCAGCAAATTCCGGTTTGGCTGCGATTTGCTCCAACGCCATTTCCATGGCTGCCACCACTTCCGCAGGCGTGTCTTTGGGGGCGAAGACGATGACCGGCGAAGAAACAGCGGCAAACGGAATACCCAGTTCACCGAAAGACGGCACCTCGGCCATGATACCGTCACGCTCCTGACTGTTGACGGCCAGCGCGCGCAGTTGATCTTCGAAACCGGCAAGTTGCTGGACGCCCAGAAAGCCAAAATCCGCCTGCTCACCGATCAAAGCGGCGCGGGTTGGTCCGCCACCCTTGAAAGGCACATCCTGAGCTTCGATTCCGTTATTGGCCAGAAAGCCCAACCCACCAACATGATGGAAGCCACCGCGACCCGAATGTGCCCAACGCAGTGAGCCCGGTTCCGCCCTGGCTGCGTCGATCACATCCTGAACTGATTGGAACGGGCTGTTCTTGGGCACCATAAGCGAGGTCTGCAGCTGGCCGACTTGTGCGACGAACTCAAAGCTCTCCAGCGCGTCAATGTCGGTGTCACGCGTCATCGTCGACAGCAGGAACGAACCACCCGAGGTCATCATCATGGTGTAGCCGTCTGGGCGTGCGCCCACGACCGAGTTTGCTCCGTTCAACCCGCCGGACCCGGGCTTATTCACAACCACTACAGGCACATCCAGAATACCTTCTGCTGCAGCCGAGATGGCCCGGGCATATGCATCGGTACCGCCACCGGCTTTGTAAGGCACAATCAGGTTGATCGGTCGTTTGGGCCAATCAGCGGCAAAGCTGGCCGTGGCTGTTGCGGCAATCGCAATCGCTGCAAACGCGGTGGTCAGAATACTACGTCTTTTCATCGGGTCCTCCCTAGCTCGGTCACCCGCAGTCTATACCCAAACCACAATTGCAAAAATTGCAAAGATGTTATCTACTCTTGCAAAATATGGAATTATTGAGATGAACATCAAAGGGCTTCGTGCGTTCACAGCAACATTGTCCGAGGGCTCTCTGGTCGCGGCGTCGGAGAGATTACACCTGAGCCAGCCGGCCGTGAGTCGACTGATCTCTGGTCTGGAAGCTGAGTTGAAGCTCAAGCTCTTTGATCGCAGTGGCCGCGCCTTAACACCAACGCCAGAGGGGCTGGCCTTTTATCGCGAGGCGGGCCGTATCCTCGACAATCTGGATGAAGTTCCGCGCATAGCTGCAGAAATTCGAGCTGGGCGCACCGAGACACTACGCGTTGTGACGATGCCCAGGATTGCGCACTCGCTTTCTGTTCCAGCCGTTACAAAGTTCCTGAAAACTAACCCTGAAACCAATGTCAGCCTGGATGTTCGCGCCAGACGAGAGGCTGGCAAATGGCTCGCAGGGCGAGAATATGACATCGGAATCGGCGCATTGCCCGTTGATCATCCGGGCATAGCGACCAAACCCCTTCTTCGCGTTCGTGCTCAGGTAGTTTTGCCCAAAGAGCACCCGCTTGCTGACCGGAACGAACTGAATGCGCGCGATATTGCACAGGAACCGATCATACGTCTGATGCACGGCCTGCTGCTGCGGGATCAACTCGACGACATCTTCCGCTCAGCAGGCGTAACACCAAGGCAGACCTGCGAGGTTGCCGCATCCCAACTTGCCTGTTCGCTCGTTGCAGAGGGTGTGGGCCTCACGATCGCCGATGAACTTGTCGCAGCCCAAACCGGTCTCGAGCGGATTACTCTTGTTCCCATTGTGCCCGAGCGCTGGATGACCTTTGGCTTATTGTTCCCGATATCCCGTCGAAAAACACCAACTGAATTTGAAACGGCATTATCGGAGGTTGCTCGCGAACTCATCGATCAGAGTCCTACCCTCGAACTAGCCTGAATTGGGGTTAAGTTGGTCTCGTGTTTATTTGTAAATGGTGACAAGCAGGCAAAATCAATCAGCGACACCGAATTCAATTTTTTCGCTTCAGCGTGGTAAGTTGCATCGTTGAGCAGGCGCCCTCGTTAGCCGGAGCAAATGGTAGCTTCCCAAGATGATGACCGGATAGATCACCCCTCAGCAGGTGAGACGGCCCGCTGATAAAGATGCCATGTGGTGTGGCCCAGGATTGGCAAAGTGAAGATGAGGCCTAGAAACGCGGGAATCATCGACAACAGCATTGTAACCGAGATGATTGCAGCCCAACCGAGCATGACTACCGGGTTTTCAGTCACGACACGGATCGATGTTAACATGGCGGAAACAAAATTGGTTTCCCGGTCGAGCAGCATG
>NZ_SMMF01000960.1:189444-216887 GCF_009711355.1 Roseibium sp. RKSG952 | reverse complement strand
ACACAGCCGACAAAAACGCGCCAACGCATGTGCCAACTGCAAGGAATGTCCAACCATGCGGCGTGAAGAGGACTGCATTCAAAAACCCGTCAAAATCCGAAAACGAAGCCTTCTGCAGGATAATCGCCAGCCATAGCCGTACTTGGTAAACCCACACCCAGAAAATGAACAGGGTGACAAAGGCCATCCAGCCCATTTCGCGCTTGCGCTGATCGGCCATGACGGTGAGGATTTCAGACCAGCCGAAACTCTCCCCCTTCTGCATTCGTCGTGACATCTCATAAAGCCCGGCAGCAGCAAACGGCGCAACCAGCGGAAAGCCAATTACAGCGGGGATGATCATCCAGATCTTACCGAGCCAGATCAGGCTCCAGACGAATAGGATCCCAAAAACCGCATAGAACAAGCCGAAGAAACCGCTCATTAAAGGGCGCGCCAGAAAGTCCGAAAACCCTGCTTTCAAAGATGCTGTGATATCGCCCGCCGTCACCGTGTTTATCTTGGGCATGCCCTGCTGCTGCGGCGCTGGGTTGTCTGGTGGTGTAGAACCTGCGGTCTTGGACGTCATGACACACTCCTCCCAAAGCACGGTACTGCGTTGGTCCGTTTGGCAACAGGCCAACTATGAAACAGACATCCCTCTTCCACCTACAAATTTTGCATAACGAGAAGCATAAGCGCCACGAGGGCAATGGCAGCTTTGTTGTGCTTACCTGTCTTGCACTAAATCAGGTCGAAGATCGATTTTCGCACTCTGGCAACACGTCGCTCGAAGAAAGGTCAAGACTGGTTCAATGGAGGCAATGTATCCAAATCACAATATTTCTGCATTGCGGTACAGATCAGAAATAAGGCTTTAACGCCAATGCGCTTAACCAAAGACCTATCCCGAAAACCGCGTGTGTAATAACACTACGCAACCGCAGTTTCCAAGCTTCAGGTGCCTTTGAAACAGCTACCCCCCAACCAAAGAGCGGTTGAAAAATCAGCCAAGGCACCAAGACCGTTCCCAGGCCAAAGCTCAGACCTTGCCAGGCTTTAGGAGCATCGAGCGCTGTCGACCCAAACAGAAAAACGAAACCGATCCCGAAGAGTAATCCCAGAAAAATATGAGCGCCCCACCCCAGCACCGCTTCTCCATCTACAGGTGCTGTGGTGCGAATGTCGGCGTGTGAGAAGCCGGTGCGAGGAACCGATCCTATCCAACGTCCAACCAAACAGTAGAACCCATTTGTTGCAGGCCATCCCTGGCGCAATAGCCCAACAAGATCAGTGAAAACTGTTGCGCCAAAACCGACAATCGCGCCCCCAATCAAAAACTCTACGACATTCATAATCTTTCCTTTTCATGTCGAATCCTTAATAAGTTTTGTGCAACTTGAAGCTGGGTTTAAGTCAACATGTTCCGCCTTGATATCGCCGAAGTCGCCCAGCGCAGCGGCTTCCCCCCATCCACTTTGCGCTACTACGAAAAGCGAGGCCTTATCGCCTCAGATGGCAGGCAAGGGTTACGTCGGCAATATGATGATAGTGTGCTCACGAGGCTCGCATTGATCTCATTGGGTCAGCGGGCTGGTTATACCTTGGATGATATCGCGGCCTTGTTTCGACCCCAGGGAGGTAAGCTGGATCTAAGTCGTCACGAATTGCGAAACCAGGCGGGCAACTTGCGCAATCAGGCGCAAAAATTGCAGGCAACTGCAAACCTTCTGGATCATATCGCCGCCTGCACGGCACCTTCCCACCTGGAATGCCCCAGATTCCAAGCGTTGCTTAAGGACGTTCTCAATTCTGGTGGGTATTGAGGGCCCACTCCAACTACCAGATCTCGGCCTGCATACTTGCCTTTCAGCAGGGGGCCACGAACGTCCGCATCGTTAAGTTGGCGACTTTCTGCAAACGCAACTGATGCCCATTGAACGTCAGTCTGCGCATCATTTCCGTGCCCTATTGTGGAGTCACGCTGTCAGATCGTTCAGACAGAGTGTTGGTGCGTCTGACGTAATAGACCGCATCCTTGGATGGAAACAAAGCAAGATATCTGTGCAATAAGAAAAGCGCCGCCATAAGCACCGTACGCGAACAGCGATCATGTTCGGCAGGTCCAATGGCTGGCGGCGCGTTGCCACTCGGTGCAACAGATATCCCAAGGTCTGTCTATCGACGGTCGCCTTCATAGCAAACACCATGTTCTGCTATGTGGCAAAACGAGTCCTGACACCGGCTCTTGCTCTTCACGTCAGATGCTCAGGCAACAATATTTGAGTTCGAGATAGTCTTCGATCCCGTACTTTGATCCTTCGCGCCCCAGTCCGCTTTCCTTTATGCCGCCAAATGGTGCCACTTCGGTAGAGATTAGACCCGTGTTTACTCCGACCATGCCATACTCAAGCTCTTCCATGAATTGCCAGACCTGCGACAGGTTTTGAGTGTATACATATGACGCCAGCCCAAATTCGGTATCATTAGCAGCGGCAATGGCGTCGGCAATCTCCGAGAACCTGAATACGGGCGCTAGTGGACCAAAGGTTTCTTCCCGCGCAACCGCCATGTCCTGTGTTGCGCCCGTGATGACAGTCGGCTGAAAGAAGGTCCCACCCAGCTCATGCTCTGAACCACCAGTAGAGATTTCTCCGCCTTTATCCACCGCATCAGCAATGTGCTCACGGACTTTGGAAACAGCTGCGGGTGTGATCAGCGGACCAATTGCCGAGCCGTCTGCAAACCCGTCCCCAACGGGCAGCGCAGAAACCGCCTGTGTCAGCTTCTCGACAAAGGCATCATGGATGCCATCCTGCACATAGAACCGATTGGTGCAGACGCAGGTTTGCCCGGCGTTGCGGAATTTTGAGATCATCGCACCTTCGACGGCCTTATCCAGATCAGCGTCGTCGCACACGATGAAGGGCGCGTTGCCGCCCAATTCCAGCGAAAGTTTTTTGACCTGATCAGCGCCCTGCTGCATCAGGATTTTTCCGACACGGGTCGATCCGGTAAAGCTGATCTTACGCATCACAGGGTTATCGCTGAACGCTTTGCCGATACCAATGCTGTCGGTTGACGTCACGACTGAGAATACCCCGGGTGGGATGCCAGCCTCTTCTCCCAACTTCGCCATCGCCAGAGCAGACAAAGGCGTTTCGGCTGCAGGCTTGACCACCATGGCGCAACCAGCCGCAAGCGCTGGGGCCACTTTGCGCGCGATCATCGCGTTGGGGAAGTTCCACGGAGTAATGGCACCCACCACACCGACGGGTTGTTTCATAACCACAATGCGCTTGTCGCGCTGATGGCCCGGGATCGTATCGCCGTAGACACGTTTAGCCTCTTCGCCGAACCATTCGACAAAGCTGGCACCATACATGATCTCGCCCTTGGCCTCGGCCAGTGGCTTGCCCATCTCGGCTGTCAGGATCGCACCAAGATCATCCACGTTGGCGACCATCAGATCGAACCACTTGCGCAGAATTGCGGCACGTTCCTTGCCTGTTAGCGCCGCCCAGTCCTTTTGGGCGGATTGCGCGGCGTCGATGGCTGCGTTTGCATCAGCGACCGAGCAATCCGTGACCTTCGCAATTACCTCTCCGGTCGAGGGGTTCGTGACATCGAACCGGGTATCGCGCGCCACCCATTCTCCGTTCAGATAGGCCGCCTCAGTCAAAAGATCGGCACGCTTCAAAGTCAGCATTGGTGTCTCCTGTTTGATTGCAAACGGGCGAGGATGTCCCCGCCCGTTTAAATTGGTTGGTGATGCCGGCTCAGGCGTGCAGATCACCGTCGAGCGCGGTTCCATCCGGTGCTACACCCGACGGCACTTTCGTAGCCGAGCTGTCCTCGTAGAGGGACTTGATGACACCCCATGCCATCAGGACCACGAGGATCGAGATGGGAAGCGCGGCTGCGATGGCGGCGGTTTGCAGGGCAGACAGGCCACCAGCGATCAGAAGAACGGCGGCAACCAGACCTTGTGCAGCGCCCCACACGACGCGGTGCAGTTTCGGTGGGTGCGCATTGCCCATGGACAGGATCGTGGTCACGACCAGAGTGCCCGAGTCCGAGCTTGTGATGAACCACGTCGCCAGCAAGAAGGTGGCCAGTGCCGAGATCAACCAGGACAGCGTGCCATTTGAGGCTAGCAGGTCAATCGTGCCGTAAAGCGTACCGCCCAGGTTCCAGCTGTTGACCATATCGATCAGGCCGGCGGTACCAACGCCATCTGCGGCGTTCATTTCGATGAACAGAGCGTTGCCGCTGAAGATCGAAATCCAGATGAAGGCCATGGTGGTTGGTACGAACATGGCGCCCAGCATGAATTCACGGATCGTACGCCCTTTGGAAATACGCGCTACGAACATACCCACAAAGGGTGCCCAGCTCAGCCACCAGCCCCAATAGAACATGGTCCACGCACCTTGCCATGCCACGTCTCCGGGCTCGGACGCGGTCCAGAAACCCATCGACCACAGGCCGGTGGCATAGTCACCCATGGCGTTCATGAAGAAGCCGATCAGCCACTGGGTCGGACCTGCGAACAGGAAGAACAGAACCAGCAGGATCGACAGGATGATGTTCCACTCCGACAGGATGCGGATGCCTTTTCCGATCCCCGAAACCGCCGACAGGGTCGCAACGATCGAGATGCCAACGACCAGCCCGACCTTGAGCATCGTGCTCGTGCCCGTGTTGAACAGAACGTTCAGCCCTTCGGCCATTTGCGTAACACCAAGACCCATCGAGGTTGCGATACCGAATACTGTGCCAAACACAGCCAACAGATCCACGGCATGCCCGGCCGGTCCATAGATACGGTCGCCCAAGATCGGGTACAGCGCCGAGCGGAAGGTCAGCGGCAGCTTTTTGCGGAAGGCAAAATACCCCAGCGCAAGACCCGTCATCGTATAGATCGCCCAGCCATGCAGACCCCAATGGAAGTTCGTGACAACCACCGCATCCACAGCCCGCTGCATGTTCATCTCGGTGTGCCCGGCGGCGTCAGCGAACGGGTTGTTTGGATAGCCCCAGCCCGCAGCATTGTCGAAGTAGAACAATGGCTCGGCGATACCGAAGAACAGGATGCCGATGGAAACACCCGCCGAGAACAGCATGGCGAACCACGAGAAATTGCTGAACTCCGGACGGCTGTCATCATCGCCCAGACGGATGGAACCGAACCGGCTGAACATCAGATAGAGACAGACAAAGAAAAGAATGACGACCGAACTGATATAGTACCAGCTCAGCGCGCCCTCGACCCATGAACGAACGCCTTTGTAGACGCCGCTGGCGAAGTCGACGTTGAGAATTGTGAACAGCACAAATGCCGCGACCATCGCTTTGGAAGCGATGCTCATCCCGTTGTGCAACCCTTTGAATATCCCCTTGTCAGAGACCAGATGGTCACCACTATTGGGGGGCTGGATGTCAGCCATGTTGGTATTCCTCCCATTGACAGATAAACGCACCGCTTGCCCTTGTTCGCGGTGAAGAGTTTCAGATCAGCGCATGACAAACGGATCCGGGATCGGATCGTCACTGGTGCGCAGCCAGACCGATTTGATCTTGGTGTAGTCCAGCGCAGCCTGCAGACCGCCTTCGCGCCCGTGGCCTGAAAGACCATGACCTCCGAACGGAGCGATGGGGCTGACGGCGCGGTATGTGTTGACCCAGACAATGCCCGCCCTAATGGCACGGATCATGCGATGTGCGCGGGTCAGGTTCTGGGTGAAGAGGCCCGAGGCCAGCCCGAACTTGGTGTTGTTTGCGATTGCAATGGCTTCTGCTTCGGTCTCAAACGAGGTCACAGACAGAACAGGCCCAAAGAACTCATTGGTGAGGCTGTCCGCATCCGGTACGTCCGAGCAATCCAGAATGGTCGGCGGAAAAAAGAACCCGTCGCGGTCAATTGGCTTACCACCTGTTACCAGTTTGGCTCCCTGCGCAATCGATCGCTCGATCAGACCAACTGCGACGTCCCTCTGACGCTTTGTGCACAGCGGGCCAACCTCGGTCGCCATATCATCTGGCGCTCCGATTATGACAGCCTCGGCTTTTTCCTTAAGCCGTGCCAGAAACGCGTCCTTGATCGAGGCTTGCACCACGAGGCGCGAGCCCGCGACGCAGCTCTGGCCAGTCGCAGCAAAGATACCGGAGACCTGAGCATTCACGGCGCTTTCGATGTCAGCATCGTCAAAGACGATGAACGGGGACTTGCCACCCAGTTCCAATGAGGTTGAAGCCAAGTTTTCGGCCGAGTTGCGCACGATGTGACGTGCTGTTTCTGGCCCGCCAGTAAAGGCCACATGGGCGACTTTTGGATGGCTGGTCAGCGTAGCCCCTGCCACGGGACCACCGGTGATGATGTTCAGAACACCTTTCGGGAACCCAGCCTGATCGAAAATGCGCGCAAATTCCAGCATCGGTGCGGGCCCTTCTTCCGAGGCTTTCAGGACAACCGTGCATCCCGCTGCCAGGGCCGGGCCAATTTTGACTGCCGACAGGAAAAGCTGAGAGTTCCACGGCACAATAGCGGCCACAACACCGATTGGTTCACGGCGCAGCCACACCTCCATATCCGGTTTGTCGATCGGCAGATGCGCACCTTCGATCTTGTCGGCCAGCCCCGCATAGTACCGGTAATATTCAGCTACATAGGCAATCTGCGCCGATGTCTCGCGGATGATCTTGCCGGTATCGCGGGTCTCCAACTCGGCCAGACGCGGAGCGTTTTGCGCGATCAGGTCGGCCAGACGGTGCAGCAGCTTACCGCGCGCTGTTGCGGTCATACCCGCCCATTCGGGCGAGAAGAATGCCTGATCAGCAGCTTCAACAGCTTGATTGACGTCCGCGGCACTTGCGTCGGGCATCCTGGCCCAGACCGCGCCTGTGGCCGGATCAAGACTTTCGAACTGCCCTGAACCATCAGAGAATGTGCCGCCGATATACTGATGAAACTGCTGCATTTTACGCCAATCCCCTACTGAAACGCCGGCATGACGTCTTTGATGAACCGCTCCAGCGAGGCTTTCTTGCGCTCGAACGGCATGCTTGAATCGATCCAGAACGAGTATTCGTCGTACCCAAGCTCTTCGCTAATGCGGAGGCGGTCGATGACTGTATCAGCGGTGCCGATGACCAGATCATGCTCCATGTTTTCGGGAGTATAAAATGGATGCGCGGCGATATCTTCGTCGCTCAGTGGGTCGATCAGACCTTGCGTGATATCCCGTTTATTCATGAACCAAGCGCCAAAATAGCAATAGAAGCGGTTCAGTTCGATCGCCGCCTGCTTCACGTCGGCCTCATCCTCGGCCACATAGGTATGACGCAGCAGCATGATTTTCGGCCGCGCAACATCCGGGAATTTCTCGCAGGCCGCGTTGAATTTGGACATAAGGTCTACGACCTCACCATCTCCATTCCAAAGCGGTGTCACCTGAACGTTGCAGCCATTCTGGACCGCGAATTCGTGGCTGTTCGGATCACGGGCCGCAACCCAGATCGGGGGACCATCCTGTTGCAATGGCAACGGTGCAGAGGTCGTTTTCGGGAACTGGTGGAACTCACCCTCATGCGCGTAATCACCCTTCCACAGATTCTGAACGGCAGGAATGAGCTCGCGCATGCGCTGACCGGCCTCCCAGGCATCCATGCCCGGCATTAGGCGCTCGTACTCAAAACTGTAGGCGCCGCGCGCGATGCCAAGATCTAGACGCCCGTCGGTGATGATATCGGCCATCGCGGCCTCACCCGCCAGACGGATAGGATGCCAGAACGGAGCGATCACCGTGCCCGTTCCCAGCCGCACGTTCTTGGTGTGGCGCGCAACATCGACCAGATTCAGAAACGGGTTCGGCGCGATGGTAAAGTTCATCCCGTGGTGTTCACCGGTCCAGACCGCGTGCATCCCGCCTTCGTCGGCGATTTTGCACAGCTGAATGAACTCATCATACAGCTGCTTCTGATCCTGATCCGGAGAGATCCGCTCCATATGCGCAAAGAGTGAGAATTTCATGCCAAGTTAGCTCCCCGCAGTGAGTGGTTTGACTTCGCCACTCACCTCATTTCCGTAATACACCCCGAAATTCCCGATGCGGCTTTCTTTGGCGAACCGCTCGAGCATGGTGCAGATGGCCGGATCGGCGATATCCATTAGAGTGGACTCGCTGATCTCGGTGAAAACACCATTTTCCGGATCGCCATCATCGGCCTGACACAGGAACGAGATGTGTTGAAGTTTGCGCGCTTCATCCTGATAAACTGAGTAGATAAACCCCGGCTCCGCCTGTACGCCGCTCTCGCTGATGAGACGGCTCAGGGCGGCGTTGGCACCATCGGCAACATCATCGGTGGACGGGATTGTCAGGCGGCCATTGCCGTCACCCTGCAGCAAGATTTTACCATCCCGTTCGATCAGGGCGGACACGACCAATCCTGTCCGTTTGCTCAGGGCCTTGGCTTCGGCAGCGGGGGTTACATAGGCACCGCGGGCATAGCCCAAGCCAGGTGCAATATTGTGATCAAAGGCTTTGACTTCACCGACCAAGATCAAGTGGTCGCCTGCATCAACGGTTCTGGACATGTCACAGTCGAACCAGGCCGATACGTCATCTAGGATCGGCGATCCGTTGGGGCCAGGCTGCCAGTCAACTGTCGCAAACCGATCCTCGACCGGGCGGGCAAAGGTGTTCGACACCTCAATCTGGCCTTCGGACAGAATGTTGATCGCGAATTTCGATGTATTCGCGAAGGTTTCATAGTTGCTTGAGGTGTTGGCAAGACACACCAGCACCAAAGGCGGCTCGAGCGAAACCGAAGCAAAGGAATTCGCGGTAAAGCCCAGCGGATTTCCCTCACCATCATGTGCGGTCACGACGGTGACGCCGGTCATGTAGGTGCCAAACGCATTGCGCAGGGCGCGCGGGTTGGTCAGCATGCGCGGGTCGAATTCGATCATTTTGGGTCAACCTCTTCCGATGGGGTTTGCAACCAGGCATCCAAAGCTGCATTCACGGTTTCCGGCGCGGTCAGATTCACCATATGCCGGTGATTTTCGATCACGAGGGCCGTCCCGTTTGGTGCGGCCTCAGCCATTGCGTGCGACATGGCCGGGGTCGAGTTCGGGTCGCCATCCCCGGTCAGGGCCAACAGCGGACAGGTAATGGTACCAAATCCGTCGGCATAAAGGGCGTCGCCACGTGCAAAAGCGTTATAGGCGGTGGCGTATCCTTCGATATTAACGGCTGAAAGCCACTCAGCAACATCGTCCCGCGCGGCCTGTTCGACGGGCGTATCGCCAAACCACCGCCGCAGCGGAGTTTCGACATCGAATGACCCGGTTCCGATCAGCTTGGCCCGTTCGATCACGGATTTGCTTGAGGCTGCATCCCGGCAAAACACGCCATTCAGCAGCGCGACCCGCTCAACCCGACCCGGGTTGCGGACAGCAAACCCACCTGCAATCAGCGCGCCCATTGAATGGCCTGCAAGATTGATACGCTGCAGCTTCAGCGCATCCAGAACAGCCAGCAGCCAATCCAGAAATACCGGCAGTTCAGAACCTGCTGGGATCTGATCGCTGCTGCCATGTCCCGGCATGTCCAGCGCGATCACATGGTGCGTTTGCGCAAGGAACTCGATCTGAGGACCCCATGCCGCTGACTGCATGCCCACGCCATGGATCAGCACAACGGGCGCAGCTTTCCCGACGTGGGAAAGCCCCGCCTCGCGATAGGCGACAGTACCGAACGGCTCAGACAGCTGCAGGGTTGTCGATGTCATGGCCCAGTTCCTTGAGATCCTGATAACGGTCACCGATACGGTGATGCGGGCGACCACCAATCGAGGCACCAAGCGCGATCATGATCTCATCCGGCGCGGGCGCGTCTGCCACCTGCAGCTGGATGGTCAGGTAATGGCTGCGCCGACCGCCATCATTCTTGTCCATCAGCGGGATTTGCATCGAGGCATTTGCCGGGCCACGCGTGTTGGTGAACGCCAGATAGGATTTTGCGCCAACCGCCTCACGATAGAAGTTGCCAAAGCGCAGGGTGTGGATCAGCGCCGATCCATGTTCGACCTCGCCATTTACACCAACGATCGCAGCCTTGCCGTACCCTTCGACCTTGTCCCCGCCACCTGCGGCGTCGAGCACCATGTCGGTCAACAAGCTGCCAAGGCCAGGCGCACAATCGTGAATCTCGGGCTTCAGATCGTCAACAAAGCCACGGCCAGCCCACGGGTTCCGGATCACCGCAATCGCTGCAATCATCTTCAATGGTTGCTCGGCGAGCTTGCCCCCTTCAATCAGGGTGTTTTCTACGTGCAGCAGTGTTTTGCGGATTTCGGCGGGCATGTCGGTATTCCTTGCGATTCGTTGCGCTGTAAGATGGTATACCATCATACCAACTGTCAATCATACCTTGTACAAAAAATGCCAAAACGATAGCGTCGCCGCCATGAGCACACCCAAACTAACGAAAATCGATCACCCGCCTGCCACCCTGCGCGACATGGTGCAGGAACGCATGCGCGAGGCGATCATCGAAGGATTATTCGAGCCCGGTCAAAGGCTTGTCGAACGCCCGCTTTGCGACCAGCTGGGCGTCAGCAGAACAGTGATCCGCGAAACCATCCGCTATCTCGAGGCCGAGGGGCTGGTGGAAATTCTACCGGGCCGCGGACCCATAGTAGCCACCATGAGCCGCGAAGACGCACGCCAAATCTACGATATTCGCCGAATGCTCGAGACGGCTGCAGCCGAAAACTGCGCTCGCAAGATCACGCCCGAACGCGCGCGATCTCTCAAAGATGCTTTGAAGCGTCTGAAACAGGGATTTTCTGATCGGACCCCCGGGGCGCTGTTTCGTGCCACCGCCGATTTCTATTCCGAGATCTTTGACGGCGCAGGGCACTACATCGCCTGGGATGTTGTCCAGCGCCTGAACGGTCGCATCAGCCGCCTGCGCATGATGACCCTGTCGGCCACCGACCGTGACCGCCCCGGCATCGCGCATATGGAACGGATCTGCGAAGCCATCATTTCGGGCAATCCCGAGGCTGCTCGGGTCGCCGTCGAAATGCATCTGGATGACACAACCTCAATCGCAGACCGTTTGCTTGCTGAAGAAGAGAAGAACAGCGATGACTAATACACCCAAAGCCTATTGGATCGCTAATGTGACCGTGACTGACCCCGAAGCCTATCAGGGCTATCAGGCGATCGCTCCCGAAGCCTTCCGCAAATACGGCGCCCGTTTTCTGGCGCGAGGGGAAGCGGAAACACTTGAAGGTCAACAGTGGCAGAGACGGGTCATCATCGAATTCGACAGCATGGAACAAGCGCGTGAGTGCTATGCTTCAGATGAATACCGGGCAGCGCGAGGAAAACGTGCCAGTGCCTGTCTCGCGGATATCGCGTTGATTGAAGGCCTAGAGTGACACTTATTCGTCTCAGGGCGTCAGTATCCAGTTGCCACTGGCGTCCTTACAACGGCGCGTTCTGATTTCACGGGTCTTGTCAGTGCCTTCCGGCTGGATGAAGTGCTGCAGGTGAACACAATTGTTCCGAATGTCTCGCACTCGGATCGTACCTTTTGATCCGGTCTGATCGTTCACCCACGACCGCTCCTGACCAACTCTTGGTGTACCCGTGGTCAGCAACGAGTTTGACGCGGCGTTGAGAACTTCGAAATCCGCAGGGCTCAGGCCCATTTCTGCAATGATTCGGGAAAGTGACTTGGCCTGAGCCACTGCCCCAGTTCCCAACAACATCATCGCGATCAATGCGGAAGAAACCCAGGCTTTCATGCTGGCCTCACTTTTTCTGATATATATTTACCTTCAAGGATATACCTCTGCGAAGGCATGGCCAAGCCCCGGATCTGCACCTTCAAATTATCCCGAACAAACCTATTGCATGACCAGCGCTAGGAGAGGGCAATCGTTACCTTCATAGTACCTCTGAAACGATGAGGCACTCGATGGCACAACCAAACTACTATGCTCCAAATGGCGGACATCCCGGACAGGAACAGCTTTTAACTGACCGCGCCATGTTTACCGACGCTTACGCAGTGATCCCCAAAGGCACGATGCGTGATATCGTGACCAGTTATCTGCCTTTTTGGGAGAGTACGCGCCTGTGGGTGCTGTCCCGTCCTCTAAGCGGATTTGCCGAAACATTTTCTCAGTACATCATGGAAGTTCAACCGGGCGGCGGCAGCGATCAGCCAGAAACCGATGCCATGGCGCAAGGCGTGATCTTTGTGGTCGAAGGAACGGTGTCACTGACAATTGCCGGAGCGGAACATGTACTGGAAACCGGCGGTTACGCCTATATTCCAGCAGGGAGCGAATGGACCCTGCACAACCGGTCTGACGCAATTGCCCGATTCCACTGGGTTCGCAAGGCTTACGAGGCGGTGCCGGGCCTGCCCGCACCTGATCCAATCATCACCAATGAACAGGACATTGCCCCAACTCCCATGCCAGGGACCGAAGGGCGCTGGGCCACCACCCGTTTTGCCGATCCAGAAGATCTGCGCCACGACATGCATGTGAACATCGTGACCTTCGAACCGGGCGGTGTGATTCCCTTTGCCGAAACCCATGTCATGGAACACGGTCTATACGTACTGGAGGGCAAGGCAGTTTACCGGCTCAATCAGGATTGGGTCGAGGTGGAAGCAGGCGATTACATGTGGTTGCGCGCCTTCTGCCCACAAGCCTGCTATGCCGGGGGTCCGGGGCGTTTCCGCTATCTGCTCTATAAGGACGTAAATCGGCACATGCCCCTGTCCCTGTCATCACGATAACTTAGAGTGGCCCGGTTTCGGGCCATTTTTCGGTCCGGGGGTTCACATAAGCGCCGGAATTTGCTGAAATAACTCTAAATTCCTTTTTCGAGTATTGGAGATTGGTCCATGAAACTGCGTACACCTTTGATGACACTTGCCGCGATTGCCACGCTTGCAGCTGTCGACGCTGCACCCGTGGCAGCCAAGGAAACGACCAAATCCGTCTTTGTCATGAGCCGCACCTGGGCTGTTACTCAGGTGTCGGATTCTCCTGTCATCTATCGCGCAACCCGCGACAACAACAATCTGAATCCCTTTGGCCCGCCGCCACGCCTGCGCACAATTCAGGCGATTGCAGCGATCCAAAAAGCAACCGGGTGCAAACCGATTGTGCCCAGCATGTATCAGAACATCTCGGGTCAGTTCTTCTCGCAAGTCAGCTGCAACTGACACTGCGTCAGAACGGCCATTGAGGTCGCCCCGGCGGCCTGCCATAGCTTGCGCATGAGACTCGCAATCAACGGATTCGGCCGTATCGGTCGCACAATTCTGCGGCAGGTTCTGGCCCTGCCAAAAGAAACTGACATCGAGCTGGTGTTGATCAACGATATCGCACCACTGGAAACCTGCGCATATCTGTTCAAGTACGACAGCACATTTGGCCCATATCCCGGGACGGTGCTGGAAGGTGACGCGGCGCTTGTGATTGACGGCCATGTCATTCCGATGTCCCACAGCTCCGACCTGACACGAGTGGACCTGACCGGCGTCGATGTGATGCTTGATTGCACCGGAATTGCACGAAGCTCCGATGTCGCGCGCCGAGGGTTGAGCGCGGGTGCCAGCAAAGTCCTGATCTCGGGCCCGTCACCCGCTGCTGAGACAACGATTGTGTTGGGTGCCAACGAAGATGAACTGGGCACCGCCCGGATCGTCTCAAACGCTTCATGCACCACCAACGGGCTTGCGCCGCTGGTCAAGTTGCTGGATGGCCTGGGTGGCATCGCATCGGGTCACATGACCACGATCCACTGCTACACCAACAGCCAGCCCATGGTGGATGCCCCGCGTGGGGATCTGGCCCGCTCACGCGCCGGAGCCATGTCCATGGTCCCAACGACTTCAAGCGCAACACATCTGATCGATGTGGTTTTACCGCATCTGGCGGGTCGCATATCCGGTGCAGCGGTGCGTGTTCCAACCGCCAGTGTTTCGGCAGTGGATCTGATCGTGACGCTAGAGAAAAGCATGAGCGCTGAAGAATTCTTGTCGAGCTTGCGCAATGCTGTCGAGGGTTCACCTGTGCTCGGCTGGACTGATCTGCCGCTGGTGTCATCTGATCTGCGCGCGCGCCCAGAATCTCTGGTCATTGCAGGTCCGGAAACCCGAATGGTGGGCCAGAACCAGGTTCGCGTGTTTGGCTGGTATGACAATGAATGGGGCTTTTCCGCACGCATGCTGGATGTTGCCCGTCTGATGGCTTATACCTGATCAGACCGCAGCGCTGGCTCGCGCTGCGATCTGATTTCTCATCCCGATACTATTCGCCAGGCAGGCTTCCCGACCCGTGGCCAGCCATGCCGCCCGACACTTCTTCGGTTGCCTCTTCGGCCAGTTCCTCGGGCAGGATCAGGTTGAGGACGATGGCAATCAACGCTGCAGGTAACAGGCCGCTTTTCATCAGAATGCCTAGCGTATCCGGCAGGTGCTGCACCGCATCCGGTTCAAGCTGAAGACCAAACCCGATGGAAAGCGAGATGGCAAAGATCACCATGTTGCGCCGGTTCCAATCGACATCGGACAACATCGAGACACCGGCCGCCACAACCATACCGAACATGACGATTACACCGCCACCCAGCACTTCGATCGGGACGGTGCGGATGATTGCACCAACCTTGGGAACCAGACCGCACAGGATCAGGAACAAGGCACCGATGGTGACGACATGGCGGCTCATCACGCCAGTCATCGCAATCAGGCCGACATTCTGACTGAAGGACGTGTTAGGCAATCCACCGAACACACCGGCAAGTGCCGAACCAAAACCGTCAGCGTAGGTGGCGCCTGCGATCTCTTTATCCGTCGCTTCGCGCCCGGCACCACCTTTGGTCACTCCAGACACATCCCCTACGGTTTCAATCGCCGAGACAAACGCCATCAGACAAAAACCGATCACCGCTGCAAACGAGAACTCAAAGCCGTATTTGAACGGAACGGGCAGCGCAAAGGCCGACGCACGGCTCCAGCTTGTGCCGATCGCCTCGAAGGTAACCATCCCCACCATCAGCGCATAGGCATAACCAACCGCAAGACCGATTAGAACAGCCGATACCGAGAGCATCCCCCGGGTAAAGAACTTCAGCGCAAGGGTTACGACAACAACGACCATTGCTGCGGACCAGTTCAACATTGAGCCATATTCCGGCGTTCCGATGGCTGGCACTCCACCTGCAGCATACTGGATACCGACTTTGACGAGCGCCAGACCAATCATGGTAACAACGAGGCCGGTGACAAGCGGTGGCAAAGCGAACCGGATTTTACCGATCACCGCCCCCAGACAAGCGTGAAACACTCCACCGACGATCACGCCACAGAACAGCGCGGAAAGTCCGTCAACGCCTTTACCCGCCACAAGCGGGATCATGATCGGCAAGAAGGCAAAGCTTGTCCCCTGAACGATGGGCAAGGCCGCCCCTACTGGACCCAGAGTGATCGTCTGCAACAACGTTGCGATACCCGCAAACAGCATCGACATCTGGATCAGATACAAAAGTTCAGGGAAATCGGGCGAATTCGATCCGAACCCGAAGCCTGCCGCTCCTGCAACGATAATGGCAGGCGTAACATTCGAGACGAACATCGCCAGCACATGCTGGATACCCAACGGGATCGCCTTGTGCAGTGCCGGTGTATAGTTTGGATCCCGAAGCTGTTCGGGTGTTCCTATTGAAGTTTCGGCCATGAGTACTGTCCTCCCAGTTCAGATTTCACGGGGTTATTGCCGCTTATCCCGCGGCTTCATTGGGTTACGGCACGACCTCATAAGGCGTGTCGAACCAGTATTCTTCGAGATTGCTTCCTGCGCCGATCCTGTCGACCACAGCAAACAGACCGGGTCCGTGCAATGGCGTCAGAACACCATGCCATGTACCGCGATGATAGTTCACCGCCTGCCCGGGCAGCGTTGAAAACGCCTTTGGCTGACCCGGCTTGCCACCTTCGTCCAGCGCAACGATGACCAAAAAGGGTTGGTGCGTCATCGGAATGAACGCCTGACTTCCATCGGGGTGCCGTTCAACCATCTCCAACTGATAGGGCAGTTCCCGTGGGTTGGCGTCGAATAGGCTGATACCGGCGCGCCCGTCCGAGAAATCAAGTGCGGCCCGGTCATGATATCGGCCACATTGCCCCTGATTGATGATCTTATCGGGTGCTCCGGATGTGTCGATAACATCACCAAACGGAGCGAATGCCTCTGCCGAGATCGGCTCAATCACGATCTGGCGGCTCATGACGGCAGCACATCCCGCAGACGGAATTCGGCGATCCGTTCAACCTGTCGGCAGGCTTCGGCAAATTCAGTTGTGCGATCGTGGTCGATCCGCCGGTGGAAAGCCTGCAGGATCGACGCCTTATCGTGATCCCGTACAGCAATGATGAAAGGAAAACCGAATTTTTTCGTATATTGACTGTTCAGCTCGGTGAACCTGGTTCGTTCCTCATCGGTCAGCGCATCCAAACCGGCAGAAGCCTGTTCAGACGTGCTTTCTTGGGTCAGGCGTTTGGCTTGTGCCAGCTTACCCGCCAGATCCGGGTGCGCCGTCAGCACCCCCAACCGCTCCGCTTCGGAAGCTGAGCGGAACATGCGGGTCAAAGCGTTGTGCAATCCTCCGGCCGTGTCATGTGCAGGGCCAAGTTCAAGGTTATGGGCACGCTCGGCAATCCATGCCGAATGTTCGAAAATCCCGCCATAGGTCTGCACAAACTCTTCTCGCCCCATCTGCGAGGGTTTTGGATGATGCTGTGGCGGATGGGCCTCGGCCCAATGTTCGGCAATCTGCAACCGCGTCGCAAACCACACATCAGAAAAGCCGCACGCATAGTCCAGGAACCGCTTGAGGGCCATGACACGCCCGGGACGTCCGATCAGGCGGCAATGCAGGCCTATCGACAACATCTTGGGTGCACCCGCCTCGCCCTCTTCGTACAGCGCATCAAAGCTGTCCTTGAGATAGGAATAGAACTGATCGCCTGAATTGAACCCCTGCGGCGTTGCAAAGCGCATATCGTTGCAGTCCAGTGTATAAGGCACGATCAGCTGATCGCGCCCATCTGACTGCGACCAATAAGGCAGATCATCAGCATAGGTGTCAGCAATATAGGCAAACCCACCTTCTTCACCGACCAGCCGAACGGTGTTTTCTGAACAGCGGCCTGTGTACCAGCCACGCGGGCGTTCCCCCACGACTTCGGTGTGCAGGCGGATCGCCTCAGCAATCTGTGCGCGCTCTTCGTCTTCGGGCATGTCTTTGTGTTCGACCCATTTCAGCCCGTGGCTGGCAATTTCCCAGCCTGCATCTTGCATCGCGGCAACCTGATCGGGTGAGCGCGCCAGTGCTGTCGCCACACCATAGACAGTGATCGGCAAGTCCTTCATCAACCGGTGCAATCGCCAGAACCCTGCACGCGAGCCGTATTCATAGATGGATTCCATGTTCCAGTGGCGCTGACCCGGCCATTGCGCCGCGCCCACGATCTCAGACAGAAACGCCTCGGACGCGGCATCCCCATGCAGGACGCAGTTTTCACCACCTTCCTCGTAGTTCAGTACAATCTGTACAGCGAGCTTTGCGCCACCGGGCCATTGCGCATCAGGCGGGTTGGCTCCGTATCCGATCAGATCACGGGGGTAACGAGGGGGCTGCATGCTGTGTTCCGTCTTCGTCTGGTTACAATATTCAATCAATAGCGCAGAAAACGGCAGACGATTATCAAATCAATCCGAACGCTGTTTCCATTTCTTTCTGCGTTCCCAAAGTCTGTGAATTCAATTGAGACTGTGTCAAACCAAACCTGTTTGCCAAGGTTGGCGACATGCGGCAGACAGGAATATCGACAGGATAACAGGAGATGACCGTGGCAGGCTATCTGACAACCCATGTATTGGACACGGCCCGCGGCTGCCCGGCAGAAGGCCTGAAGATCGCGCTTTATCGGGTATCCGGCAACTCGCACAAGAAACTGGTCGAGATGGAAACTAACGCGGATGGCCGGACAGATAGCCCGATCCTGCCGCAAGAGAAATTCAAGCCTGGCACCTATGAACTGATCTTTTTCGCCGGTGATTATCTGCGTGCGACAGATCAAGCGGCAGAGGACCCCCTGTTCCTGGATCAGGTCCCAATCCGCTTTGGCATGTCAGACGAAGAGGCGCATTATCACGTGCCCCTGCTGCTGTCGCCCTTTGGATATTCAACCTATCGCGGCAGCTGATCGCTCAGGTTTCTGCGCTCTTAACCACTTTCGCAATGTGCGAAATCATAAAGTCCATGAACAGACGCGCCTTCGGGTCCTGGTGGCGGCGATGGGTGTACAAACACGCCATCTGCACCGGAACCGGAGGCGTTTGTGCAGCTACTTTCACAAGGCGTCCGGCCTTGAGATGATCAGCCACCTCAAATACCGGTTTCATCGCGATGCCCTGCCCTGACAGCGCCCAATCAGTCAGCACATCACCGTCATCACATTCAAAGCGGCCCGAGACTGCGAACCGCTTTGGCCCTTCGGGCGTTTCAAGCAGCCATTGAAACTCGGTTGCCCCGGGGAAGCGCAGGTTCAGACACTCATGCCCATCCGAGATCAGGTCTGCCCCTGTTTCCGGCATACCCCGACGTTCAACATAGTCTGGTGCCGCGCACAGCACGCGCTGACAGTCCGCAATCTTGCGGATACGCAACGTGCTGTCCTCGGGCTGTCCGATGAAAAACGCCAGATCCAGACCCTCGGTCGTCAGATCAACTGATCGGTCTGTCAGTCGCAGCCGGACATCGATTTCAGGATATTCTGAAAGAAAGTCAGGGACATGCGGCGCAAGTAATCGACGCCCCACCCCAAGAGGTGCAGCGACAAACAATGACCCCCGCGGCGCTTCGGTCAGATGTACGACCTGTGCTTCGGCCTCGTCTACGGCATCCAGAACCCCAACAGCACCGGGATAGAAGGCCCGCCCCTGTTCGGTTGGCGTCAGGTTCCGGGTGGTTCGCTGGAACAGGCGCACGCCCAGATGGTCCTCCAGCTGCGAAATCCGCGCCGAAGTTACCGCAGGTGAGATACGCAAATCGCGCCCGGCTGCAGACATGCTGCCCAGATCGTAGACCCTGACAAAGGTTCGGATGTTATCGAGGTAGGACATCTTCTCGTTTTTTTTGATACAGTTTGACAATATACGGGAATACCGAAGAAAAGCCCGCTTGCCTAGTGTGGCCGCAAGCAATCGGAGACATCTGCATGTACGACTTCGCCGTGTTCTGGGACTGGATGGCATTCGCTGTGCGCTGGCTGCACGTGATTACCGCCATCGCGTGGATCGGATCATCCTTTTATTTCATCGCGCTGGATCTTGGCCTGAACCGGGATATTCCCGGACCCGCTGATGGGGAGGAATGGCAGGTCCACGGTGGTGGCTTCTATCACATCCAGAAATACCTTGTGGCACCCGAACGGATGCCGGACCACCTGACCTGGTTCAAATGGGAAAGCTATGCGACCTGGCTCAGCGGGGCCGGATTGCTGATGATCATTTATTGGGTGGGCGGAGAGCTGTATCTGATCGACGCGCAGAAAGCCGATCTGGCCCTATGGCAGGGCATCCTGATCTCGGCTGCGTCGCTGACTGTGGGTTGGCTGGTCTATGATTTCCTCTGCAAATCCGGTCTGGGAGAGCGCCCGACACTGTTGATGGTGTTGCTGTTCGTTCTGCTGGTGGCGATGGGTTGGGGATACAACCAGATCTTCACCGGCCGCGCGATGATGCTGCACCTTGGTGCCTTCACCGCCACGATCATGACTGCAAACGTGTTCTTCATCATCATGCCGAACCAGCGCATCGTAGTGGATGACCTAAAAAACGGCCGCACGCCCGACCCGAAATATGGTAAGATCGCCAAGCTGCGATCAACGCACAACAACTACCTGACATTACCGGTCGTGTTCCTGATGCTGTCGAACCATTATCCACTGGCATTCGCGACCGAATACAACTGGATCATTGCGGCACTGGTCTTCCTGATGGGTGTCACAATCCGGCACTACTTCAACACCCGGCACGCACGTGCAGGTGACCCGACATGGACGTGGTTGGTCACCGCACTGCTGTTCATCGCGATCATGTGGCTGTCCACTGCCCCCATGTACAAACCGCTGGAAGAGGCCGAAGCACAGCCGCTGACGCCTTATGAACAGAAATTCGCGGCCGCAGACGGATTTGAAGAGGCGCACGATATCGTGCTGGGCCGCTGTTCCATGTGCCACGCCCGCGAACCGGTTTGGGAAGGCATTCTATGGGCTCCCAAAGGCGTTCTGCTGGAAACCGAAGGCGACATCTCACGAAATGCGCAGCAAATCTATCTGCAGGCGGGCGTTACACATGCAATGCCCCCTGCCAACGTGACCTATATGGAACCCGAAGATCGCGAAGCCATCATTCGCTGGTTCAGAAACGCGGGCCTGTAAAGCGACCACAGTTCAGGTCAAAATACCGGCCAGCGCACTAAACCCCTTTCCCTGAACGGGTTCAAATGCTCTAACATGAATTTAACGAGCTGCAGCAAGACACAATGCGGCGCGAGTGATTTCGACTAGGGGCAGTTGGAGCCATCTGATGCAGAGAAGCAGGCCGCGAGGCATTCTGGGGTGCTGGCTTTTGGGCACTCTGACGGCTTTGGCGCCAACCGCTCTGTTCGCACTTGAAACCACACTGACGGCCCCCGGCGCCCCCAAGGAGCTGGTTGAGCGCCTTAAGGAAACCTCCTCGGTTACAACTGCCGAAGCGCGTGGGCTTGATACGCCTCTGGAGATTCTGTCTGCCGCCCTGTCCGATTACCGCACGATCGTTCAGATCATGTATGACGAGGGGTATTTCGCCCCGGTTGTCAGCATAAAACTGGATGGGCAAGAGGCTGCAACCATTAGCTCTCTGACCGTGCCTGCGCAAATCAACCGCGCCACGATCACTGTTGATCCCGGGCCTCCATACAACTTCGGAACCGCGGTGGTGCAACCACTGGCCCCCGAAACCGAACTGCCTGCTGATTTTGCCACTGGAAAACGTGCAACCACCGGTGCGATACAACAGGCTGCCTCGGCCGGAGTTCAGGGCTGGCGGGATGCAGGGCACGCAAAGGCCGATGTGGCCGACCAGAAGGTCATCGCCCGCCACGCTCAGGCACGTCTGGATGCCCAGATTGATCTTGATCCCGGACGTCGGCTGACATTCGGCAAGATGTTCATCCATGGCGACACGGATGTCCGCACCCGTTCGATTGAAAAGATCGCCGGTTTTCCGACGGGCGAGGTCTATTCACCGCAACAGATTCAAAAGGTCGGCACGCGGTTGCGACGCACCGGAACATTCAGTGTCGTTTCGATTCAGGAACGCGATACACCCAATCCAGATGGCACGCTGGATTTTGATGCAACATTCGAAGATCTGCCCAAACGTCGGCTGACATTCGGTGTCGAGCTTGCATCCCGGGATGGTCTCGACGTCACAGCAACCTGGACCCACCGTAACGTTTTTAAACGAGCCGAGCGGCTACGCTTTGAAGCTGCCATCCGAAACATAGGCGGGGCCGAAGATATCGATGGCCGCATCGGCCTGCGCCTTGATCAACCCGATCGTCTGGGTCCGGATGACAACACCTTCTGGAGCGCATTGCTGGAACGCAGAAACACAGAGAATTACAATGTGAGCGTAGCCTCGCTGGCTTATGGTGCACGTCGCACTTTCTCTGACAGGCTTTATGCCGAAGCAGCCGTTGGCTTCTCGGTATCGAACGCAGATGACGCATATGGTGATGGCCGCAAGTTTCGATACTTTATCGTTCCGTTCCGTTCTGAATGGGATGAACGCGACAGCAAGGTCAGTGCTACGCGCGGCTTTTATCTGGATAGCCAGGCCATGCCCTTCGTTGGCGTTTCAGGAACCAAATCAGGTCTGCGGCTATTCTTTGACGGTCGCGCCTACACGGATCTTCGCACTTCTGGCCGACTGGTCCTGGCCGGTCGCATACAGCTCGGGTCTGTCATCGGTCCTCCGGCAGATGGCGTGACACCTGACTTTCTGTTCTTCTCGGGCGGGGCCGGAACGGTTCGCGGTCAACCCTATGAGAGTCTGGGCATTCCTGTTGGCACAGGGGTTGCGGGCGGTAAGTCTTTCCTTGGCTTCTCGGGTGAAGTGCGCGGCAAAGTATCAGAAAAGTTGTCGCTGGTTGGGTTTTACGACTACGGTATGGTCGATACTTCGTCCTTCGTAACCGCAGACGCAGAATTCCATTCAGGTGCGGGGATCGGCGTCAGATATGATCTGGGCGGCTTCGGGCCGCTTCGGTTTGATCTGGCCTACCCCGTTCAGGGCGATACCGGCGATGGGTTGCAATTCTATCTTGGGATCGGACAAGCCTTTTGATGCGACGCGTTTCATATCCTCTGGTCTTTACAACCATGATGGTCGCAGCGCCTGTTGCAGTGCAGGCGCAGGAGGATGGCGGCGGCAGCATGCTCGAGAACTTCCTGCAGGACACGCTGTCCGGGGAAGACCGGAACATCAAGGTTATCGGGCTGCAAGGCGCGCTGAGTTCTCGTGCAACTATCGAAGAGATCACGGTCGCGGATGACGAAGGCGTCTGGCTAACGGTCAAAAACGCGGTGCTGGACTGGAACCGGCTGGCACTTATACGCGGCCGGTTTTCGGTAAACGCTTTGACCGCAGAAGAGATTGATGTCGCCCGGGCACCCGGTACGACAACAAAAGAGGCAGAACCCACCTCGGCAGAGACCCAGCCCTTTCAGCTTCCCGAGCTCCCCGTATCCATCGAAATTGGCGAGATACGCATTGACGAAGTCTCGCTGGGCGAGCCGTTGATCGGCGTGGCCGCTGAGCTTGCGGTGAACGGCAATCTATCGCTCGCGGATGGCGCGCTGGATACAAATCTAGCCATCAACCGGTTGGATCGAGCCGGAGATTCAATCAATCTAGCCGCCGGGTTCCAGAATGAAACGCGGCAGATCGATCTGGATCTGACTGTAGCCGAAGCGTCTGGCGGCCTGATCTCGACTGCGCTGGGTATTCCCGACAGTCCGCCAATCGGGTTGACCGCCAAGGGATCGGGCCCGATCACCGATTTTACTGCCGACATCGGATTGAGCAGCGACAATGTTGATCGGGTCTTCGGTCAGGTTAGATTGCGCAGTGCAGACCAGACAAATGAGACATCCACCGATGGCATCGCCTTCACTGCCGATCTGAATGGCGACCTGACCCCGTTTCTGGCTGAGAACATGGATACGTTCTTTGGCACAGACACACGCTTGTTCGTCGATGGGCAAACCCATTCCGATGGCGCGCTGGATATTTCGGATATCGAAGTCACCTCACAGGCGCTGAAACTGGAAAGCCAACTCAGTCTTGCAGCAGGTGGCAAATTGCAATTGGCTGCATTGCAGGGCCGCATCACGCCGCCTGATGGAGACAAAGTAGTTTTGCCGGTCAGCGGTGGTGACACTTCGATTGGTGCAGCCCAGATTTCAGCGCTGTTCGACGCAAAGAACGGCAATCTCTGGGACCTGAGCGTTACAGCAGACGACGTCAACGCGCGTCAGATCAGTCTGAACCATGCCCGCATTACTGGTCAGGGGACCCTGGATCAGAGCAGCGGGCTGAGCGTCGATGGTGACCTGCAGGCGGCACTCGACGGGATCGATATGGCCGATCCCGCGCTCAATACCGCCATTGGTGATCGCATCACACTGGATGGTCAGTTCGACTATGGAAGCGATCAGTCGCTTAGGCTGTCGGGTTTTGAACTGATCGGCAGCGACTATGAGCTTGGGGCCGATGCGCTGATCAGTGGGCTCGCAACCGGTCTGCAGATCGATGGCTCAGCTTCGTTGCAGGCGACCGACCTGTCGCGCTTTTCCGAGCTCGCCAAACTCGACCTTGGTGGATCCGCTTCGGCTCGGGTTGAAGGCAACGGATCGCCGCTGGAAGGCAGTTTTGACGGCAAACTGGTTGTCAGCGGGCGCGACCTTTCCACCGGTCGCGATGACATTGATCCGGTAATTGCCGGAGAAACCGACATCGTACTGGATGGCAAACGCGGATCGGACGGTGTAACCATTCGGGAGTTCACCATCACTGGTGAAACCCTCAATGCACAGGCGAATGGAGATGTCACCACCCCGGATGGGAACCTGACCATTGACGGGCAAGCCAGTGTAAACGCCACCGACTTGTCGATCTTCTCAGGCCTCGCGCAGCGAGAACTGTCAGGTGCATTGCAAGCGCAGCTAGACGGCAAGGGAACGGTTCAGACACTCGAGTTTGACGGCACGGCCAGCGTAACCGGTGATAACATCCAAACCGGCATGACAGAGTTTGACCCGCTGCTGACCGGACGCACGACCATAAAATTTGACGGCGCCAAATCCGGCAATCAGGTGGTGATCCGAAATGCCACCGTCAATGGCAAAGCGCTGACCGCGCGTGTTGCAGCCACAATCGATGACCTTACTGGCAACCTGTCCGTCGATGGGCAGGCGCAGGTCAACGCACCTGATCTGTCTGTATTTTCTGGTCTTGCCGGTCGGGATCTGGCTGGATCGGTCAAAGCGAATGCAAAAGGCAAAGGTGCAAAGGGCAGCAAGACCTTTGATATTCAGGGCAGTGTAGATGCCTACGATATAAAAACCGGCATCGATACAGTCGATTCTCTTATCCAGGGGCGCACAACACTCACAGTAGACGCATTGAATGACGATCAGGGGCTGAACATCCGAAACTTCCGCCTCAGCGGAACGGCCTTGTCCGCCAACGCGTCGGGTCAACTGGATCGGGACGCTGGTGGACTGAATTTCTCTGCTGCATTGGATGATCTCAGCCGTCTGTCAGCCACTTTGTCTGGACCGCTGAAACTGGATGGGAACGTGGCCCCGACAGACACCGGGATAGAGGGCACTGCACGGCTTCAGGGGCCCGATAGCTCATATGCAAATCTAGTCGGCACAGTCGACACCAACGGCGCAGCCGATCTGGACTTCGATGCGAAGTTCAATCGTATCGAACGTTTTGCACCAGAATTCCCGGGCAGCCTTGCAGCCAAAGGCAGCGCCAAGCGCGACAACGGTGAATGGACGATCGATGCGAGCGCAGAAGGCCCGGCAGGCATCAATGGCAAAGTGGCCGGCACCTTTGACGAGGCAACAACCGAGGCCGACCTGACCGCTCAGGGCAGCGTGAATATCGGTATTGCGAATATCTTCATCACCCCCAACAAGATCGATGGAACCGCTCAGTTCAATCTGGCGCTGAAAGGTAAACCGTCGCTGGATGCGCTGAGCGGGTCGGTCACCACTTCGGGCACCTCGATGGCAATCCCGGATGTCGGCCTGACCTTTACCGGCATCGGAGGATCGGTCGATCTGGCGCAAAGCCGGGCCACGATTTCGCTGCAGGGTGGGGTCCGTGCCGGAGGGAACTTTACGGTCAGTGGTCCTGTAGATCTCAAACCACCCTTCAATGCGCAGATCACAACGGCGCTCAACAATCTCGTACTGACAGATCAGTTGCTGTACGAAACTATCCTGAACGGCCAAATTGCGTTGACGGGGGCACTGGCGGGGAACAGCTCGCTCGCCGGGCAGATCAACTTCGGCGAAACCAATATTAACCTCGCAGCGGCTACCGGGGCCGTCGGCGCGGCACCGATCCCCGAGATCAAACACCTGAACGAAAGTAGTGCCAGCTATGTCACCCGGGAACGAGCCGGACTGGTCGAAGTGGAAGGCGCCCAAAAAAGCAACTCGCGTATCTCTCTGGACATTGGCCTGTCAGCTCCCAAAGCAGTCTTTGTACGCGGTCGCGGTGTAAACGCTGAACTCGGCGGCCGCATCCAGATCGGAGGGACAACGGCCGCTGTCGTTCCATCAGGGCAGATCGAACTGATCCGGGGTAACATTGACATTCTTGGACGCCGACTGGCTCTGACCAAAGGCATCGTCACGCTGCAAGGCGACCTGACGCCCTATATCGAATTCGAATCTTCGACCAGTACGTCTGATGGCACTGCCACAATCGAAATCGCCGGCCCGCTGGATTCACCCGAAGTTGACGTCTTCTCAGATCCGGAACGCCCGGCAGAAGAAGCGCTGGCGATGCTGTTGTTCGGTAATCGTTTCTCAGAGCTCTCCCCATTCGTCATCGCCCAGATGGCAGCTTCTCTGGCGCAGCTGAGCGGCGCAGGCGGGGACGCGACCAAAGGACTGAGGGACGCAACCGGTGTCGATACGATCGATATTGGCGCAACCGAAGGCGGCGCTGGCCGTCTGGGCGCCGGCGCGTATCTGAGTGACAATCTCTACACCGATTTCACTGTGAATACCGAGGGCGACACCGAGGTGAACCTGAACCTCGATGTCACGGACAGTTTCACGGTGCGTGGCACAGTAGACGGACGTGGAGAAACCGGCATTGGCATCTTTTTTGAACGCGACTACTGAACGCCTCTCGCAGCGGTGACTTGACCCTCTGTCAGGGGCATGCAGGATCGGCTTGAAACAGCAGCCGAGCCATTATGACCTTTACCACACGCCCCGAAATCGCCGGTACATTCGGTGTCGCGACAAGCACGCACTGGATTGCATCTGCCGTCGGCATGAAGATCCTTGAACAAGGCGGCAACGCCTTTGATGCCGCCGCTGCCATGGGGTTTGTCCTGCATGTGGTCGAGCCACATCTGAACGGCCCGCTTGGCGATATGCCAATGCTGTTCAAACCTGCGGGCTCGGAAACACCAACCATGGTCTGCGGACAAGGCACGGCGCCTGCCGGGGCCACGATCGCGCATTATCGGGATCAGGGTTTACAGCGCATACCTGGCACGGGGCTTTTGGCCACCGTTATTCCCGGCGCCTTTGATGCGTGGATGATCACGCTGCGTGATCATGGTTCACTGCCTCTGCGAGACATACTGGAACCAGCCATCCACTATGCCGAGTTTGGACATCCGGCCCTGCCCCGTGTTGCCAATACGATTGCCGGTTTGGCTGAGTTCTTTCACGAAGAATGGCCGACTTCCTATGATACGTGGGTACCGGGCGGTTCGGCTCCGCTCGCTGGGGCGTTGATGCGAAATGCGCAGCTTGCTGCAACCTGGCAGCGGCTGCTGAACGAAGCGGAAACGGCTGGCGATAGAACCGCACAAATCGAAAAGGCGCGACAGGTTTTCTATCGCGGGTTCATTGCCGAGGCCATCGACCATTTTCTACGCGACGCCTGCGTTATGGATGCGTCGGGCCAGCGGCACAAAGGCGTTCTGACTGGGCAGGACATGGCCGATTGGCAGGCCGGTTATGAGCCCCCAATTTCAA
>NZ_SMMF01000960.1:79421-189319 GCF_009711355.1 Roseibium sp. RKSG952 | reverse complement strand
ATCACGATTGGACTGTCTGGAAGGGGGGCCCCTGGACCCAAGGACCCACGCTGTTGCAATCGCTCAATCTGCTGGCCGGGTTCGATCTGAACGCCGCAGATGATGTCGAGTTTGTCCATCTCGTGACTGAAGCAATGAAGCTCAGCTTTGCCGACCGTGAGGCTTACTACGGGGACCCGACACAGGTAGGCATTCCCATCGATACACTTCTGTCAGCAGAATATGCCGATGCGCGCCGCGCTTTGATCAGTGCTTCTGCATCAACCGATCAAAGACCGGGTCGTCTTCCCGGATATGAGCATTGGGTCGATGCGGCGCTTGCCCATGCGTCAGAAGCCTATCAGCCGACAGATCAGATCGGCGCGGGTGAGCCTACCATGGCGCATCTGACTGAAAAGCGCGGCGATACGGTACATCTGGACGTGATCGACCGCTGGGGCAACATGGTATCCGCCACACCTTCGGGCGGGTGGCTGCAATCTTCTCCAGTTGTTCCCGGGCTAGGAATGCCGCTCAACACTCGCGCTCAGATGTTCTGGCTTGAGGAGGGATTGCCAACCTCACTAGCCCCCGGCCGACGCCCGCGTACGACCCTGTCGCCCAGCATGGCACGTGCACCTGATGGCAGCGAACTTGCCTTTGGCACACCCGGTGGCGACCAACAGGATCAGTGGCAGCTCATCTATCTGCTAAGACTGGTTCATCATGGCATGAACCTTCAGGAAGCTATTGATGCACCGCTGTTCCATACAGCTCACTTCCAAAGTTCGTTCTATCCTCGCGAAACAAGGCCCGGGCATTTGATGATCGAGCCGGGATTTGGGCCCGAAGCGATCGCTAACCTTCAGGCCCGCGGCCACAAAATCGAACAGGCAGAGCCCTGGACTGTGGGCAGATTGACGGCGGCGCGCCGACAGCCTGACGGCCTGCTGCATGCCGCAGCGACTCCGCGCCTGATGCAGGCCTATGCGATTGGGCGCTAAGCTCACCTATTTCCGGCGAATGCCGATTGGTTGGCCGATCTGGGATACCGGCTCTAGTTCGCTGTGATCCTGCACCATTTGCGCAAGTCGAGCAGCGGCCCAGTCGGGATAAGGTATGGAGCGCCCCGTTTCGTGGCAGACATTCATAAACAACGCTTCCTGCGTTGCACACAGGCTGTGATCGGACTCAGTCAACATCTCAGCGAAGTAGTGCCCGCGCTTGTGATCGGCATCCAGCAGGCGAACTCGGATATAAAACGCCTCACCTTCCAAGACCTCTCGGACAAAATGCAGATGCGACTGGATGATGTATGGGCCCTGCCCGGACTGAGCCACCTGCACTTCACCCAGCCCCAGATGGTCAACCATGAATACCTCGAGCGCGTTGTCAAAGGCGACCCCGTAGTAGCCGACATTCATATGGCCGTTGTAGTCGATCCACTCTGGTTTTGCGGTAAAACCATGAACTTCGATCGGCGCGGGATAGGGCCCGTCGTATCCCGCTCCTGTCGTTTCAGCTGATGACACGTACATCTTCCTCCGTGTGTTCATGCACTCATGATGCAGCAGAGCGCCCGTCGCGAAAACCTGCGTCGCTATCTGGGTCGCAACGTTGTTCGGTACGCTGACCAAATTGGACGCATCAGACACCTAATCACATGAAAAGAGACCTATTCCTCAAAAATAGCCACGGCCCGTACAAACCCGGCAGAAGCACCTTTGATCTTGAAAGGGAAACAAGAAATCTCGAACCCTGTTGGTGGCAGGTCTTCCAGATTGGTCAGCTTTTCGATGTGGCAATACCCGATATCCATCGAGGCGCGGTGTCCCTCCCAGATGATCGAGGGGTCATGCGTTTCTGCATATTCCTGCGCGGTCAAAGGAAACGGGGCGTCCCAGCTCCAGGCATCGGTGCCGGTTACACGTACCCCACGCTCTGTCAGATAGAGCGTCGCCTCGCGCCCGATCCCGCAGCCTTTCATCAGATAGTCAACCTCGCCATAGCGTGTCCCGGCAGCAGTATTGACTACAACGATGTCAAGCGGCTGCAACTCGTGACCGATGCGTTTCAGTTCGGCTTCGATGTCGGCTGCGGTGGCGACATAGCCATCATCGAATTGGCGGAAATCCAGCTTTACGCCGGGGTTCATGCACCATTCTAATGGGACTTCGTCGATTGTGATCGCACGCTCGCCTTTGTTCATTGTCGAATGATGGTGATACGGCGCATCCAGATGGGTTCCGTTATGTGTCGCGATCTGAAGCCGTTCAATGGCCCAACCTTCCCCACCGGGCAGGTCTTCTTTTTTCAATCCTGGAAAGAATGACATGACCTGCTCTGCAGTCTGGGCATGGCTCATGTACTCAATTTCCGGCAACATGATCGGCGGGTCCGATACGATACCGGTTTCCAGAGGTACGGACAGATCGACAAAACGGCGCGGCATGAATTCCTCCCCGGCTGCACTCGACCTAAGGGTTGGCTGCGCGTAAGCGACTGTCAAGAAGTGAAAAAGGCGACCCTTTCGGGCCGCCTGATCCTGCTTCGTGAGTGGTAGTGGTATTACTCCGCCGCGATGGCGTCTTTGATCTTCTCAACCCGGATCGCCGAGAACTTGAACTCGGGGATTTTACCATAGGGGTCGATGGCCGAGTTTGTCAGGATGTTCGCCGCTGCTTCAACATAGGCAAACGGGATGAACACCATATCCTCGGCAATGGCTCGGTCAGCCCGCACCATGATCTCGATTGAGCCGCGGCGGGTCGTCAGACGGATCATTTCACCCGCTTCGATCCCCATCAGTTTCAGCGTTCGCGGGTTCATCGAACAGTTCGCTTCCGGCTCAACAGCGTCCAGAACATTCGACCGGCGGGTCATCGAACCCGTATGCCAATGCTCCAGCTGACGACCCGTGGTGGCGATCATCGGATATTCCTCATCCGGTGCCTCATCCGGTGGGATGACGCTGGCCGGAGTGAACCGGGCCTTGCCGTCAGCACGCGGGAAGCCATTACCAAACACAATCGCCTGCCCCGGGTCAGTCTCGCTGAGCGAGGGGTAGGTGATGGTTTCGGTCTTCAGACGATCCCAAGTGATGTTGTCGAGCGAGTTCATCGTCAGCTTCATCTCGTCAAAGACCTGAGACACATCGGTGTAATCCCAGTTCAGACCGATCCGCTGTGCCAGTTCGACTGTGATCTTCCAATCCTCACGTGCCTCACCCGGAGGTGCCACGGCGGGCCGCACCCGCTGCACCTGACGGTTGGTGTTCGACACGGTGCCGTTCTTTTCATACAGCGCCGAGGCCGGCAGGATGATGTCGGCGTAGTTCGCTGTTTCGGTCAGGAAGATATCCTGCACGATCATCAGCTCCAGCTTGGCCAGCGCATCACGCGCGTGGCCAACATCTGGGTCGGACATGGCCGGGTTTTCACCCTGAATGTACATGCCCTTGATGTTGCCCGCATAGGCTTGGTCGATGATCTCGGTGACTGTCAGGCCCTTCTCGTTCGAGAAATCATCTGAGTCCCACACGTTGTTGAACTTCGCGCGGATACTGTCATCGGTGACCGACTGATAGTCCGGCAGGAACATCGGGATCAGGCCCGCATCAGACGCGCCCTGCACGTTGTTCTGACCACGCAGCGGGTGCAGACCGGCACCGGGCTTACCGACATTGCCGGTCATCAACGCGAGACTGATCAAGCAGCGCGAGTTGTCCGTTCCGTGGATGTGCTGGCTAACCCCCATACCCCAGAAGATCAGGCCGGCCTTGGCCTGCGCAAAGGTGCGCGCGACACGGCGCAACTGATCCGGTTCGATGCCACAAATCGGCGCCATCGCCTCGGGCGTGAACTGACGCAGGTGCTCTTTCTCGGCTTCCCAGTTTTCGGTCCAGCGGTGGATGTACTGGCTGTCGTACAGTTCCTCTTCGACGATCACGTTCATGATCGCATTGAGCATCGAGACATCAGCACCCGGACGGAACTGCAGCATCTCGTCTGCGAACTTGCGCATGCCAACGCCGCGCGGGTCCATCACGATCAGCTTGCCACCACGTTTGGTGAACTGCTTGAAGTAGGTCGCCGCAACCGGGTGGTTCTCGATCGGGTTGGCCCCGATGATGATCACCACGTCCGAGTTTTCGACCTCATTGAAGGTCGCGGTCACCGCACCTGAACCAACGTTTTCGATCAACGCCGCAACGGAAGAGGCGTGACACAGACGCGTGCAGTGGTCGACGTTGTTGTGCTTGAAGCCTTGACGAATGAACTTCTGGAACAGATAGGCTTCTTCGTTGGTGCATTTGGCCGAACCAAAGCCTGCAACCGAACGCGGATCTTCGGCGCGTAGAGCTTTCAGTTTGGTGGCGGCCAGATCCATCGCCTCTTCCCACGTTGCTTCGCGGAAGTGGGTCGACAGATTGCCCGGATCGACGTTCAGGCCCTTCTCAGGCGCATCCTCACGCCGGATCAACGGCTTGGTCAGGCGGTGCGGGTGATGGATATAATCAAAGCCAAAGCGACCTTTGACACACAGGCGACCTTCGTTCGCAGGGCCATTGATGCCCTCGACATACTTGACCTTGCCGTCTTTGACTTTCAGCGAGACCTTACAGCCCACACCGCAGAACGGGCAGACGCTTTCGGTTTCGCTATCGTAGTCCTTGCTGTCACCCTTCTGCTGGTCGTCCAGCACGGTGGCAGGCATCAGCGCCCCGGTTGGGCAGGCCTGAACGCATTCGCCACACGCCACACAGGTCGATGCGCCCATCGGGTCGTTCTGGTCGAACACCACCTGCGCGGTATGTCCGCGACCGGCCATGCCGATCACGTCATTGACCTGCACTTCACGGCATGCCCGGACGCAGAGGTTGCAGTTGATACAGGCGTCCAGATTGACGCGCATCGCCACGTGGCTGTCATCCAGCAGCGGGATTTTGTCGGCCTCTTTCGCCGGAAAACGGCTTTCGCTGACATCATTCAGCTCGGCCATATCCCAGAAGTGACTCGATTTATCGTGCGCTTCCTCGGGCTGGTCGGCAACCAGCAGTTCCATGACCATGGCGCGTGATTTCTCGGCGCGGTCACTGTCAGTCTTGACGACCATTCCCTCGGCTGCAGGACGGATACACGAGGCGACCAGAGTGCGCTCGCCTTCCACCTCGACCATACAGGCGCGGCAGTTGCCGTCGGGGCGATAGCCCGGCTGTGGCTTGTGGCACAGGTGCGGGATAGTGAACCCCTGCCCCTTGGCGGCTTCCCAGATGGTCCAGCCCTCGGGGACGGTAACGTCTTCGCCGTTCAGATTGAAGGTGACGGTCTTGGTTGGGCTTGCATCAAGCATGGCTCTGTCTCCCTCAGATTTCGTCTGCGAAGTGTTTCATGACCAGGCGGATCGGGTTCGGGGCCGCCTGCCCCAGACCGCAGATCGAGGCATCGCCCATGACCTGACACAGGTCCTCCAGTAGGTCCTGATCCCACTTGTCGGCCTGCATCAGCTTTACCGCCTTTTCGCAACCCGCCCGGCAGGGCGTGCACTGGCCGCAGCTTTCATCTTCGAAAAAGCGCAGCATGTTCAGCGCCGCGTCGCGTGCGGTATCCTGATCGGACAGAACCACCACGGCGGCGGACCCGATGAAGGTGCCCAACGGCTGCAGTGTGTCAAAGTCGAGCGGGACGTCGTCGATGCTGGAGGGGAGAAGACCTGACGACGGCCCGCCCGGTTGATACGCCTTGAACACATGACCTTCGGCCATGCCGCCGGCGGCATCAATCACGTCAAGAATGGTCGACCCTGCTGGCAGCAGGTAAACACCGGGCTTCGCCACACGGCCTGAAACCGAGTAACTGCGCAGACCCTTGCGGCCATTCTTTTCAACAGAATTAAGAAGCTGCGGCCCTTCGCGGCAGATCTTCGAGACCCAATAGAGTGTCTCAACATTGTGCACGAGCGTTGGGCGGTTAAACACCCCAACTTGCGCCACGAACGGAGGACGGTGACGCGGCAGACCTTTTTTGCCCTCAATCGACTCGATCATCGCGGATTCTTCACCGCAGATATAAGCACCGGCACCTCGGCGCAGGTCGATGTAGCCTGGCTCAACGATTCCGGCCTCTTCCAGAGCGGCAATCTCACGACGAAGAATTTCCAGAACGGCTGGATATTCGTCGCGCATGTAGATGAAGCAGGTTTGTGCCTCGACCGCCCAGGCAGCGATCAGCATGCCCTCAAGAAAGACATGCGGCGTACGCTCCAGATAGTAGCGATCCTTGAATGTACCGGGCTCGCCCTCATCGCCGTTCACGGCCAGATAGCGCAGACCTTCGTTCATGCGAACAAAGCCCCACTTCTTGCCGGACGGGAAACCAGCACCGCCCAGACCGCGCAAGCCCGAGGACAGGACATCTTCCTGTACCTTTTCCCAGTCGCCACGGTCGCGCAGTTCTTTCAGCTTGGCATAGCCGCCATCAGCCTCATAGGCCGCAAAGGTTTCGTAATCGGGTAGATGAGCATGGGTGTCATCGGCAGCAATGGCAGCCTGCACTTTTTCCGGTGTCGCATGGTCGATGTGGTTGTGACCGATCTCAAGCACCGGAGCGGTGTCACAACGGCCCATACACGGCGCGCGCAGCACACGAACTTCGGAAGGATCAAGCCCATCTTCCAGCGCCTTCTGCAACTGCTGAGCACCAGCCATTTCGCAGGACAGGGAATCGCAGACACGGATTGTCAACGCCGGAGGGGGCGTTTCATCCTCTTTGACCACATCGAAATGGGCATAGAAGGTCGCAGTTTCGTAAATCTCGGCCTGCCCGATCCGCATCTCAACAGCCAGAGCGGCAATGTGATCGGCGCTGATATGGCCATGTTCATCCTGAATCAAATGCAGGAACTCGATCAGCAGGTCGCGGCGGCGCGGGCGATCGCCCAACAGGCGCGCAATTTCGGCCTGTGCTTCATCCGTAAACTGTCGGCCTTTGGGCGTGTGCCGCCCTTTGCCTTTACCTGACTTCCAAACGCCCTTTGCGTCGGATGGCTTGGTATCCAGTGGTGCCATGCTTTCCTCCGTATGAGACATCCGTCTCTCATCAGAGTAGCATATCGTCAAATCGCAAATCTCAATCGCACGATAACGACAGGTTATCACCGTAAAGACGTCACCACAGCGCGCAAAGCCTCGACAGTTGGCAATTCCGGATCCCGCGTCAGCGTGGCCAGACAAATTGGTTTACTTACAACAGGATCGACCAGAGGCAGCACCTTCGTCCCCTTCAGATCGCCCAGCGCACGAACCAGTACACGGGGTACAACAGTTGCCGCCAACCCTTCGCGCGCCATGACCATAGACGCTGTAAATCCGCTGGTTTCGGCAACAACATCGGGATGCAGCCCCTGATCAGCAAAGATTCGATCGAGAATGCGCCGGTTCTGCATCTGAGGCTCTAGCAGGCTCAACGGAAACTCGGCCACACGCGCCCAGGGAACCGGCCCGGTTTCATCTGTCATATGCGTCGGTACGAGCAATACGTACGTCTCTTCGTAGAGCGGCTGCACCTGACGAAGATCAGTCCCAATACTGTCTCCATAGGTCACGCCTGCATCCAGACTCCCCTCGTCCAACCGATGCTGGATGGCAGAAGCGGACATCGTCTCGATGCGCGTCACAATACGCGGGTGCGCCTGCCGCAATCGCTTGGTGAGCCGTCCGGTAAATGCAATTGCAGTTGGGATCACACCGAGGATCAGAGTACCAGTAATCTCGCCCTTTGCAGCCAGCACCTGCTGTTCCAGCGCCTTGGTATCATCCAGTATACGACGTGCCCGCTGGACGATCATCTCGCCTTCCTCAGTCAGACCCTGAAACCGATTGGCGCGACGGACGATGGAGACGCCCAGCCGATCCTCAAGGTTGCGAATGCGCATGGAAAAGGCAGGCTGCGATATCCCGCACTCCTCGGCCGCCTTGGCAAAGTGTCGATGCCGCGCCAAAGCGCTGAGCAATTGCAAATCGCGGATTTCGATCATTCGGCGTTGTCCCAAATCTGACCAGATGCACAGTAACGCGTTTGCGACGCGGTGAAAGCTATAGTTGTAGTCCGACTATGAAGTTGGGCTGTGAAATGCGCTTTCTTCTTTCACGAACAGCGCGCTATCGTGAAACAGAGTCGAGATGATGGGCGGAGGATTTCAATGGTGAGACAGCAAATCGGCTTGGTCGCGCATATCTGGATACTGACAGTATCGCTTGTATTTTCGGCAGTAGGAGGTGCCATGGCACAGGAGAACGACATTTCAACAGCAAAAAACCTGTCCCGACAGGTCCTCGAAATGTGGGCCGCAGATTCCACGATTGATGAATCGATATTCGCTGATGGCTATCAGAACCATCAGGCCCCCTTGGCTACCGGAGGCACCGGCAGCATCGACCTGACCACCTGGGTCAGTATTGTCGAAGAGAACCATAAGGCCTTTCCAGACCTGAAGGTTGAGATTTTGGGGCAAACCGCCGAAGGCGACCGCGTATCCACCCACTGGCGCTTTTACGGAACTCAGAATGGCACTTATCTCGGGCTGCCCGCTACTGGGCGGTCGGTTGACTGGACCGGCATTCAGATCGACCGGTTTGCTAATGGCCAGATAGCAGAAAGCTGGGTTGTGTGGGATTTCTTCACGCAGCGACAGCAGCTTGGTTTGGAAATCTAAGAGCCACGAATACAATGCGCCCGGCCTGCCAGTAGGCCGGGCAATTCAGCACTAATCAGGTGTTAAACAGGAAGTGCATCACATCGCCATCCTTGACGATGTAGCCCTTACCTTCGGCGCGCATCTTGCCAGCCTCTTTCGCACCCTGCTCACCGTTTGCGGCGATGTAGTCGTCATAGGCGATGGTCTCGGCGCGGATGAAACCCTTTTCGAAGTCACCGTGAATCACACCCGCCGCCTGCGGTGCAGCGGTACCGGTACGGATGGTCCAGGCGCGGGCCTCTTTGGGGCCAACGGTGAAATAGGTTTCCAGTTTCAGCAAGTCATAACCGGCGCGGATCAGACGATCGAGACCGGGCTCTTCCAGACCCATCTCCTCAAGGAACATCTGCGCCTCGTCATCTTCCAACAGGCTGATCTCTTCTTCGATCTTGGCGCTGATGATGACGTGAGAGTTGCCTTGTGCCGCAGCCATCTCGGCAACCTTGGTAGAATACTCGTTGCCGTCTGCTGCTTCCTCTTCGGAAACGTTGCAGACGTAGAGGACCGGTTTGGTGGTCAGCAGCTGCAACATTTTCCAGGCCTTGGCGTCTTCGTCCGACACTTCGACCAGACGCGCGGGCTTGCCGTTTTCCAGCATCGCTTGCGCTTCGGCCAGCAGACGGTCCTGTTGCTGGGCCTCTTTGTCGTTGCCCTTCAGCTTACGCACCAGATTGGCGCGGCGCTTTTCGATGCTTTCCAGATCGGCCAGCATCAGTTCGGTCTCGATCGTGTCGGCATCGGCCACGGGATCGACGCGGCCGTCCACGTGGGTTACGTCGCCGTCTTCGAAGCAACGCAAGACGTGGGCAATGGCGTCGGTTTCGCGGATGTTAGCCAGAAACTGGTTGCCCAGCCCCTCGCCCTTGGACGCACCCTTCACAAGGCCCGCAATATCCACGAATGTCATCCGGGTCGGGATGATCTGTTTTGAGCTGGCAATGGCCGCCAGTTTATCCAGACGATCATCGGGCACAGCCACATCACCCACATTGGGTTCGATGGTGCAGAACGGGAAGTTCGCCGCCTGTGCGGCTGCGGTTTTGGTCAACGCATTGAAGAGGGTCGACTTGCCTACATTCGGCAAACCCACGATTCCCATTTTAAAGCCCATAACGGTCTCCTGAAGCCATTCGACGGCTGCTTCTATGCAGGTCAGCATCGATGCGCAAGCCAGACAAACGACCTGCAGAACTAGGATCAATTGGCAACATCACAAAATTGTTGTCGCCCTGCGCAGTTGCGCACATTGAAATTTGATCCCTAGGATGACCACCTAACGATTTGCGAACAAACAATTAGCGAAGCCCCATCATGAGATCTTTACTCGTTTCTGTTGCGATTTTGGCCGCTGCATCGGCGGCGCAGGCCCAGTCGTTAATCTTTGGCGCCGGATATGCGGACTACTCCGACAGCCAATCAGTTGATCAGGCGATTTTCTCGCTTGAGTATCAGCACAGGCCCTTTCACCAAGCCACCCGCTTCAGCGCCACATGGGGCGGTGCGCTTTCGGTCGACAAGGACGGCGATACACATGTCGGTGTTGGCCTGATCGGAATCTATACCTTTGCTGACCGCTGGTTCCTCGAAGGCAGCGTCATGCCCGGTTACTATGACGAGTCAAACGCTCTGAATGATCTGGGTGGCAGCTTTCAGATCCGCAGCCTGTTCGGCGTCGGTTATACACTGAACAGCGGCAACAAGATTTCGATGGCTATTACCCATAAATCAAACGCCAGCACGCAGGATGATAACCCGGGCGTCAACTCACTTCTGGTTCGGTATCACTACGGCTTCTGACTTATCCGATCAGGAGCGGGATTGATTTTCGGGCAAAGTTTCTGCACATCAGGTCGAAACCTGATCGCAAGGACATCCGATGACCCGTATCGACGCCAAGTTTGCCGCCCTGAAAGCCGAAGGGAAAAAAGCCTTTGTCGCCTATGTCATGGCAGGGGATCCCGACTATGAAACCTCTCTTGAGGTGGTCAAAGGTCTTCCCGGCGCGGGTGTGGATGTAATTGAGCTGGGTCTGCCCTTCACCGACCCGATGGCGGACGGACCGACAATTCAGGCTGCCGGACAGCGGGCGCTGGACAGCGGCATGACCCTGCAGCGTACGCTGGATCTGGCAAAGGCGTTTCGGGAAACCGATGACACCACGCCGATTGTTCTTATGGGGTATTACAACCCGATCTACAGCCGTGGCGTCGATAAGTTTCTGGTCGACGCAAAAGATGCAGGCATCGACGGGCTGATCGTTGTGGATCTGCCGCCCGAAGAAGATGAAGAGCTGTGCCTGCCTGCTCAGGCCGCAGGCCTGAACTTTATCCGTCTGGCCACTCCGACCACCGATGACAAGCGCCTGCCACGCGTTCTGCAGAACACCTCGGGCTTTGTTTATTACGTATCTATCACCGGGATCACGGGCGCAGCCGAAGCGCAAGCAACTGATGTCGGACCGGAAGTCGCACGCATCAAAGCAGCAACCGATCTGCCAGTAATTGTCGGGTTCGGGATCAACACGCCAGAGAAGTCCCGCAATATCGCAAGTGTATCTGACGGCGCAGTCGTGGGTTCTGCAATCGTCAGCCAGATTGGCGCGGGCAAACCCGTTGGCGAAGTGCTTGAGTTTGTAAAATCGCTTTCAGATGGTGCACACAGCGCCTGATACAAAGCTAAACAGTTCAAATCGATTAACCGCCGCAGAACCCAATTCTGCGGCGGTTTTTTGTTGAATTGCAATGACTGAATACTGCGACAAGCTAGATCATTGCGATCGCACCCCTGAATTGGTAAGAAAACCTAACCAAAACTCCCCGAGGTCTGATTTTATGCCCGTTATCACCAACATCGAAGACCTGAAGCGTATCTACGAACGCCGTGTGCCTCGCATGTTCTACGACTATGCTGAAAGCGGCAGCTGGACCGAACAGACATTTCGTGAGAACAGCTCGGATTTCGAAGATATCCGCCTGCGCCAACGGGTCGCCGTTGATATGGCAGGCCGATCAACAGCGTCGCAAATGATTGGTCAGGATGTATCGATGCCCGTGGCCCTGGCACCTGTGGGCCTGACCGGCATGCAGCACGCAGATGGGGAAATGAAAGCCGCAAAAGCAGCTGAGGAATTCGGCGTTCCGTTCACGTTGTCCACCATGTCGATCAACTCGATCGAAGATGTGGCGGAACACACCAGCGCACCGTTCTGGTTCCAGCTCTACACAATGAAAGACGAGGATTATGTCAGCCGCCTGATCCAGCGCGCCAAGGATGCAAAATGTTCTGCGCTGGTGATTACGCTGGATCTGCAGATTCTTGGCCAACGCCACAAAGACCTTAAAAACGGATTGTCCGCTCCACCAAAGCTGACTGCGAAGACCATCGCCAACCTGATGACCAAATGGGCATGGGGTATCGAGATGATAGGGGCCAAGCGACGTGAATTCGGCAATATCGTCGGTCACGTCGAAGGCATTTCAGACGCATCTTCGCTGGGTGCCTGGACTGCTGAACAGTTTGATCCAAGCCTCGATTGGAACAAGATCGAAAAGCTGATGGAGCAATGGGGTGGCAAGGTCATCCTCAAAGGCATTCTGGATGCCGAAGATGCCAAAATGGCAGCCAAACTTGGCGCAGACGCGATTGTCGTCTCCAACCATGGCGGTCGGCAGTTGGACGGCGCGCTGAGTTCGATCCGCATGCTGCCCCAGATCATGGACGCTGTAGGCGGTGACGTTGAAGTACATCTCGACAGCGGCATACGCTCTGGACAGGACGTCCTCAAGGCTCTCGCTCTGGGGGCCAAGGGCACCTATATCGGGCGCGCCTTTGTTTATGGGCTTGGCGCGATGGGGCAAAAAGGCGTGACCACAGCGCTGGAGGTTATCCAGAAAGAGCTGGATACCACCATGGCGCTCTGCGGAGAGCGGAATGTCAGCGATCTGGGGCGCCACAATCTGCTTGTCCCCGAAGACTTTGAAGGTCGCTGGCAGGAATAATGTAGCCCACTCTTGGTCGGCACGCTTCAGTTTCAGGAACGGATGTGCCGACCTGCGCGCTGCCCTGCCAACAGTCGCGCCCATAATGGAACAAGCACTGCAGCGACAATAAACATCACCGCGGCGATTACATAAAACGAAACCCGCAATCCGAAACCTTCTGCCACGTAGCCCATCAAGACTGGCCCTAGGAAAAACGCCGCATAGCCCAGAGCTGCGGCTTGCGAAATCGCAGCCAATCGCAAATGCCCCGGCACTGCCTGACCGACAAGGCCCAGGGCCAAGGGGCCTACAACAGAAACTCCCAGCCCGCCCAGCAAGAAACCCGCATAGGCGACTGGAATATCTGGCGCGATCCCTGACAGCGCCAATCCAGACCCAGCAATACACGAGGCGATTATCATCGTTCGTATTGGCGGCCAACCGGCCCCGATCACGTGACCACCAAGCCGACCGACAGCCATACCTGCGGCCAGAAGCGCCGGGCCCATCGCACCCTCGGCGGGGCCACCACCCAATGTGCGCTCCACATGCAGGGCCGACCACCCTTCCGAAGCGGCCTCACCCAGAAATGCGGACAACACAACCAATCCACCGACCCAGACAAGCCCATAGGGCATACCTTTCGCTTCGGCAGGGTCATCATCATGCTCTTGACGATCTGGCAGTTTCATCCAGATCGCGAGGATCGCGATCGCCAACGCGGTCCCAGTGAATATCATCACCGGCCCTAATCCAGCGCCTCGCGCTGCACCTACGCAAACAGCGGCGAAGGCATAGAATAACGAAAAGCATCCGTGATTCAGGTTCATCAGGCTCCGACCTGTCTCAGCCTCAGCCTCGCTGACCTCGGCGTTGGCCAACACGTCCGCCACACCTGACCCACCCGCGGCAAGGAACAGCGCAAGGCCCAGAACGAACGGCCCATGTGCCATTCCGACCAGCACAAAGCCACTTGCCATCACGAAGGCACCGGCGATCATCGCCCATGCCCCCAACACCCGATAGACCAGAGGGGCCAGCCACATCGCCATCAAGGCCCCTGTCGACCCCATAAGAACCAGGGTTCCCCAGAACCCATCGCTTACGTCCACCTGCGCCTTGATCACAGGCATCTGGGCCGAGAAACTTGCCCAGCCCAACCCAATCACGACAAAACCGGCCAGCGCCCGTCGTGACGCGTACAGATCGTCCTTAATTCGCATATGCTACCGCTGACACAGCCAATTGCGCTCGTCCAGCCAAAACCATAGCATTTTAGGCCTTTTCAACCTCGTCAATCCGGTTTAAACGGCAGCCTTCACGCGGGCATACAGCCTTGGAGGATGCCCGCCCTAACATTGGAGAATTATCATGGCTGGAGAGATTCCTGATCTCGTAGCTCTGGAACGGACGGGGACAGGCAAGGGCGCCGCTCGTCAGGCACGCCGCGACGGCATGGTTCCGGGCATTGTTTTTGGTGGTGACAAAGAGCCGCTGCCGATCCAGATCCCGTTCAACGTCCTGTTCAAGCGCCTGAAAGCAGGCCGGTTCAAGTCGACCCTGTGGAACCTGAAAGTCGAAGGCCACGAAGACGTTCGCGTCATCTGCCGCGACGTTCAGCGTGACGTTGTCAAAGACCTGCCGACCCACCTGGACCTGATGCGCCTGCGTCGTACCACCAAGATCGCGCTGTTCATCCCCGTTGAGTTCATCAACGAAGATGCAGCTCCCGGCATCAAGAAGGGTGGCGTTCTGACCGTTGTCCGCCCGGAAGTCGAACTGATGTGCACCGCAGGTGACATTCCTGAGAAGATCGTTGTCGACGTGACCGGAATGAATATCAACGACGTTGTCACCATTTCGTCGGTTGACCTGCCCGCAGGCACCAAGCCGACCATCGACCGTGACTTCGTGATCGCGAACGTTTCGGCACCGACCGGTCTGTCGACCAGCGACGACGAAGAAGGTGATGAAGCAGAAGTGGCCGCAGACGAAGTAGAAGTCGTCGGTCAGGAAGCTGAAGAATAAGTTCAGTTTCGACTGTTCTGATTTTGAAACGGGGTTCCATCGGAGCCTCGTTTTCGTTTTGCAAAATGCGAATTTTAGAATTTGAAGGCAAACTATGCTAGGCTCGTCGCCAGTGACCTCAGTTCAGGGTCACTTGCCAGCGATCAGTTCAACGGAGCCTGCAATGATGACCAAGCGTTACAGATTTTCAGCAACCTTGATTTCAACGATTGGCGGAATTGCTTGCAGCTGCGCAGCGTACGCGCAGGTACAGGACACTTTGCCCAGCAAGGACGATGTCGCTGAACGGTTCACTTCGGATCATTTCTCACCCTATGCGGGCCGAAATTTCCCGACGCAGCCTCTGTGGGGTGATACCCATCTCCACACTGAAGTATCTGTAGACGCTGGAACGATGACGCGGCTAAGTCAGGAAGATGCCTTCCGCTTTGCGCATGGTCACGAGGTCACCACGACGCACGGGCTTCAGGCGAAACTGTCACGACCGCTGGATTGGCTGGTCATCTCGGATCACGCCGAGATGTACGGATTGATGCCGCAGTTGCTTGGAGGCGATCAGAATGTCCTGTCCACGCCACAGGGCAAAGCCTGGTACGATGCGCTGACCAGCAACGATTCCGATCTGGTCTTTGCGACCGCAATGGAAATTGTCGCCTCACTGTCAGGTGATGAACCGCCGATAGATAACCCCAGAGCGATCAAGGATGCCTGGCAAAACTATACGGCGCTCGCAGATCACTATAACGAGCCGGGCGTATTTACAGCGCTGATCGGGTACGAATGGACGTCCGAGGGTGGAGACAACATCCACCGCAACGTGATCTTCAGGGATGGCGCGACCATGGCCAATCAGGTGCTGCCGTTCTCGCAATTCGACAGCAAAAACCCCGAAGATCTCTGGGCGCATCTGGCTGACTACGAAGATCGAACCGGTGGCGATGTTTTAGCAATTCCGCATAACGGCAACCTGTCCAATGGGCGGCTGTTTTCAGTGTCGAATTTCGACGGAACCCCGCTGACAGAAGAAAACGCGCGTTTGCGTGCCCGGTTCGAACCGGTCATCGAAACAACCCAGATCAAAGGTGACAGTGAGGCGCATCCATTCCTGAGCCCAGACGACGAGTTCGCTGATTTCGACACCTGGGATGCGTCGAACCTGAACGGTACCGAGGCCAAAACTCAGGACATGCTGCAGTACGAATACTCTCGCGAGGCCTACAAAACCGGGCTGATGCTGGAAGAGCAGCTGGGCATCAATCCCTACAAGGTCGGTCAGATTGGCTCGACCGATGCACATACGGGTATGGCTGCTGTGGAAGAAGAAAACTTCTTTGGCAAGCATTCCGGCGTTGAACCTGAACCAAACCGGTGGGAGCATCTGGTGATCGAGGCGCCGGACCCCGAGTTCTCGATTTATGGATGGAAACAGGCCTCAGGAGGCTACGCGGCGGTTTGGGCCGTAGAAAACACGCGTGAAGCTATCTTTGATGCGCTGGAGCGGCGCGAAGTCTACGGCACTACCGGCTCTCGCATCCTTGTACGGTTCTTCGGAGGCTGGGACTTTGCCGAAGAGGATGCGCTGTCCCGACTGCCGGCCGATATCGGCTATGCCAAGGGTGTTCCGATGGGATCGGACCTGCCAAAAAACCCAAGTGACGGTGCGCCAAACTTCCTGATTGCAGCGCTGAAAGACCCCTACAGCGGGAACCTTGACCGCGTTCAGGTCATCAAAGGTTGGTTGAACGCCGACGGGACGCGCGGCGAAAAGGTCTATGACGTGGCGTGGGGTGGTGATCGCACACCCGGAGCAGACGGCAAGCTGCCCTCGGTCGGCAACACCGTCGACGTGGAAAACGCCACTTGGACCAACACAATAGGTGCACCAGAACTGATCACGTATTGGCAGGATCCCGACTTCGATCCGTCGCAACGGGCGTTCTACTACGTCCGCGTCATCGAAATACCGACACCGCGCTGGACGGCTTACGAGGCCAAACGGTTCAACGTTCAGATGGATTCGAACGTGCCGATGACGACGACCGAACGCGCCTATACTTCGCCAATCTGGTACACGCCCGAAGGCTGAGACCCCTGCTTTGCACCCTGCCCGGGCTGGATTTCCGATCCAATTCGGGGCATGAGGGCGCAAAGCGAACAAGGAAGTGCGGAGCAGAGCCATGAAACTGTTTGTCGGACTGGGAAATCCGGGTCAGAAGTATGCCCGGAACCGGCACAATATCGGCTTCATGGCGCTGGACAGGATAGCCGACGATCATGGGTTCGGCCCGTGGAAATCCAAGTTTCAGGCCGAAATTTCCGAGGGTCGGTTGGGCACTGAGAAAGTGCTGCTTATCAAGCCGCAAACCTTCATGAATCGCTCGGGCCAGTCCGTGGGCGAAGCGACGAGGTTTTACAAACTCGACTCGACCGATGTGACTGTATTTCACGACGAACTCGATCTGGCACCGGGCAAGGTGCGTGTTAAAGCCGGTGGTGGCCATGCGGGCCACAATGGGCTGCGCTCGATCCATGATCACATCGGTGCCGCTTATGATCGGGTGCGTTTGGGTATCGGACATCCGGGGCGCAAAGAAATGGTCTCACCCTATGTCCTGAGCGATTTTGCCAAATCTGACGCGGACTGGCTGGACGATGTTTTGCGCGGCGTTTCGGATGGCGCGGGTCAGCTGGCCGATGGTGAAGGCGGTAAATTCATGAACGCAGTTGCCTTGCGAACAGCCCCCGCTCGTTCTTCAAAGTCACCAGCCAAACCTCAGCCAGCGGCAAAAGCCGTGGCAGAGCCGGAACCAAAACCTGATAATCGCTCGGCAATGCAAAAGCTGTTGGACAAGTTTAAATAATCTGACCACAGGTTTCCGTAACGTATCAATTGCGGAACGGGTCACGTCACGCTCCAATGTCGCCCATATAGGGAGGCGACAGATGCGAACATTTTTTAAGTGGCTGCTGCGTATTGTATTGGTCTTTGTACTGGCAGCAGTTGTTGTAGGGATCTGGAAACGTGAAGAGATTCAGCGGCTGATGGCCGTGAACTCTTTGTTCTCCGAGGACAAGATCGTTCACAATTTTTCGCATATGAACGAGGCCTTTCTGACAATTGATCTGCCCCGTGGGGATGGACCGACCTCGGAGCTCCCTTACGGAAGCGGATTCGACCTGCCCGAGGGGACGGATCAATGGATCGAAGATCGCGCGGTCACCTCGTTGCTGGTGATGCAGGACGGTCAGATCCGGTTCGAAGAGTATTACCTTGGGACCGGGGCTGATGACCGAAGGATTTCGTGGTCGGTCGCCAAAAGCTATCTGTCGGCATTGTTTGGCATTCTGATGGAAGAAGGCGCCATCGCTTCGCTGGATGACCCGGTGACCAAGTATGCGCCTAAACTTGAAGGCAGTGCCTATCAGGACGCAACGATCCGAAACGTCCTGAACATGGCCAGCGGTGTGACCTTCGATGAAGACTATCTGGACTACAACTCAGACATCAACCGGATGGGCCGTGTCGTTGCCCTTGGTGGAGAGCTGGATGATTTCGCAGCTTCGCTGGAAGAAAGCTTCACGACACCTGGAGAGACCTGGCAATACGTCTCAATCGACACCCATGTGATCGGCATGGTGATCCGCGGGGCCACAGGCCGCAGCGTATCCGAGTTGATGACAGAGAAAATCGTGCAACCTTTGGGGCTGGAACGCGATGGATATTACATCACTGACGGGGCCGGCGTTGCCTTTGTCCTGGGGGGGCTGAACTTCACCACCCGTGATTTCGCGCGTTTCGGCCAGATGATCCTGCAAAATGGGGTGCATGATGGTCAGCAATTGGTGCCTGCTGATTGGATCGCGGAATCCACCCAGCCCAGTGCACCGACTGCTCAGGGGAAAATCGGATATGGTTACCAATGGTGGATCCCGCTTGGCGCGCATGAAGGTGAGTTTCTGGCGCGTGGTGTCTATGGCCAATATATCTACTTCGATCAGCCGCGCGGCGTCCTGATAGTGTCGACTGGTGCGGATCGAAAGTTCCGTGAGCCCGGCATCAACGAGCAAAATATCGAAATGTTCCGCAAGATCGCTCAAAGCCTGTAAGGTGCTCTCATGCAAAAGCAAGACAGCATCAATGTGCTGGGGGGCGTACTGGCCCCCTGTTCACGCGACCCACTGACCGGGTTCTTTCGTGATGGCGCCTGCAATACCTGCCCCGAGGATCAGGGCAGCCACACGGTTTGCGCTGTTATGACAGCCGAGTTTCTGGCCTATTCCAAGTATGTCGGTAATGACCTGAGCACTCCTCGGCCCGAGTTCGATTTTTCCGGCCTCAAACCCGGTGATAGCTGGTGCCTGTGCGCCGGCCGATTCCTCCAAGCCCATGACGAAGGATGCGCCCCAAAAGTCCATATGGAGGCGACCCACCAGAGGGCTCTGGAGATCGTACCCCTGAATATTCTGCGGCAACATGCCGTGCAGACGGGTTGATCACGACGTATTACTCCACCCCTATCAAAAGGCGAGCCAGACCATCGTTAAGCCAGCGCTGCACCACAAACGAATGAGGTAAGCTATGAGCTTTATCGCGATGAACCGGTTCAAAGTCCGGCTGGGTAGTGAAACAGATTTCGAAACAGTCTGGAAATCACGTCAGAGCCGGCTGAACGAACTGCCCGGCTTCCGGGAATTTCGACTGCTGAAAGGGCCGGAAGGGGATGGATATCGCCTGTATTCAAGCCATGTGATCTGGGATCGGCGCGAGGATTTCGAAGCCTGGACCAAGTCTGAGCAATTTCGCGATGCCCATAAGAATGCAGGGAACAGCAACACCCAGTCTGCGTTGATGGGGCCGCCGCAGTTCGAAGGGTTTGAAACCGTCCTGCAAGAGGGTTAACACCCAGCCGCATGAGTTATAGCGGGCAGCATCACTTCCTAGCTGCCCCTATTGCCAATGAACTGGCAAGCAGCCATGCGATCTACAGCCTTCCGAAACGCGCCACTGACTCCGTTTTGGGTCAGACTGCTTGAGCCCTATATCCACGCGATGTACGCGATGGAGGACCGGCTGGAAAACAGTGTTCAGCCGTCAGCTGCCATCCCGCCTTCTCCAACATTTCCGCCACCGCTTCTGGACGGTAAGACCGATGCCGCCACTGAAACCAGATGATGGCATTGCACCAATGAGGTTTGCTGACCACCAGCCACAGTGTGGCGCCCGGCTCTGCCAGATTTCGCATCTGTCGCAGTGCAGCCACGGGGTTAGTGCAATGCTCCAGAACATGTGCCGCCATGACACAGTCAAAAGGCTTGCTGGCCTGAAAATCCTCTAGCCTGGAATGCGATGTGTTGGCGTCAATGCCACGGGCAGACAAAGCATGTTTGGCTTGCTGAAGCATCTTCACCGACGGCTCCAGCAGTGTGATGCGCCCCTTGGGCTGCACGACTGCGCGCGCTTCGGCAAACGCTCCGGTTCCGCATCCGACGTCCAGCGCATTACCACCCATTTCCATGGATGGATCCGCTGAAAGAAACCCCAGATAGGCATCAAAGTAGCCAAGCAAACGCATCTTGTCCGCCCAGCCAGGGGCGGCAGCGTCGTATTTCTGATCGAGCTGCTTTGTACTTATTGGTGAGGACAGGTTGCGCATAAGCGCAACCTGACACAATTCGGTTAGGGCGAACAGTCTTCGCGCAGGCTCAGTCCGCGTCGCGACCTTCGGTATCGGACATGTCAAAGCCCAGGTGCTTGGCGACGGTGAAGATGTCTTTGTCACCCCGGCCACACATGTTCATGCAGATGATGTGATCCTTGGGCAGATCAGGTGCAATCTTCATCACATGAGCCAAAGCGTGGCTGGGTTCGAGCGCCGGAATGATACCTTCGGTCGCGCAGCACAGCTGGAACGCCTCAAGCGCCTCTTTGTCGGTGATCGATACATACTGCGCACGACCCACTTCATGCAGCCACGAATGCTCCGGGCCGATACCCGGATAGTCCAGGCCTGCTGAAATCGAATAGCCCTCGAGGATCTGACCATCATCATCCTGCAGCAAATAGGTGCGATTGCCGTGCAGAACGCCCGGGCGGCCACCTGTCAGCGACGCACAATGCTCCATCTTTTCGTTCACACCGCGACCACCTGCCTCGACGCCGATGATGTTGACCTCTTTATCGTCGAGGAACGGGAAGAACAGGCCCATCGCGTTCGAACCACCGCCGATCGCGGCAATGATGGTGTCGGGCAGACGGCCTTCGGCCTTCTGCATCTGTTGCTTGGCTTCTTTACCGATGATCGACTGGAAGTCGCGAACCATCGCGGGATAGGGATGCGGGCCAGCCACGGTGCCGATGCAATAAAACGTGTCACGAACATTGGTTACCCAGTCGCGCAACGCGTCATTCATCGCGTCTTTCAGCGTGCCTCGACCAGATGTCACCGGCACGACCTCGGCCCCTAGCAGACGCATACGGAACACGTTCGGGGCCTGACGTTGAACGTCATGTGCACCCATGTAGACTACGCATTTCAGGCCAAACTTGGCACAGACAGTGGCCGTTGCCACGCCGTGCTGGCCTGCACCGGTCTCAGCGATAATCCGGGTCTTACCCATACGGCGCGCCAGAATGATCTGGCCCAGTACGTTGTTGATCTTGTGAGCACCAGTGTGGTTCAGCTCATCCCGCTTCATATAGACTTTGGCGCCGCCCAGATGCTCGGTCAGGCGTTCAGCGTAATACAGCGGCGACGGGCGACCGACGTAATTCGCCCAGAGATCATCCATCTCGGCCCAGAATGTCGGATCATCCTTGGCTTTCTCGTATTCTTCTTCCAGCGACAGGATCAGTGGCATCAGCGTTTCGCTGACAAACCGTCCGCCGAAGATGCCAAAACGGCCCTGCTCATCAGGACCGGACATGAAGGAGTTGAAAAGATCATTGGCCATGGGTGTCTCCATCGTCGTGCCCGTTGTTCATAGGAGGTGGCGGCAGGATTTGCCATGGCAAAACGCATCATTTCGCGGCTAGACCCCGCTCACTCCAGATACGCAAGGCCTGCTCTTGAGACGGCACGGCGATACAGGAGAAATGACAAAACCTGTAAGTGCTGGCCAGACGCGTTGTCACCTGCAGCACCCGGCGATGGGGACCAGACTGTGAAAAGGTCAGCATGGCCTCGATATCCTGCCAGACACTGTAAGAAAAATAGAGCCCGTTATGGGGGAAGACCGAGGCATGAAGGCAAAGCGCATCGCCCCTTGCCTGTTGCAACGCACGACCTGCACGCCAAAAGAACTCGGGCGCGTTGTACCAGTGTTTTAAGGAAACTCCACCAATCGCAGCCAGCATCACTAATCCTCCCCGACCAGTGATACGCAGCATGGTATTGGTCAGATCACTTTGCCGCGTCGATGAAGTCTCTGATACGGATCGGATCCTTGATCCCCGGTGCGCTTTCAACACCTGAAGAGACATCAACCTGTCGCGCCCCGGTCATGCGGATCGCTTCGGCCACGTTATCGGACGTCAGACCACCAGCAAGCATCCAAGGTCGGCTCCAGTACTTTCGCCCGGCCAGCAAACGCCAGTCAAAAGCCAGCCCATTGCCACCCGGCAACTCTGAATGCCTCGGTGGTTTGGCGTCGATCAACAATTGATCCGCGACCTCGGAATAAAGGTCTATGGCAGCCAGATCTTCTGCCTCGGCCACCCCTACAGCTTTCATCACCGGCAGACCAAATCGGTCCCGGACTTCGGAAACGCGATCCGGGCTTTCCTTGCCATGCAGTTGCAGCATGTCCAGCGGAACGGTCGCCAAAATCTGGTCCAAGTCCTCATCTGTCGCGTTTACGGTGAGCGCGACTTTTGCAACCCCGGCCGGAACCAGATGTGCAAGCTCTGCCGCTTTGGAGATCTCCAGATGTCGGGGAGACTTGGGAAAGAACACAAACCCAACATAACGTGCACCAGCATCAGCTGCAGCGCGCACGTGTTCCGGTGCGGTCAATCCGCAGATCTTTACGCTCACATTGTCCGACATCAGAGGGCCTCAGCTTGCCTCGTCCAGTAGGGCGAGAACATCATCCTGTCCCTGATTCTGCTTTTTCTTGAGCTTCTTGACCTCACGCTCAAGCTTGCGCACTTCGCTGGTTTTGGCGGTGGCGTCGCGACGATGCTTATGTTCGCGCAGCCATTCCCAAAGAAATCCGATCACCAATCCGGCAACCACGCCCCCCAGCACCACCAAAAACAGCGGCAGAGAGGTGGATGGATTAAAGCCTAATAGCTCGGACAGAGCATCGGGCATCAGTTTCAGTTCAACTATCTGGCGATTGGCCAGTGAAACCGAAACCAGAACGATCCCGAGGATCGCGAGAAAAGCATAGCGAATGTAGCGCATCATGAGATCACGCTTTACCGTTCAAACGGTCCCGTAGCAACTTACCTGTTTTGAAAAACGGTACACATTTTTCCTCGACCTGCACAGTTTCGCCGGTTCTTGGGTTGCGGCCCACCCGGGCATCCCGCTTTTTCACGGAAAATGCGCCAAAGCCGCGCAGTTCAACCCGATCACCGCGCGCCATTGCATCGGTTACTTCCTCGAAAACGGTATTCACGATCCGCTCGACATCGCGCTGATAAAGATGCGGGTTCTCGTCGGCGATTTTCTGAATCAGTTCTGAACGGATCATGCGTGCTACCCTCCCAGGTCACCGTGTTACGTCGTCTACTGGTCTGGTCAGTATAGGAAAAAACGCCGTGGGGGGGAACGTAAACTCTGTGTGTCCGGGTCCCCTTTTTTGGGAAACTTCGATAATTTTTGGGGTTGAACCCCGGTTTGGACACTTAATGCGTGTACATATTCAAATTCAACGCTGGAATTTGGAACACATTGATTCGCAACAAAAACGGCCCCGCACCATGGTGCGAGGCCGTAATTTCACTTTGGGATGTGCCCCGGATTAGTCGCCGGATTTCAGCGCTGCACCCAGGATATCGCCCAGCGACGCGCCCGAGTCGGAAGAACCGTACTGTTCCACGGCCTCTTTCTCTTCGGCGATCTCGCGTGCCTTGATCGACAGGCCCAGACGACGGGTCTTGCTGTCGACATTGGTGACGCGAACGTCGACCTTGTCACCGACCGAGAAACGCTCGGGGCGCTGTTCGGCACGGTCACGCGACAGGTCCGAACGACGGATGAAAGACTTCATGCCTTCGTATTCGACCTCGATGCCGCCATCTTCGATCGCGGTGACTTCAACGGTGATGACCGAGCCACGCTTCACGCCGCCCACGGCTTCGGCGAACTTGTCACCGCCCAGGGCTTTGATCGACAGCGAGATACGCTCTTTCTCGACGTCAACTTCCGAGACAACGGCCGAAACCATGTCGCCTTTGCGGTAGTTCTGGATCGCATCCTCGCCACGCTCGTCCCAGGACAGGTCCGACAGGTGAACCATACCGTCGATGTCGCCTTCGAGGCCAATGAACAGACCGAATTCGGTGATGTTCTTGACTTCGCCTTCGACCTCGGTGCCCTCGGGGTGTGTTTCTGCAAACACTTCCCATGGGTTGCGCTGAGTCTGCTTCAGGCCTAGAGACACGCGACGCTTGGCGCCGTCGATTTCCAGAACCATGACGTCGACTTCCTGGCTGGTCGAAACGATCTTGCCGGGGTGGACGTTTTTCTTGGTCCAGGACATCTCGGACACGTGCACCAGACCTTCGACACCGGCTTCCAGCTCGACGAACGCACCGTAGTCGGTGATGTTGGTGACGCGACCCTGATGGACCGAGCCCAGCGGGTATTTCGCAGCAACCAGATCCCACGGATCTTCCTGCAGCTGCTTCATGCCCAGGCTGATGCGGTGGGTCTCTTTGTTAATCTTGATGACCTGAACCTTGATGGTTTCGCCGATCGTCAGGATCTCGGACGGGTGGTTCACACGGCGCCATGCCATGTCGGTAACGTGCAGCAGGCCGTCAACGCCGCCCAGGTCAACGAATGCACCGTACTCAGTGATGTTCTTGACAACACCCTCGACGGTCTGACCTTCGGACAGGTTGCCGATAACTTCGGCACGCTGTTCGGCACGCGATTCTTCCAGGATTGCGCGACGCGAAACAACGATGTTGCCACGGCGGCGGTCCATTTTCAGGATCTGGAACGGCTGCTTCAGACCCATCAGAGGGCCAGCGTCGCGCACGGGGCGAACGTCAACCTGCGAGCCGGGCAGGAACGCAACTGCGCCACCCAGATCGACAGTGAAACCACCTTTGACGCGGCCAAAGATTGCACCTTCGACGCGCTGGTCGTCGGCATATGCTTTTTCCAGACGGTCCCATGCCTCTTCACGGCGGGCCATCTCGCGCGAGATGACGGCTTCGCCACGGGCGTTTTCTGCGGCGCGCAGGTAAACTTCTACCTCGTCACCAACAGCAATTTCAGGGGCTTCGCCGGGATTTGCGAATTCTTTCAGATCAACGCGGCCTTCCATTTTGTAGCCTACGTCGATGATGGCTTGGCCGGCTTCGATCGCCAGAACCTTGCCTTTGACAACAGAACCCTCTTCGGGTGTGTCCATTTCGAAGCTTTCATTCAGGAGGGCTTCGAATTCCTCCATGGATGCGTTAGCCATGTGGCGTCATATTCCTTTACAGTACGTTTTTGCTGGCCGAGCGGTTGTCTCCGCCGGTCTTGTTTCATGATGTCTTCAGGCGTGATCCGGTGCGCCGCTGAGCAAACAAACACAAAGGGCCGAGGTTACCCGGCCCTGCTCAGAAACGTCATCCGGACGTTGACCGCCCTTGTATCGACAGCGCGCGTATAGGCGGATTCCCCGGCAGGTGCAAGAGCAAAGCCCTGTTATGCAAGGCCCGGGGCATCTCTGGCGTTATCCTGCCGATCAGCCTGATCACCCCTTGGGAGCCCAAATTCGCGCATCCCGCTGAAACTAGGATTGCGCGATCGCGTTCAGGCAGACTGTCCAAACCGGCCGTTTCCGGTGAGGAATGTCGCGTTTCGAAAAGCACAAGGCAGCTGCAAAACGCATCTTTGCCAAAAGCGGAGGACCTTATGAGCCAGCAACCCAACTTTCTTGTGATCATTTCAGACGAACACCGTAAAGACGCCATGGGCTGCGCCGGCCATCCGATAGTCAAAACACCAAATCTGGACGCTCTGGCCGCACGAGGCACTATGTTCGACTCCGCCTACACGCCCTCGCCCATGTGCGTCCCCACGCGGGCGGCACTCGCGACTGGTGACTGGGTTCACAAGACAGGAAACTGGGATAGCGCAACGCCCTATACCGGACAGCCGCGGAGCTGGATGCGCCAGCTGAGGGACGCCGGACGAGAGGTGGTTTCGATCGGAAAGCTGCACTTCCGGTCCGCCGAGGACGACAACGGTTTCTCGCAGGAAATCCTGCCGATGCACGTAGTTGGCGGTGTCGGCTGGGCGGTCGGTCTGCTTCGTGAAAACCCACCTGAATACGATTCGGCCGCGGAACTTGCGGGCGATGTAGGCGTAGGCTCCAGCACATATACCGACTATGATCTGGATATCACTGCGGCGTCCGAGACCTGGCTCAATGATCCGGCGCGACAAGACCAACCTTGGGCCGCCTTCGTGTCCTTGGTCAGTCCGCATTATCCCCTGACCTGCCCCAAGGAATGGTACGATCTCTATGATCCGGCCAAAATGGATCTGCCGGTCGGCTACGGTGAAGGGCTGCCCAATCATGAGGAGCTGCGCAACATCGCATCGTTCTTCAACTACAACGACTACTTTGATGAGCAGAAGATGCGAGAGGCGAAGGCAGCCTACTACGGCCTGACCTCCCTGATGGATGATTGCGTTGGGCGCATCCTAAAAGCCCTGTCCGATAGTGGTCAGGCAGACAATACCGTTGTGGTCTATGTGTCAGATCATGGTGACATGATGGGCGATCAGGGTTTCTGGACCAAGCAGGTCATGTACGAGGCCAGCGCCGGTGTTCCGATGATTGCGGCTGGCCCGGGCATCCCGGCGGGGCGACGGGTTACGACATGTACCAACCTGACGGACATAGCCGCCACCGCCCGCGATGTCTGCGGCGTAAAAGATGACGATGGAAACGCCAATCAACCCGGCACCTCTCTGGTTGGATTGGCCAACGCGCCGGACGATGCTGACCGAACCGGGTTCAGCGAATATCATGATGGCGGATCAAAAACCGGCAGCTTCATGGTGCGATGGGGCAATTGGAAATACGTATATTACGTAGGCCACCCGCCGCAGTTGTTCGATCTGGCATCTGATCCGCATGAACAGGTCAATCGCGCGCTGGATCGGGTGAATGATCCACAGGTTCAGGCGGCACTGATTGAAGGTGAACGGCGCCTACGCGAAATCTGCGACCCCGAAGAGGTCAACGCCCGCGCCTTTGCAGATCAGCGCAAGAAGATCGAGGAGCTGGGCGGCGAAGAAGCCTGCCGCACTGCATTCGTGTTCAATCACACCCCGACTCCGTCCGAACAGGACAAGCTGCGCGAAGGACCCGCGCTCTAGCTCAGCTCTTTCAGCCTCTTCTGTGCGGTCCCTTGATCAGCGCGCGGTGCAGGCGACACCTGTCACCGCCGCTAAACAAGTGGATTGCTAAGAACCTCTAGAACAGTTGCAGATCCTTTTCGCCACTTTGAATCTCTGCGAAGTTGGGCATGTTCTGGATCGCAACAGGTGCCGGTGCTGCGCCCGGCATTGCCACTGTCGGCTGCATTGCGGCCGCCATACCAAAGGCTGGCTGCTCTAGCTCTCCGCGTATATCGCGCAGCAGCGTTTTGTGGTCCGGCATCATTTTGAGTATCTGAGCAAGGTCCGCTTTCGCAGTCTTCATGCCCTGATACCAAATCGGTTTCTTCAACGGCCGCAGACGGTCCCGGATACCGGGACCATAGCCCGTATCATAGACCTGTTTGCCCAGAAGAACGGTCTGATAAACACGGCTGTCAAAGAGCGTGGCAAACTCGATATCGTGGTCCATGGGCAAACGGTGTTGCCACAGTTCCAAGTTCTCGGCCAACCGGTCCGGCAGTTTCATCTCGGTGCGCGCGTCGATCCAGTATTGGTCATCCGTGCGGTTGCCTAATCGATAATGCAGACAGATAAACTCCAGAACCTCATTATACAGCTTGTCCATCTGCCGGTTATATCTGTCCCGCAGCGACGGCTCGATATCCCGGGTTGGCAGGTGCTCGGCAAACCAGCGCACCGCGTGATCGATCATATGGATCGCGGTGCTCTCCAGCGGCTCGATAAACCCGCCGGACAGACCGACCGCCACACAGTTCTTGACCCAGGCATTGCGCACACGCCCGACGCGCATCGGGATCACGCGCGGCGTCGCACCCTTGCCGCTGTCGCCCAGCCATTCGAGGTATTCATCTGCCGCCTGATCATCCGTTCGATGCGCGGATGAGAACACATAGCCTGTGCCCACACGGTTGTAGAGAGGCACCCGCCATGTCCAGCCTGCGCCAAGCGCGGTAGAACGCGTGAGGCTTTCGATCTTATCTGGATCAGGATGCTCGATCTGCAACGCCATGGCGCGATCGTTGGGCAGATAATCCGAGTAATCCATGAACGGCTCGCCAAGGGCCTGATTGATAATCAGCCCGCGGAACCCGGTGCAATCCACAACCATCTCGATGTCGTGACGGCCTTTGCGTTCTAACATCAGATGGCTGACATTGCCCTGCTCATCCAGCTCAACCGCCTGCACTTCATCCTGAATATGCTCCACACCGCGCTTGGTGCAGACCTTGGTGAGCATGCCGGCAAATTTAACAGCGTCCAGATGATAGGCATAACCAAACCGCTGTTCAAACTCAGGCTGGCCCAACTGCCGTGCACCTTTGCACATGCGGCCCAGATGATCGTGGGGCGAGATTGATTGTGTAAAATCCCGGTCCCCGTTGCCAAAGCGCAGGAAATACTCGGCAGCCTCCAACCCTTCTACCATCTGGCCGTGGGCAAAGGGGTTCACATAGTCGATGCGATTACCCTTGGGGTCCTTGTTCCAGTTGCAAAACTTCACACCCAGCTTGAACGACGCGTTGGTCTCGCGGAAAAAGTCCCGCTCTGAAATGCCCGCCTGACGGATTGTGACCGGCATTCGTGGCACCGTAGCCTCGCCGACACCCACAGTAGAGATATTGGGGCTTTCGATCAGGCAGATACGCGGACGGTCCTTTTCTGCTGAGGTGCGAGAAAACACCATGTCCAAGATTAGCGCGGTCATCCATCCCGCTGTGCCACCACCAACGATGGTGATCTTGCGCAAACGATTATTCATATTTTTTGTCCCTGTTGGCTTGAGGGATTTTGTAGCCGCTTGCCCTTTTTGTTTTTGGGCTTGTAGAGCAGCTTTCCCTTTTAGCTTATTAGAGACTATAGCAGCTTTCCTGCATCCAGCTAGGGCCTGTGACGCAACGGTTTCCGCGCCATCAGAACAGATGCGAAATCCACACGATCCTCAGATTTCCTCGCCTTTCTTCAAGAGGTCTTCAATCAGCTCCCGCTGAAGATCATGGCTGTCACCCCCGCCAAACTCCGCGGCGCCGCCAGAATACAGAGTGCCGTAAGTATTTGCGATATTTACGGTTTGCGCCAACCCTGAGATCAGTTGGTCCTTTCCCAGAGATGACAACGGATGAATATACGTAGCCCACAGAGTTCCGTTTGCGATCGCATAACGCGCATCGAGCGTACTATCGAAATTGGCCTGCATCATGCGCTGAAGGTCCTGGTTCGATAATTCTTCGGCGCTGCGGATCGCAACCATGGCCCGCATTCGATCCGCATTTGTATCGGTGATGACCAACACAGGCACATCCGACACCGTAAACTCAAACCCTGGACCTTGCGGCTGCGCATCCGGATCAAGGGCAAAGATGATCTTACCCAGCCGCTCATAAGTCATCGGTGGCTCAGCCTCTTGCGCGGCAAGCCCTGTGGCCAGAAACATCAGTATCAGGACTAGTCGGATCATTGGGTCACTCCTGCAAATAATACCTCGACAATAGGCAGCTGGCTCCACACTGGCCAAACAAAGCTTGGTGAGCGGGATATTCGGCTAATCCCAAACTCTGAACGTTCTGCAATGTTTCCTGTCCTACCTGCGATAACACGTTCAGCCTGCCGCCCCTACTTTCGCAATACCGGTCGGAAACGCATCTGACCCAAACCCAAATTGAAAGGAAAACAGAATGAAGTCCCTTGTTTTGACCACGCTTATCGCAACCCTGCCCCTGATCGCCGCCCCCGCTTTTGCTGCAGATGAAATCAACGTCTCGAATGGTATCTCGGCGGGTGGTGCACCGCTGGCGGCACATGGTGTCGATCTGGTTGCTCTGGTTCAGGACGGCAATCCGGTCGAAGGGTTTGCCAACCACTCGGCCACGTATGACGGTGCATCTTATTACTTCACCTCATCCGAGAACCGCGAGGCATTCGAGGCCAACCCTGCAGCCTATCTTCCGCAGCACGGTGGCTTTTGCTCGTTTGGGGTATCTGTCGGCAAAAAGTTCGACGGGGATCCGGATCAGTATCTTGTTGCCGATGGCAAGCTCTATCTGTTCCTGAACGCTGCAACCCGCGCCAGCTTCCTGGAGGACGTAACCGGCACGGCAAAAACTGCAGATGATCAGTGGTCCAAAATCAAGAGCATCGCTGTGGGCGAACTTTAAATTTCGCCTGCTCTCTGCCCGTGGCGTTAATCCGCTACGGGCAGCTTCTTTTGCACAACCGCAATTGCCTGTGCCAAAGCGTCATCAATGCTCAAATCTGAAGTATCCAGTAGAACAGCGTCATCTGCCGCTTTCATAGGGGCCGCGCTTCGCGCGGCATCGCGGGAATCACGCTCCCGCACATCGGCCAATACCTGTTCCCGCGTCACGTCTGCACCTTTGGCGTTCAGCTCAAGATAGCGACGCTCAGCCCGGACCTCAGGGCTCGCCGTTACGAACAGCTTTACTTCGGCATGTGGGCAGATCACGGTCCCGATGTCCCGGCCGTCCAGCACAGCACCGCCTGCCCTGCGGGCAAAGGCGCGCTGAAAGTCGACCAGCGCAGACCGAACCTCGGGAATAACCGCAACTTTCGATGCAGCCTGAGCGACATCGGCCGTACGCAGATCACCCTGCTCCAGCTCCTCGGCAGTTAGCGATTGCGCTGCGGTAACCGAGTCAACACCATCCAGCGTGCGTCGTCCAACGGCGCGGTACAACAATCCGGTATCCAGATGTGCCAACCCGAACCGGGCCGCCACCCCTTTGGAAATGGTACCCTTCCCGGCAGCTGCCGGCCCGTCGATCGCGACTGTGAAGCTGGCTGTCGGCATCGGATCTACCGGTTGTTCCGGCGCAGCTGAGCGCCAAGATTTGCCATCAAAGGCTCAAATATCGGGAACGATGTGGCGATAGGGCCTGCATCATCAACCGTAACGCCCTGTTTTGCACCCATCCCCAGAATCATGAAGGACATGGCAATTCGGTGATCCAGAAAGCTCTCGCAGGTGCCGTTACCGGGCACTCCGCCGATACCCAGCCCTTCGACCGACCACCAATCGTCACCCTCTTCGACTGTCACGCCATTCGCGCGCAAACCACGCGCCATTGCGTCGATCCGGTCGCTTTCCTTGACACGCAGTTCCTTGACACCGCCCATCATCGTGGTTCCGGTGGCATTCGCCGCGATGACGGACAGAACCGGGTATTCATCAATCATCGAAGCCGCTCGTTCCGCCGGAACATTGATGCCCTTCATATCTGGCGAATAGCGCGCGCGCAGATCGGCGACAGGTTCGCCACCCTCTTCACGCTCATTCTCATAGGTCAGATCGGCACCCATCTCACGCAGGGTTGTGAACAGGCCCGCGCGGGTCGGGTTCAGACCGATCCCCGGCACAAGAACATCAGACCCCGGCGTAATAAGCGCCGCGCAGACCGGGAACGCCGCGCTGGAAGGGTCACGCGGAACCACGATGACCTGCGGTTTGAGTTCGGGACGACCAGTCAGGGTGATCACTCGCCCCTCATCCGTGACTTCAACAGTAATCTCTGCACCGAAACCGGCCAGCATACGCTCGGAATGGTCGCGCGTGGCCTCTTTCTCGATCACTACGGTCTGGCCAGGAGCGTTCAGACCCGCCAGCAGCACCGCCGATTTAACCTGAGCCGACGGCACCGGAACCTCATACCGCACCGGGGTTGGGTCAGCAGCACCAACAATGGTCATCGGCAGACGGCCACCCGAACGGCCAACCGCCTGAGTTCCGAACAATGCCAACGGATCAGTGACGCGCGCCATGGGACGTTTGTTCAGGCTGGCGTCGCCCGTGAAAGTTGCAGTGATCGGACAAGTCGCCATCGCGCCCATGATTAGTCGAACACCGGTGCCCGAGTTGCCGCAATCGATCACCTGATCAGGCTCTGCAAAGCCGCCGACACCCACACCATGCACGGTCCACTCTCCGCCGCCATGATCTGTGACTTCAGCCCCAAAGGCGCGCATCGCCTTAGCTGTATCCAGAACGTCCTCGCCCTCAAGCAGGCCCGAGATTTTCGTCTCACCCACAGCCATGGCGCCAAGGATCAGCGAACGGTGCGAGATTGACTTGTCTCCGGGCACCTCAGCTATACCGGTCAGCGGGCCGCAGGGATGCGAGGTCATCGGGATGGGCGTGCCGTGTCCGGACATGGGGGCTCCTTTTGCGCTATCAGTCCTAGGCCGATTAGCGAATTGGGGCCGCTTGGTCCAGCGGCAATGATATGCACATTGACCGCAACGCGGTTTGTCAGGCCTCTCCCAGCCATTTTGCCGGATTCTCTTCGGCGATCTGCCGGAACACTTCTTCCCCCAGCGCATTCCGCAAACGAATGCATACTGCCTTCTCCGACAGCTTCTCCTGACGGGTCATGTAATAATCCGACCCGAACAAAACCCGAGAGCGCAATCTCTCGCTTTCCTTATCATCACCGGTCAGGAACATCCTCAGGAAAGGCGCATAGTCCTCGAACTGAAACAGCGTGTACGAGATGTCAGTCCAGAGGCCCGGATAATCTCTGCTGCCGATCATACGCCGGATCTCCACCTGCCAGTTCTGGCTGAATGCATCGTCCAGAGGATCCTCCCGATCCGGGTTGGCATAGGCTTCCCAATCGCGTTGCCCACCGAAATGCGCGAGACAAATCCTAAGCTTGGGATGTGCCCGCATTACCGGAATAAAGGCCTCGGGCTCTGTGTACCGGTCTGCCCAGTAATCGGACAGATAACGCCCCTGCACTCCACCGCGTGAGCAGTGAGACATGACCGGCAGGTTCATTTCCTCCAGACGAGGATAGACATGTTGCATCAATACCGGGTCATCCGGAGCGAACCCCAGCCGGGGATAGAGCTTGAGGCCACGAAATTTCAGACCGTCAATTGCGCGCCACACCTCTTTAGCCTGCGGATCAGCACGTGGGTCAATGGTTGCAAATGGAATAACAGACCCACCGACCTCAGGGTCACCAGCGAGCTTCGCCAACTCGTCATGCTGGGCATTAAGCGGAACCTCTGGTGCGCCGTACCCAAATGCAGACAGCTCCATCGGCAGAACGACAAATCGGGTGTTGCCCGGATAGTGTCGCCGCATGTTGTCGAGAATATCCCGTTGGCTGTCTTCTGCAGTTTCCTGTTGGAAACGCGACAGCCGATCCAACTTTTCCGCAACGGGATGTTGTCCGATTAGGCGGGCCCCAAATGCCAGCAGCTTTAGAAGCCATGGCATTTTCTTGAAGGGCTTGAGCGCCGGATAAGGATAATCCTCGGGCACATGCCGCCCGTGGAATAAGTGGGTATGGCAATTTGTGATCTGAATATCAGACATGGCAATTCCTGAAAAATACTTGTGCGAAAGAAACGCGCGTGGCGTTCCCAGCCTAGCATAGCGATCAGGATTACAGAAATCTGAAAGGGATCAGCTCTCGGTCCGGCGGAAGGTCAGATAATGAGGTGTCCGTCCTTCGCGCAGCGCCTTTTGCTCATATCGTGTCGAGATCCAGTCATCCCAAGGCTCGCGCCAGTCGGACGGTCGTTCAGCCAGCCATTCAAAGCCTGCGCGCGGAACCTCTTCGAGGGTCTGGCGAACGTAGTCGGGAATATCCGTTGCAACCCGAAAAATCGATCCGGGCTTCAGCACCCGGGCCAGCGGCTCAAGGTGCTCGGGCGTGACAAAACGGCGGCGGTGGTGCCGCTTTTTAGGCCATGGGTCGGGATACAGCAGAAACGCGCGCGAAATGCTGGCATCTGGCAGCACATCGAACAGATCACGCGCATCGCCGGGATGCACCGCCAGATTTTCGACACCCGCCTTGCGGATTTTGCCCAACAACATGGCCACACCATTGATGAACGGTTCGGCGCCAATGATTCCAATATCCGGGTTCTGCTGTGCCTGATGCACCAGATGTTCGCCCCCACCAAAGCCAATTTCCAACCAGACGGGTTTGCCACCGAACCGTGCATCCAGATCGATCGGTGTCCGTTCGGGGTTGGTCTCCCAATCCACTGCACCCGGCGAAAGATCGGACAGATCCTCGGACAGATAGGTCTTTTGGCTGGGCTTAAGGGTTTTACCCTTGAAGCGGCCATAGAAATTCCTGCGGGGGCGTTTTGGGGTCTCGGTGCTCATGGCGGTGGCCTTACTTTGAGACCGGTACCGTTGCAAGAGGCGAGGTCAGGTGAACCATGACGCTCCCGCAACGAAAAACGCGCCCCGGAGGGCGCGCTTTGTAATGTTTGCAGATCAGACTGCTTTTTTCAGGGTGTCGACCAGATCGGTGCGCTCCCAGCTAAAGCCACCATCTGCATCCGGTTCACGGCCAAAGTGGCCATAAGCTGCCGTGCGCTGATAGATCGGCTTGTTCAGCTGCAGATGCTCACGAATGCCACGCGGCGTCAGGTCCATGGCTTCGCTAACTGCCTTTTCGATCTCAGCATTCGCGATCTGACCTGTGCCATGTGCATCCGCATAGATCGACAGCGGCTTGGAAACACCAATCGCATAGCTCAGCTGGATGGTGCAGCGCTCGGCCATGCCAGCAGCCACAACGTTCTTGGCCAGATAGCGCGCAGCGTAAGCCGCCGAACGGTCAACCTTGGTCGGGTCTTTACCCGAGAACGCGCCACCACCATGAGGTGCGGCACCACCATAGGTATCCACAATGATCTTACGACCGGTCAGTCCGGCATCACCATCAGGGCCGCCAATTACGAATTTACCCGTCGGGTTCACGTGCCACTCGGTCTCGTCGCTCAGCCAGCCTTCGGGCAGGGATTCAGTGATGTAGGGCTCAACAATCTTGCGGATATCGTCCGAAGTCAGGGATTCATCCAGATGCTGCGTCGACAGAACGATCGAGCTTACGCCGACCGGCTTGCCATCACGATAGATTACCGACAGCTGCGATTTCGCGTCCGGGCCCAGCGCAGGCTCGGTACCGTTCTTACGCACTTCGGCCAGACGGCGCAGGATCGCGTGCGAGTACTGGATCGGTGCAGGCATGAGTGCGGGTGTTTCGGTCGTCGCATAACCGAACATGATACCCTGGTCACCAGCGCCTTCGTCTTTATCGCTGGATGCATCAACGCCCTGGGCAATATGCGCAGACTGCTCGTGCAACAGGTTTGTTACTTCAACGGTTTCGTGGTGGAATTTATCCTGCTCGTAACCGATGTCTTTGACACAGGCGCGCGCGATTTCTTCGATACGGCCCATGTAGTCATGCAGCTTTTCCTGATCAGACAGACCTACTTCTCCACCGATGACGACCCGGTTGGTCGTAGCAAAGGTTTCGCACGCCACGCGTGCTTCGGGTTCTTCATTCAGAAATGCGTCGAGTACTGCATCGGAAATACGGTCACAGACCTTATCCGGGTGCCCTTCGGATACGGATTCCGAAGTAAATGTGTAGTTCTGTCTGGACATGAAAGTGCTCCATTGAGATTTCCCTGCCACGTCAGGAAGCCGTTGTGACAGGCGCCCGACGGGATACGCCCAGAAAAACAAAGGGTCAATCGGAAATTAGCCTCAATCCTTCCGGACGTTGCGCACAAGCAGCAGAAACAGGGCGGATAACATCAGAAATACCGGAAAATCGCCCATTCGGGCATAAATCGTTGGTTTCAGTGGCTGGGGCAATGTCGCGTCCACATACCCAGCCTGACCAAGTGCCAGGGAGTGTGTCACCCGCCCAAGCGGATCAATCATCGCAGATACGCCTGTATTGGCCGAACGCATCATCGGCAGACCCTGCTCGATCGCGCGCATCTGAGCCTGCGCCAGATGTTGATACGGCCCTGACCGCGTTCCAAACCAGGCATCATTGGTGATTTGCAACAGAAAGTCTGCCCTGTCCGGGGCCGCCAGTACATCCTGCGTAAAAACTGCCTCATAGCAGATCAATGGCAACGCTTTACCAAGCTTACCTGCATCCATCAGCGCAGCACCGGGTCCTGCACTGAAGCCATTGCCGGCGGTCGCGGCAAGACCGAAAATCCCAAACCGCGCCATGAGATCACCGAAGGGCACATATTCACCGAACGGCGCAAGGTGATGCTTGTCGTAAAGACCCGCTTGTCGCCCGTTCTCATCAAGATAGATCATCGAGTTGTAGATACGCGGACCGTCTCCGCGCTGAATACCCAGAAAGACTGGCGTTCCGTCAGCCGCATGTGCAATAGCGCTGAGATAAGGCTGAGCAGTTGCCAACCAGGCGGGAACGGATGTTTCCGGCCAGACGATTAGATCCGGCCGTGGCTCTGCTGCAGTGAACTCGATCTGTCGCGCGAAAAACAGTGGCGCGTAATCCGGATCCCATTTCTGATGCTGCGGCGCATTGGGTTGCACCAGACGCACGGCGTTTTCGGTTTCAACTACAGCCGGGCGGATCGATGCGTAGCCCAGCGCCAGCACAGCAAAGCCAACACTCAGAGCCAAAGGAAAGACCACTGCTCGTGACCCCTTGGGTGCAGACAAGGCAGCCCCCAACGGCAGAGTCGCGGCAAAGGTCAGTGCGGCCAATCCGTAGGGACCGATCAGGGATAACAGCTGCGCGACCGGCGTGTTCACCCAAACCTGCGAGACACCTGCCCACGGAAATCCGGTCAGCACGTAACCTCGTGCGAATTCGGTGATGGATAAAGCTACAGCAAGCAATACACCCTGTCGCACTGCTGAAAACGCTGGCCTTCGCGATATCCAAAAAGCAGGTGCCCAGAACAAGGCCAGCCCCCCCGCCATGAAAACGAGGGCGAAAGGTGCCATCCAGGCATGGCGGTCAGCATCCACCTGAAAGGGCTCGATGATCCAGTTCAACGCATGGGCAAAATATCCGGTTGCAAAGAACCATCCAATCCAGGCTGCTCTGGCCCGGGTTTCACTGGCCAGAAACAGTGGAGCAATCAACACCAGTGCAATCAGTGTCGCGCCCCAATAGCCGAATGGGGCCAGCCCATAAGCACCAACTGCGCCTAGCAAGGCTGCTAACGCGAGTCTAAGCCAAAAGGGCCAGCCTGTGGCAGGGTTCATGCAGCGATATCCGGTAACATGACACGCAGACGCTTGATGCGGCGTGGATCGGCATCGATTACCTCGAATTCGGGGCCTTCAGGATGCAACACAACCTCGCCCCGCGCAGGTACACGACCCGACAACATGAAGACCAGTCCGCCCAGAGTGTCAATCTCTTCTTCATCCACATCTTCGTGGCTGGTCAATGATCGGCCGATCTCGGCCTCAAAATCCTCAAGCGGGACCCGGGCCTGAACCACATAGCAGCCCGGTTTTTCCTGGATCCATAGCTGATCTTCGTCTGCGTCGTGCTCATCCGCGATTTCACCAACGACCTGCTCAATCAGGTCTTCGATCGTCAACAGACCATCGACACCACCGTATTCATCGATCACCAGTGCCATATGGCGGCGTTCGGTCTGCATCTTAGTCAGCAGAACCCCGATGGGCATGGACGGTGGCACAAACAGAAGCGTTCTGAGCATTGATCGCAAATCGAACTCGGACGACCCGCCATTGAAACCGTGCGTCAGGGCAAAATCCTTGAGGTGCACAAATCCCAAAGGCGTATCCAAGGTACCATCATACACAGGGATCCGGGAAAGACCGCTGTCGCGGAACACCTGCGCAAGTTCATCCTTGGCGATTGTCGAGGGAACTGACACGATTTCCGCCGTCGGGATCGCAACGTCTTCAACCCGCATCCGGCGCAGGTTTATCATGCCCCGAGGCTGAGAGCTCACGCTTTCGTGGCCGTTTATCAACCCGGCCTCTTCCTCACCATGCGAGGAGAAGGCATCAATTATTCGAGTAAAAAATCCGCTTTTCTCTTCGGTGTCATTGTTGCCGTTCTCTGGAAGCGCGCTTTGCGCCGCCCTAGAACTGCCGTCTGTATCGCCCATTATCCTGTTCCAACTATTCAGGCAGAATTGCCCACATTACCCATTATATGGGTCATCAATACCCATTTTGCCAAGTATCTCGACCTCGATGCTTTCCATCAAAGTGGCGTCGCGGTCACGAATGTGATCGTAACCAAGCAAATGCAACATTGCGTGAATGATCAAATGGGTCACGTGATCATCCATGGTTTTTCCGGCGGCCTCCGCTTCGCGGGCACATGTGTCATACGAAATTGCGATGTCACCCAAAGCAATTTCCCCTGTAAAATCAGGGCTCGGCAGAGGCGGATGCTGCCCCGCTTCCTCTGCGGCCAGATCTTCTGCAGGCCAGCTTAACACATTTGTCGCTGACGGCTTTTCACGGAATTCGGCGTTCAATTCAGCAATTCTGGCGTCATCACACCCCAGCAGGCTAATTTCGCATATGTCGGAATCGATCCCGAACCGATCCAGCACAGCCGCAATCGCCCGCCCGGACAAAAGCTCCAGATCAGTCCAGCGTGCGTCCTCAACGGATAATTCCAGGTTCATGCCACTATTTTCCTTGAGGCCCCAACTTATCAGAGGCCCGGCATTCTATCCTGTTTCGCGGCCCGCATCGGCCTCATACGCCTCGATGATCGCAGCGACAAGCGGATGACGCACCACATCCTTGGAGGTGAAGTAATTGAAGCTGATATTCGGGATCGTTTTCAGCAACCTCTCGGCATCGGCCAGACCGGATTGAACCCCACGAGGCAGATCCACCTGAGACCGGTCGCCTGTAATGACCATCCGACTCCCCTCGCCCAGACGGGTCAGGAACATCTTCATTTGCATCGTGGTGGCGTTTTGCGCTTCGTCCAGAACGACAAAGGCATTTGCCAGTGTCCGTCCCCGCATGAAGGCCAGAGGCGCGATTTCGATTCGCTTCTCTTCGATCAGCTTGGCAAGCTGTTTGCCCGGCAGGAAGTCGTTCAAAGCATCGTATAGCGGCTGCATGTACGGATCGACCTTGTCCTTCATGTCACCCGGAAGGTAGCCCAGCTTTTCTCCGGCCTCGACCGCCGGACGGCTGAGGATGATCCGATCAACATGGCCACCGATGAACATCGACACACCAACAGCGACTGCCAGATAGGTCTTACCGGTGCCCGCTGGTCCAATGCCAAAGGCCAGTTCATTGTTGAACAGAGACTGAACATAAGCCTTTTGGGCGTCCGTACGCGGCTCGACCAGCTTTTTGCGAGTCTTGATCTCGACCGTGCCGCCCTTGAACATCTCAAGCTGGTCACCATCACGAGATCCTGTTCCAACCTCGGAATTGCCCATTCGCAATTCACGGTCGACATCGGCGGCCTCAACGTCGCGCCCCCCTTCCAGCCGAGTGTAAAGTGCTTGCAACACCTCAATGGCCTGTTTCTGGGCATCCTCTTCGCCCATAATGACAAGCTGATTGCCACGTCTCACGATCTGAACCGAAAGCTTCTGCTCAATATCAGTCAGATTGCGGTCATACTCGCCGCACAGATCTATCAGCAACCGATTGTCAGGAAATTCTACAAGCGCCTCGCGTTGGGGCATCTCATCTTGCGGTGGGGTAAGGGCACCGATGGCCAATCCGTTCTCCTGTCTTGGCGTTTCACCTCAAGCGTGACAACAAAACCGGGTCGGCGCAAGCCGCAGTTTCTAAAAATTTACACCTTATGATAAAACCGCCAATGGCACGCAAAAATCCGCCTTGGAACAAGGCGATTTAAGGCCGAAGAACCTCGTGGTGGATTAAAACTTGTAGTTCAGGCCAACCCGCAGGCCGCTGTATTTTGGCGTAGACTTCGTTGAGAACCCCGAACCGAAAACCACATCTTTCGACTCGAACTGGACATACTCGTACTCACCGGTGATCGACCAGTTGTCATTCAACTGGTGCTCGGCTCCGATACTGGCAGACAATCCGTTGCGGCGCCCTTTTTCCTCAAAGGCCCGGGTTGTCCCCCCGCTGGTGGTGCTGTTTGTCGTCGCGACCTCACCCTGCACCAGACCAAATGACACGAAGTACAAAACGCTTCCACTCTTGTTTGTCAGGCCATTCCGAAATTTGAGCGACAGCACATCCGATATCTCAGACCCGCCCGTGACAGTCGTAGTGCCGATTTGTCTTGAAACCGTATCTTCCAACGAGCCAAAATCATACCCAAGCTCAAAACCGTAGACATAGTCGCGACCGCCCGTTGCTGGCACGACGCCGCGCCATCCTCCGCGAATGCCACCGTAGGCCCCGGAAGGCTTGAGGTTTCCGATATCAAAGGTACCGCCGCCGGTTCTCAACCCGAACCGGTCAGTTCCACCAAATCCGTAACCCGCATTCAGACCAAGATAAAACGCACTGACATCATCAGAATATCGTTCAGGGCCAACAACGACTGGATCCGAGACAGGAGTTGTCAAATCACCGGCAACCGTCGCGCCAGCAAACGAGACGGTCAAGGCCGCCCCGAACAAAACTTGCTTGCCCTTTGGCCTCAAAGCCTTCGCAAAGATTGCCACTCGTACCCTCCATCACAAACAAACACCCGGTCACGACGACCCGCCCGCATTGTGCGCTGACGCCGCCCCGGAAAAAAGTTAACTATTCTCGGAACATGGTTCCAAGCAACAAATCAAGGGTAAAAATTGGAAACAAACACCATGTATGGTGTCTAAAGCGAGAATAACTACAAGCTTACAACAGCTCACCAGCAAGGGAATTGGCACCGGATGCCGTGATCATGACATCCCTCAACTCGCCCTTGGCAATTTCACCGCCCGAGACGTGAACCGCATGAAGATATTCGGATTTCCCGACCATCTGACCAGGTAAACGGCCCGGCTTTTCAAAAAGAACACTGACTTTCTTGCCAACCATGGAATCCTGAATCTCACGCTGGTGGCGCGTAATCATTGCCTGAAGCCGCTGCAGACGGTCATCTGCCGCTTCTTGATCCACCTGTGGCCGTTCTGCCGCAGGCGTTCCCGGGCGGGTAGAGTACTTGAAAGAATAGGCATAACCGTATCTGACCTCTTCCACGAGATCCAAGGTCGCCTGAAAGTCCTCTTCGGTTTCCTCCGGGAAGCCGACAATGAAATCACCCGACATCAGGATATCCGGACGCGCTTCGCGAATGCGTTCAATCAATCGCAGATAGCTTTCGGCGGTGTGGCTGCGGTTCATGCGCTTCAGAATCTTGTCTGATCCCGACTGCACCGGCAGATGCAGGTAAGGCATGAGCTTATCGCAGGTCGCGTGCGCCTCAATCAGATCATCGGCCATGTCATTGGGATGCGAAGTGGTAAAGCGGATGCGCTCGAGCCCATCAACTTTGTTCAGTTCCCAGATCAGTCCGGCCAGCGTCATATCCCCGTTTGGACCTGCGCCGTGATAAGCGTTCACATTCTGCCCCAGCAGCGTGATTTCCCGCACGCCACGTTCAACCAGTTCATTTGCTTCGCGCAGGATACGGTCCGCCGGACGGCTGACTTCGGCACCGCGGGTATAGGGCACCACGCAGAATGCGCAGAACTTGTCGCAACCTTCCTGAACCGTCAGAAAGGCGGTAGGGCCGCGCTTGGCCTTGGGACGGCCCTTGAGTTTCTCGAACTTGTCCTCTTCGGGAAAATCCGTATCCAGTGCCTTTTCACCCGCGCGCGTCTTCGCCTCCATCTCGGGCAGGCGGTGATAGCTTTGCGGTCCGACAACCAGATCAACCATCGGCTGACGGCGCATGATTTCCTGGCCTTCTGCCTGCGCAACACAGCCAGCGACACCGATCTTCAGATCAGGATTTTCAGCTTTCAGCCCCTTAAAGCGCCCCAGCTCAGAATAGATTTTCTCGGCAGCTTTTTCGCGAATATGGCAGGTGTTCAGCAGGATCATGTCCGCGTCGTCAGGGCTTTTGGTCTCGACATAACCCTGACCGCCCAGCGCTTCGGCCATACGCTCGCTGTCATAGACATTCATCTGACAGCCATAGGTCTTGATAAACAGCTTTTTCGGTTCGGACATGGAGCGGGCCTTTGCATTCGCTGGGTCGGCGTCGTCTATACCCTTAGAACGCCGCTTGCAATGCTGGCGCAATTACCCGAATTTGGCCGGAAATTCCAGCAAGGTCCAAACACAATACAAGCGATGCAGTACGAATCCCTCGATCACTTTCTGAAAACCGGCCAAAGCGCCTTGGCCAAGGGACCAATCGCACTGGTGTTTGTCGAGGACGACGTAGAACTGGACAATACGCTACGACATCACATCGATCTCGGTTTCAAATCAGTGATCACCTTCATGCCTTTGGATTTCAAGCTGTCCGAGGACGTGACAGAGCAAATTCACCGGGTCACACTGACTTGCGCGCCCAGATCAGTCGCCTTCGAGATCATCAACCAGATCATTCAGGCCGCTCCCGGTGTCTGGATGTACTACTGCTATAACGCCGAGTATCTCTACTTTCCCTTCTGCGAGACACGCAGCATCGGTGAGATGCTGGCCTTTCACACTGAAGAACGCCGCAATGCGATGCTCAGCCACGTCATTGACCTTTATGCTGACGACCTCACGACGCACCCCAACGGTGTGGATGTCGATCACGCGATGCTGGACGGCACCGGCTACTATGCCCACGCCCGGCATGATGCGACAGGGCAACCGATGGAGCGCCAGTTGGACATGTCAGGCGGCCTGCGCTGGCGGTTCGAGGATCACATTCCTTATGAGCGGCGGCGCATCGATCGGATCGCGTTGTTCAAGGCAAAGAAGGGCCTCACCCTGCTGCCAGACCACACGTTCAATGAACCGGAATACAATACCTATTCCTGCCCCTGGCACCATAACCTGACCGCAGCGATTTGCTCATTCCGCGCAGCCAAGGCTCTGAAAAGCAATGCGGGATCGACCTTTGATATCCCCAGCTTCCGCTGGCGCAATTCCGTTCCGTTCCAGTGGAATTCGCGCCAGCTGATGGATTTGGGTCTGATCGAACCCGGCCAGTGGTTCTGATCAGCCTCAGCGCTGCAACAAAATCGGGAACCAGTCTTCGCGCAGACGCTGACCCGGCTGCATGTCATGGCCCGGATAAGGGGGCGATGTGCGGCCCGGACGTTCCACGTATCGCGCATCATCACCAACAAGTCGCAGCGAGAACGCTCTGCGTCGGCTGTCAGACTGATTGCCGCGCGCGCCATGCAACGTCTTGTAGTTAAAGGCTACCGCATCGCCGGGTTCCATCTCGAACTCCACGACTTTCATTCCTTCGGCGTCAGGATCCGGAACAGGAATGTACTGACCTTCATCAGCAAAGAACCCTTCCTCGGACACCCACCGCGTCGGCAGAACTTCCTTCTCCCAACGATGTGAGCCCGCGACGCAGCGCAGGGTGGCCTTTCTTACAGCATCAAGCGGAGACCAGAAGCTGATCGTTTGCTGCCCTTCGACAAAATAGTAAGGGCCGTCCTGATGCCACGGCGTGGCCATCGACGTCCCGGGTTCCTTGACCAGCACATGGTCATGGAACATCTGCACGGACTGCGACTTCATCAGGTCTGCAGCCACTTCGGCAGCCGGCGAGGTTTCAATGACCTCTTTGAATTGCGGAATTCGCGACCAGTTGCAGTAATCATCAAAGAAACGACCGGTCTCACCCTCTTTCTTGTTTTCAGATGCATAAGGTCCGGGCTCGGCCATGTTGGCGGCGACGCCGTCACGCAATGCTTCAACATGATCAGCGAACAGGCCTTTGACCAAAACAACGCCGTCGGTCTGGTAGGTGTCGATCATCTCTTGGGAAACAAGGGGGTGGGTCATGATGGTCTCCTTGGATAGCTCGACCCGATCTGCGCATGTTTGTGACCACTGTTCAAATCATATCTTTCAAACTAACTATTAACTTCATGTTATATATCTCACTGCGGCAATACGAATATGTGTGCGCCATTGGCCGCCACGGCAGCCTGTCTTCAGCGGCGCAACACCTGAACGTGTCACAACCTGCCCTGTCCAATGCACTTACCCGTGTCGAATCACATCTGGGGTACCCGTTGTTCTCACGCAGGCGTGGGGCGGCGATGGCGCTGACACCACAGGGACGAAAGTTCATTGAAGAGGCCGAAGCGCTGCTGAACAGCGCCGCCTTGCTGGAAGATTCGAAGCAACCGGTGACGGGTGCCAGCCGATTGAGGCTTGGGTGTTTCGTGGATCTGGCGCCATTTCTGTTGGCCAAAGCCCTCCACACACTTCGGGACACGCTCCCTGATGTTGTGGTGACTCATGGCGTTGAGAGTTTCGAGGGCCTGATCACTGGCCTGACCGACGGTCAGTTTGATCTGGCGGTCACCTATGATCTGGGAATGGATGCCGGTTTTACACGCCAAAGACTGTTCAGTAGCGGTCCGCGCGCACTTGTGGCACCGGATCATCCTCTGGCAGGGTCACACCAGACATCGCTCACAGAACTCGAAGCATATCCGCTGATCCTGTCCAAAGAAGGATTGTCCGCCCAGCACGTACTTGGGCTGTTCCGGAGCCGCGGCCTGAACCCCACCGTTTCTCACCGGGCAGAATCGCTTGAAATTCAACGCAGTCTGGCCGCTCACGGCGAAGGGATCGGCATCAGCTATGCCAGTCCCGATAGTGAGTTCAGTTATGATCACATGCCCTTGGTCAGCCTGTCCATTTCCGACCCCGATGCGACCGAAGCCGTCGTTCTGGCCCGCCACGGCACCGGGCCCACCGACTCGCTTATTGCAGCAGCCGAGCGGTCGCTCATCGAATGTTTGCGAACTGAGTAGTTACGGCTTTTTGCGCAGGCGGATCACCACATCAACCGAAGCGATCTCGACCCCTTCGGGTGCTTCGGGCAAACGCTGGATGACCAGTTGATCAGATGGTGCATCGCTCAGGCGGCTTTCATCTTCCCAGAAGAAATGCGGGTGATCATGAGTGTTGGTATCAAAATAGCTTTTTGATCCATCAACGGTGATTTCCTGCAACACTCCGGCGTCACAGAACGCGCGCAGTGTATTGTAAACAGTCGCCAGCGATACCGCGTCGCCGTTTTTCTTGGCCGACTCGAACAGGCTTTCTGCGGTCACATGGCGATGACGTCCGTCGCCAACCAGCAACTCCGCCAGGGCAACTCTCTGACGTGTGGGACGCAATCCTGCATCAACCAACCAATTTGTAGCGATGTTACGGCTCTGAGGCGTCATGAATCCGATACCCGTTTTTGCTGACCATATATATAAGTGCGGTCTGATGGGAATTTCAAATGAAATTCATTCGCAAAGAATGCACTACGTGCGACACGATGTTGTCCGCTGCTCTTGCAGGACCTTGCATACGGGTGCTAGACGAGGCCAGATTGAATAAACGGACCCCTGGCAGGAGAGGCGGCAGAATGGCCCAATTCCCGAGCAGCTTTGACAAGGACGATCTGCTGAAATGCGCCCGTGGCGAATTATTCGGCCCCGGCAACGCACAATTGCCTGCCCCGCCGATGCTGATGATGGACCGGATCACCGATATTTCGGGTGATGGCGGCGCGCATGGCAAAGGTCATGTTGTGGCCGAGTTCGACATCACACCTGACCTTTGGTTCTTTGACTGCCACTTCCCCGGCAACCCGATCATGCCCGGATGCCTTGGCCTGGATGGCTTGTGGCAGCTGACAGGCTTTAACCTGGGTTGGCGCGGCTGGCAGGGTCGTGGATACGCACTGGGTGTAGGTGAGGTCAAACTGACCGGAATGGTGCGCCCTGACCGCAAGATGCTGACCTATTATGTAGATTTCACAAAGGCCGTGCAGACACGCCGCCTGACCATGGGTGTGGCGGATGGTCGGGTCGAAGCCGATGGTGAAGTGATCTATCAGGTCAAAGACATGAAGGTTGCATTGTCCGAAAGCTGACCCCAACTGACGGACAAGCAACAGGGAACGGAACACAGGAGTACGCTTATGCGTCGCGTCGTCGTCACCGGTCTGGGGGTAGTCTCCTCCATCGGGAACAATGCCGAAGAGGTCCTCGCCTCGCTCAAAGCAGGCAAATCCGGCATCGAGGCCAATGAGCAGATGGTTGAACATGGCTTCCGCAGCCAGATCGCCGGCTCGCTCAAGATCGACGTCACGGAACATGTGGACAAGCGCACCTTGCGTTTCATGGGCCCCGGTGCGGCCTATGCCCATATCGCCATGAGCCAGGCGATTGCCGACGCTGGTCTGACCGAAGATCAGGTTGTGAATCCACGTACCGGTCTGGTCGCTGGATCCGGCGGCCCGTCGACCAGCGCGATGCTGACCGCGCACCAGACAGTTCTGAAAAACGGTGCAACCAAGCGCATCGGACCCTTTGCCGTGCCGAAATGCATGTGTTCGACCATTTCCGCCAACCTGGCGACCGCGTTCAAGATCAAGGGTATCAACTACTCGATCACATCGGCCTGCTCGACTTCGCTGCACTGCATCGGCAACGCCGCCGAGCAGATCATGCTGGGCAAGCAGGACGTTATGTTCGCGGGCGGCGGTGAGGAACTGGACTGGACGTTGTCCTGCCTGTTCGACGCCATGGGCGCTATGTCTTCGAAATACAATGACACTCCTGATAAGGCCTCCCGCGCGTTCGACCAGAACCGAGATGGCTTTGTCATCTCTGGCGGCGGCGGCATCGTCGTTCTGGAAGATCTGGATCACGCGTTGGCACGCGGCGCAAAAATCTATGCCGAAGTCACCGGCTATGCCGCCACATCGGATGGCCATGACATGGTGGCCCCGTCCGGTGAAGGTGGTGAGCGCGCGATGCGTCTGGCACTTTCAACCGTTCCCGAAGGACGCAAGGTTGGCTACATCAACGCACACGGCACTTCGACACCAGTCGGGGACGTGGGTGAGGTCGAAGCTGTTCGCCGCATCTTTGGCGAAGGTAATGTCCCTCCGATTTCTTCAACAAAATCAATGACAGGGCACGCACAGGGCGCGGCGGGCGCGCTTGAGGCGATCTTCTGCCTGCTCATGCTGGACAACGATTTTATTACTCCGTCGATCAACGTCGACACACTTGCCGAAGGCATCCTGCCCGGTGAAATTGCAACTCAAGTAGTTGAAAACGCAGGCTTGGACAGTGTCATGACCAACAGCTTCGGCTTTGGCGGCACGAACGGATCCATGGTTCTGTCAAAGTATAACGGGTGAAAATGATGTCGGATCTTCTAAAGGGTAAACGCGGCCTGATCATGGGCGTGGCCAATGACCGCTCAATTGCATGGGGCATCGCCAAGGCCATGCACGAGGCCGGCGCGGAACTGGCATTCACCTATCAGGGCGAGGCATTCGGCAAGCGGCTGGAACCGCTGGCCCAAAGCCTTGGCAGCGACTTCATGGTTGATGCGGATGTCACTGACGACGAATCTCTGGACCGCGCATTTGGTGAACTGGCCGAGCGCTGGCCAACCATCGACTTTGTCGTGCACGCCATCGCCTATTCGGACAAATCCGAACTAACCGGACGGTTCCTGAACACCACCCGTGCCAACTTCAAACATTCCATGGATGTTTCGGCTTATTCGTTCATCGAAGTGGCCCGCCGCGCCTATCCGATGATGAAGGAAAATGGCGGCACGCTGCTGACCCTGACCTATCAGGGGTCAAACCGGGTTGTCCCGAACTACAACGTCATGGGCGTTGCCAAAGCGGCACTGGAATCGGCAACCCGTTATCTGGCCAACGATCTTGGCCCCGAAGGTATCCGCGTAAACGCGATCTCGCCCGGCCCGATGAAGACATTGGCCGGTGCTGCGATCGGTGGCGCACGCAAGACCTACAAGTTCTGCGATCAGAACGCTCCGATGCGCTCAAACGCAACGCTCGAAGCCGTCGGTGGCACCGCCGTTTATCTGACTTCGGACGCTGGTGCCTGCACCTCGGGCGAAATCATTCGCGTCGATGGCGGCTTCCACGTTTTGGGCATGCCTCAGCCCGATTCTATGTGACCATATCTTTCCCTGTCGCCGCCAAGATTTAACCATCTTTCAGCGGCAGGGATGGCATTATGAACAAACTTGACCAGATTATCGCAAGCAACGCGCGTGCAGCTCAATCCCGGCGCAAGTCGGGGATGCGCAGCAACCGCGCGCGTATCATGCTGCTGACCCTCTCCACACTGCTGATTCTGTTCGTCTTCTACACCCAACCGCAGGTGCGTGACGCGGTTGGGCCGTTTCTGAACCAGTTACCTGGCCTATAGGTCAGACTGATCAGTTAACCGAAACGATCTCGATATCAAAAATCAGATCCTGTCCCGCCAACGGGTGATTTGCGTCCAGCGTAACGGTCGCCTCGTTGGCCTCGACCACAGTCACCGGCAGGGCCTGCCCATCTGGTGTTTGCATCTGCAGCTGCGTACCGGGCTCAAGCGGGATATCATCCGGGATACCCTCGCGCGGGATATCCTGCCGCATAGCCGGGTTGATCGGGCCATATGCCTCGGTGCACGGGATTTCGACTCGCTTCTTCTCGCCAACTTCCATTCCCGGAATCGCAGCATCCAGCCCCGGAATGATCTGCCCGGATCCGACCGCAAATTCCAACGGATCGCGTCCTTCGGAACTGTCAAAGACGTTACCGTCCAGCAAAGTTCCGGTGTAATGGATGCGAACCGTGTCGCCCTGTTTGATTGCGGTCATATTGGCCTCCGGCCTCATAAGGAAAGGAACGGCCAAGCCTAGGGGCTAACACGACAATGTAAACCCTTGGCTCTTTTACCCCTTCAGCTCTTGTGCCAACCTGCGCCCGATCAGGGGAGAAGCAGATGGCAATCACGACTTGCGTTTTCGATGCCTATGGCACGTTGTTCGATGTTGCAGCGGCTGCACGTCAGGCCGCGGGAGAGCCGGGGTTTGAGGCCCTGCAGAAAAAATGGCCGGAACTGGCCAATCACTGGCGTTTGAAGCAGTTGCAATATACCTGGCTCAGGGCCGTTGCCGATGCGCATACCGATTTCTGGGACGTGACGCAGGATGGTCTGGACTGGGCGCTTGAGGCGACAGGCCTGCAGGGCGACGCGACCCTGCGCCAGCGGCTATTGGATCTGTATTGGGAGTTACAAGCCTATCCCGAAGTTCCTGAAATGCTAAAGGCACTGAAAGCGGGTGGTATGCAGACGGCTATTCTGTCGAATGGTTCACCGCCAATGCTGGACGGGGCCGTACAATCTGCCGGGATTGGGGATGTGCTGGACGATGTCCTGTCGGTTGAGAGTGTCGGCGTCTTCAAACCCCATGCAAAGGTTTATGATCTGGTGCAGGACCGATTTGGATGCACCCGGGATGAAGTGCTGTTCGTCAGCTCAAACGGATGGGACGCTGCGGGGGCCAGCGGGTATGGTTTTGTGACCGCCTGGGTCAATCGTGCCGGTGAGCCAATGGACCGCTTGCCTTGGACGCCTGCACATGTACTGTCCGACCTGACGACGATCCCGAAACTGGCTGGGCTTTGATGGCATTTTTCACTGCGTCTGACGGCAGGCGCCTCTATTTCGAGGATACCGGCAATGGCACGTCGGTTCTCTGCCTGGCCGGACTGACGCGCAACACGCAGGATTTCGCATCGCTGGCACCACATGTGAAAGATCTGCGCATGATCGCGATGGATTATCGGGGGCGCGGTCAGTCAGATTACGACCCCGACTGCATGAATTACAACATCATTCGCGAAGCCCAGGATGCAATCGAATTGCTTGATCACCTGGGACTGGGCAAGGCATTTGTCATCGGCACTTCACGCGGCGGCCTGATCGCGATGGCGCTTGCCGTCAGTCACCCTGAGCGATTGTCTGGCGTGATCCTGAACGACGTTGGTCCGGTGATCGAGCCCACCGGGATTGCGCGGATCATGGAATATGTTGGCAAACCACCCGCCTCAAAGACCTATGACGAGGCGGCACAAATTCTGAAACAAGCGCTGGAGCCCCAGTTTCCCGGCGTTCCGCTGACTGTCTGGCGCAAGCATGCCGAAGCTCAGTATCGCGAAACCGCGGATGGCCTGGCTCTGCGCTATGATCCCGCTTTGCGAACTGCGCTGATCGAACAGGCTGCTGCGGGCGCGCCGCCGGATCTGTGGGACCTTTTCGACGCACTGCGCAGCATACCAACTGGTGTGATCCGCGGGGCGAACTCCGATGTACTGGGGGCCGCAACACTGGCAGAGATGCACATACGCCATCCCAACCTTGTTTCAGCCGAAATACCGGATCGGGGTCACGTCCCGTTTCTGGATGAACCGCAGTCACTTGAACTCATTCGCAAAGTATTGGACGCCGCATGAGCAATATTGAGATGATCGAGGCCGCCGCCGAGCGGCTGAAAGGGCATGTTCGGGAGACGCCGATCCTGACCTCTCCGTTTCTGGATGAGATTGCAGGTCGAAAAGTGCTGATCAAACCGGAATGCCTGCAGCATACAGGCAGCTTCAAATTTCGGGGTGCGTGGTCTGCGATTTCAGCCCTTGATGATTCTACCCGTCAGCGTGGCGTTATCGCTTATTCATCAGGCAATCACGCTCAGGGTGTCGCAATGGCGGCCTCAAAACACGAGATAGCGTCTGTGATCATCATGCCATCGGACGCGCCTCAGTTGAAGATCGACAATACCCGTGCGCTGGGGGGCGAAGTTGTCCTCTATGACCGCGCCAATGAAAGCCGGGAAGAAATTGGCGAAGCACTGGCTGCCGAGCGCGGGCTGACCCTGATCCGCCCTTATGACGAACCGCAGGTCATAGCCGGTCAAGGCACAACCGGGCTTGAGATCGCCCGCCAGTCGCAGGAACTGGGCGTGAGAGAAGCCGATGTTCTGGTGTGCTGTGGTGGCGGAGGCCTGACGTCCGGGATCGCGCTGGCGCTGGAAAAACACGCCCCCGGCCTGCGGCCCCGCCCCTGCGAACCCGAAGGTTTTGACGACGTCAAACGCTCGCTTGCGTCAGGCAGCATTCAGAACAACAACGCCACGTCCGGCAATATCTGCGATGCGATCCTGACGCCTCAGCCCGGGCAGATCACCTTCCCGATCCTGAACCGTCTCTGTGGGCCGGGTCTTGCCGTTTCCGAGCAAGAAGCGCTGCATGCGATGGCGCTGGCATTCCTGCGCTTGAAAATCGTACTGGAACCCGGCGGGGCCGTCTCGCTGGCCTCGGCGCTGTTCCGCAAGGATCAGATCGAGGGGGATGCGGTGATTGTTGTTGCCTCGGGCGGGAATGTTGATCCGCAAATTTTTGCTAAAGCGTTGGAATTCCTGACCTGACAACGGACGGAAACCGGTGCAATCTGGACAGGCACCACACATTCCGACCGGAAAAATCGCAGACAAGGGCCGATATATGAACATCGCCGATCTCGGGGACGTAAAACTGCATTATCGGATCGATGGCGATCCCGATGGCGCACCCATTGTGTTCGCGAATTCACTGGGCACAGACATGCGCCTATGGGATCCGATCCTGCCGCTGCTGCCCGCAGGCCTTCAAATTATCCGCTATGACAAGCGGGGCCATGGTCTGTCCTCGCAGCCGCCCGCGCCTTACTCGATGGGCGCTTTGGTTCGCGATACCGAGAACCTGCTGGATCACTTGCAAGTCAGAGATTGCGTCTTTGTCGGCCTGTCCATCGGCGGCATGATCGCGCAGGGTCTGGCCGTCAAACGTATGGATCAGGTCCGGGCGCTGGTGCTGTCGAACACCGCCGCAAAAATTGCGACCCCATCGATCTGGCAGGATCGCATTGATGCGATCCGTACAAGCGGCATCGAGGCGATTGCCGATGCCACAATGGAACGCTGGTTCACCAAAACCTTCCGCGAAACGCCAGAGATGGAGCTCTGGCGCAACATGATGGTGCGCCAGCCGCTGGACGGGTATCTGGGTTGCTGTTCAGCAATTTCAGGCACAGATTTCTACACCCCCACCAGCGGTTTACGCCTGCCCACGCTTGGCATCGCGGGAAGCGATGACGGATCGACGCCCCCTGATCTGGTTCGTGAGACCACCGACCTGATCCCCGGCTCAAGATTTGAATTGATGCGCAAAGCCGGGCATCTGCCCTGTGTTGAGCAGCCGATCAGGTACGCCGAGATACTCAAGGAATTTTTAGTCGATATTGGGCATATTTGAAGGAGAGTTTCTTTGGCCGATTTCTTATTGGTTCATGGTTCCTGTCATGGCGCCTGGTGCTGGCGCGATCTGATACCCGAACTGACGGCGCTCGGTCACACTGCACGTGCGATTGATCTGCCCAGTCATGGATCAGACCCAACCCCAATCGCCGAGGTTACATTGGACAGCTGCCGTGATGCGGTTTTGAAAGCATCCAGCCCGGAAACGATCGTCGTCGGTCATTCCTGGGGCGGCTATCCGATCAGCGCCGCTGCAGAGGCCTCACCCGGCTCAATGCGCGCATTGATCTATGTCTGTGCTTACGTCCCGCAATCCGGTGTTTCGATGATTGAAATGCGCAAACGCGCACCACGACAGCTGACCGAAGGCGCGGTCGAAAAGTCCGCAGATGGATTATCCTACACAGTTCTGCCGGATCGCGTGCATGATCTTTTCTACCATGATTGCCCGCCCGAAGTGACGTCTTACGCTCTGCCCAGATTGTGCCCTCAGGCGATCCTGCCTCAGGATACGCCGCTACAGCTCAGCGAGAAATTTGCCTCAGTGCCAAAAGGCTATATCCGCGCATTGGATGACCATACCATTCCGACCGAATACGAAGAACAAATGAGCCATTGCGCATCTCCCAACATGCGTTTGAACATAGATGGGTCGCATTCTCCGTTCTTTTCTCACCCCCGGACGCTGGCGGGAATGATCCATCAGATCACCCGGAATTTCTAAGTTCAGGTCACCGCACTCCGCGACTTACGGAACGTCAGGTGAACCAGAGGTGATTTGCCCAAAAAGCATCTCTTTTAACCGGATGCGACCGGGGCTAGGGTCCGACCAAAGATACTTGAATCCGGTTCCCATGCGCCTGCCTTTTCTGTTTGTACTCTGCACCGTGATGATCGACGCGATGGGCATCGGTCTTGTCTTGCCGATCATGCCCGAGCTGATCGTCGAGGTTCAGGGCGGATCGCTGGCCAATGCCGCGATCTGGGGCGGCGTGCTGAGCACGGCTTTTGCCACCATGCAATTCCTGTTCGGCCCGGTTCTTGGAAACCTGTCAGACGCATACGGACGCAGGACGGTTCTGCTGGTTTCGCTGTTCGTGATGGCGTTGGATTACGTAGTGATGGCAATTGCGGGATCTATCTGGCTGCTGCTGATCGGCCGCATCGTCGGTGGGATAACTGCCGCCACACATTCGACCGCGGCGGCGTTCATGGCAGATGTCTCCAAGCCACATGAGAAAGCAGCAAACTTTGGTCTGCTTGGTGCAGCTTTTGGAGTAGGTTTTGTTCTCGGCCCCCTGCTTGGCGGGCTGTTGAGCGAATTTGGAACGCGCGCGCCCTTTTGGGCTGCTGCCGGATTATCTGCACTTGGCTTTATCGCGGGCTGCCTCGTGATGCCGGAAACCGTGACGGACAAAACCCGGCGCGCCTTCAACTGGCGTCGTGCCAATCCAGCCGGCTCTCTAAAGGCCATCGCAGCGCTGCCGGGCATTCGACCGATGCTGTGGGTATACTTCCTCTATTCGGTCTCGATCTACGTCTATCCGGCAATCTGGTCCTATTTCACGGTCGAACGTTTTGGCTGGTCCCCACAGATCATCGGGTTCTCGCTGGGGATATATGGAATCGGCATGGCAGCGGTTCAGGGTGGCCTGATCCGCCCCGCAACGCGGTATCTGGGTGAGCGGGTAACGATATTCGCCGGTATGGGTTTTGAAATCATCAGCTTTGCGCTGCTGGCGTTTTTGACCAGTGGCAAAATCGCGTTGATGTTGATCCCGATAACGGCATTGGGCGCAGTCGTGACACCGGCACTACAGGCCATGATGTCCCGTGCAACGCCCGATTCTCAGCAGGGTGAGTTACAGGGGGTTCTTGCAGCCCTGCATGCGCTGTCCATGATCCTGTCCCCGCTGGTTATGACCAGTGTGTTCGCGCAATTCGCGAGGGAAAACGCGCCAGTATACCTCCCCGGGGCACCGTTCCTGCTGGCCCTGGGCCTGATGCTGGTCGGATTTGTCCTTTTTCTGCGCTCTCGCCCTGCCGAGGTGTAACAACGACACATCTATGGCGGTTTCCGCCTTGCAGCTTGATGCTCGACGCGCCACCGTGACCCAAAGCAAATTTTGGGGAAGCCATGCAAACCATCAAAGCCGCCGTATGCCGCGCCTTTAATGAACCACTGGTGATTGAGGAAATCCAAATCGCCCCGCCCGGGATGGGCGAGGTCGAGGTTACTCTGGACGCGGTAGCCATCTGCCACTCGGACATCACCTATGCCAGCGGCGCGTGGGGCGGTTTCCTGCCAGCCGTTTACGGGCACGAAGCGGCAGGCATCATTACCGCTGTCGGAGATGCGGCAGGGGATTTTCAGGTTGGGGATTCGGTTGTTGTGACACTGATCCGCGCCTGTGGCTCCTGCCCCTCGTGCGCCAGCGGTAAGCCGACCATTTGCGAAACACCTTACGATACCGTCAAGGGCCCGCTGCGCACCGCCGATGGTGGCCCTCTTGAACAGGCGATGGCCTGTGGTGCTTTTGCTGAAAAGGTTGTGGTCAGTCACCGGCAAATTGTCAAAATTCCACAAACCATGCCCAAGGATGTGGCAAGCCTATTGTCTTGCGGCGTGATCACCGGCGTGGGCGCTGCGGTCAACGCCGCCGGTTTGCGCCCGGGTCAGGATGTCGTGGTGATCGGAGCAGGTGGCGTCGGCCTGAACGCCATTCAGGGTGCACGGCTGGCAGGCGCGCGGCGCATCGTGGCAGTCGATATGACGGAAGAGAAGCTTGAGATTGCCAAAGAATTCGGCGCCACCCATGGTGTTCTGGCAACGCTCAAAGAACCCTGGAAAGCGTCTTACAAGGCACTTGGCGGGCGCGGTGCTGATGCGGTTCTGATCACGGTCGGTGCGATACCCGCTTATGATCAGGCCCCTCGCTATCTGGGTCGCGGCGGCAAGGCGATCATGATCGGCATGCCCCATTCCGGCGCTCAGGCAAGCTATGAGCCCGTCATTCTGGCCGCCATCGGACAAGGTCTGATCGGTTCGAAAATGGGTGATGTTGTCATTCAGCGCGACATCCCATGGATGATCGACCTGTACGAACAGGGGCGACTGAAACTGGATGAACTGATTTCGGGCCGATGGTCGCTGGATCAGATCAACGACGCGATCGAAGACACCAAAACCGGATCGGCCAAGCGCAACGTGATCCTGTTTGACCGGGGCTGACGCCATTCAGGGGGAGAACACCCGATGAAACTGCAGGATCTTGATATCATCGTCACCGCGCCGCCCCCACCGGGCTGGGGTGGCCGGTATTGGATACTGGTGAAAGTCACCACCGATACCGGCATCACGGGTTGGGGGGAATGCTATGCTTCCTCTGTCGGGCCAAAGGCAATGGAGCACGTCATTCGGGACGTGTTCGAACGGCACATGGCAGGCGAAAACCCCGAAAACATCGAACTGATGTTCCGGCGCGCCTATTCCAGTGGCTTTACCCAAAGACCCGACCTAACCGTCATGGGCGCATTCTCGGGGCTGGAAATCGCGTGCTGGGATATCCTGGGTAAAGATCGCGACCGCCCAGTCTATGCTCTGCTCGGCGGCAAGATGAATGAACGCATTCGCGCCTACACTTACCTCTATCCGCTGCCGCAACATAATCTGACGGATTTCTGGACCTCTCCCGAGCAGGCCGGGGAATGCGCCGCTGAAATGGTTCGGCGCGGCTTTACGGCCGTCAAGTTCGACCCGGCAGGCCCTTACACCTTGCGCGGCGGGCATATGCCGGCCATGTCCGACATCTCGATGTCCGTGGCTTTCTGTAAAGCGATCCGAGAAGCAGTCGGCGACAAAGCCGACCTGCTGTTCGGCACTCATGGTCAGTTCAACACCGCGGGTGCGATCCGTCTTGGACAAGCACTGGAACCCTACTCTCCACTCTGGTTCGAGGAGCCGACACCACCGGACATGATCGAAGACATGGCGCGTGTGGCACGCAACGTCCGCATTCCGGTCGCAACCGGCGAACGCATGACCACAAAAGCCGAGTTTGGTGCGGTCTTGCGTGCAGGTGCTGCGGAAATCCTGCAGCCAGCGCTGGGACGTGCAGGCGGCATATGGGAAATGAAGAAGGTGGCCGCCATAGCTGAGGTATTCAATGCGCAAATGGCACCGCACCTCTATGCGGGTCCGGTGGAATGGGCGGCAAACATCCATTTGGCGGCTTCGATTCCGAACCTGCTGCTGCTCGAAACCATTGAGACCCCATTCCACGATCAGTTGATCAAAGGCTCGATCCGCGTTGAAAACGGCTTCGTCACTCCGCCGACAGCGCCGGGTCTGGGAATTGAGGTGGACGAAGAGCTGGCCCGCGCACATCCCTATTCCGGCGATGGCTTGCACCTGCAGATGCAGGAAGAACCCTGCGACTATGTCAACGGCAACGCCTTTCAGGGTGGTGCTCCCGCGACAGAGGGGTGACAAATTAGCTTGGGTTGGGGCATATTGCGCCAACCCCAACCCCCCAGACCGGCACTTCCGTGACAATTCAAGATATCGAACCGCAAAACCTGCCGCCCGAGACACCGGCAAACATGAAGGAAAGCGCAGCGAAGGCCGCCGCGTTTCTCAAGACGCTTGCACACGAAGGCCGCCTGATGATCCTGTGTCATCTGGGTGCGGGTGAACGATCCGTCGGAGAGCTGGAGGCGTTGTTGGAACTGCGTCAGGCCGCGGTCAGTCAGATGCTGGCAAGACTGCGTGAAGAAGGCCTTGTGACAACCCGACGCGAAGGCAAGACGATCTATTACTCGCTGAGTGATGGCAACACAGCACAGGTCATCGAGCTGCTCTATTCCCAGTTCTGCAAAGCGGATGGCTAAGTTGCACTAGCTCGCGACGTATCCCGCAACAACCTGCAGCAGCTTGAACGCCGTGGCCGCATCATTCTCGACTACGGCCAGGAATTCTTCTTCACCGATGCGCAGGCAGACCAGATCCGTTTCGGCAACCATGCTCAGCGCGCGGGGTTCTTTGCGGATCAATCCAAGCTCGCCCACCAGCGTTCCGCCGCCCACGCGCGTAATCAACTGATCCGGGCCGGAATCCTGCGGCAGATACAAGCCCGCCTCGCCCTCAAGGATCATATACGCGCCATCGGTTGGCTGGTCGTCTTTCAGGAACACTACTTCACCAGCTTTAGCCTCAAACCAACGCGCACCAAAGGCCAGCAGGCGTAGCTGCCGACGATCCAGGCCAGAAAAGAGTGGCGTCTGCTCCAGTGCCCGTAGTTTGCGCGCCAGGTCTGCTGACGCCGCGCCATCGCCCTCGACATCTGCCGGTCCCTGATCAGAAACGACCCGGCCTTGCCGGATCTCAACGAACATGTCGAAGACATCCGGCTCTTCAAACTGGTCGTTCAGATAGATGACGGTGGTTTCAGGCAGAAGTTCCCGAAGGTTTTTGTACACCGCGATCTGCGTGTCCATGTCATAGCTGGCCAGCGCATTTTCGAGGATCAAAATGTCGGGCTTCTTGATCGTGGCCCGGGTAAAGGCCAGCGGCTCGGCCAACGCCGCCGGAAGGTTCTGCCCACCCAGCGCAACAGGCACGTCGTAAATCAGCTCGACCACAAGAGACCGGGCTCCGTTTTCAGCCAGAACATCTACAATCACTTTGCGTGCTTCGTCCGAACGCGCCCCGCCGATCTGGCTGACCTTACCGAACAGGGCATTTTCCATGACGGTCAGACCGGGTGCAAATTCTGATGCATCCAGCGGGACGAACACATCATACAACCGCGCCATCAACTCTTCCGAATGGCTGTGTCGCAGCTCCAGAATGCGGCTTTTTAGTTCTTCACTGAAGGCAGGACCGATCTGTTCAGCCGAAATGACAAAAGGCACAGCCAGCATACTGGCAAGCTGTTCATCATCCAGACCAACAGCGCCGTCTTTGCGTGTCTTTTCGACCAACTCAACAGCGGCCTCATAGGTCGAAGCCTCAAGCCCGAGCTTGCGGAAAAGCGGATGGTCGGTGCCATCCAGACCAAAGATCTGCCGCAACATCTCGATCACGTCACGCGTCAGGCTGATCAGGGTTTCATCCAGACCCAGTTCCCGCAACTGACCTAGGAAAATCGTTTGCTCTGACAGCAACTTTTGCGTGACCGGAACCCGTGGCGTGGCAAACAGCAGGTTTTCAACCACCGGCAATGCAGGATTATATGTCGCCCGGTCAAAGACCAGTGCCTGTTGCTCCAACCCCTCCCGACGCACCGCCTTCTGCACCAGCGGGCGCAGTTCAACCAGCTTGGCAGCAAGTTCCGGATGCTCGGCAGCGTCAAAGACCTGTTCACTGCCGCGTTGGAACAGGGTCGCGCCTGATCCCATGCCGTCGATCAGTTGCAGCCACCAATTGCGTAGCAGATTGGGGTTCTCAAACCCGGCTAGTGACGGATCCAACCATTCGGTCCGGAAAGGATCGTTGCTATTTCCTGCACGCAATGTCTCGTGAAAATCGGGATCGTTGGCTTGATCCGAGAGCGGCTTGAACCGCATCGGCATCATGACGTTATCGCCCACAGTTCCCTGAAACATCACCGGGCGCGAGGTGGCGTGCCCGATCCTTGCCGCAACAACACCCTGATGAAGATCAGACAGATTTGCCCCGCCAATCCTTACCTTGCCGGAACTTGGCAATATCTCACGCGTCAGCGTTTCCGCCAGGGCACGGCGATCTTCTTCGCTGGGGGCCGCGATACCGATCGTTTTGCCCGAGGGGAATGTGAGATCCAGATCATCCAGAACCTGATTTCCGTCCATATCGCGAACCGAAACGTGATCCAGCACGATGTCGCCGTTCAGTCTTGGCCGCTCGGTCGGCTCTCCTTCGAACAGCTTTTCATCCAGCATGCCATCCGGTGCAAAGCGTTCGATGACAACTTCCCAGCGCAGCGACATGTCTTGTGTCTGGTTGTAGTATGTCAGCAGCTCTTTCCAGGGTGAGCTCAGATCCTTATAGGCCGCAAGCGCCGCGACCAGCGCGCCCAGCGAAACCGATCCCTGCAGCACCAGAAGGCCACCAATCAGATAGAACATGAACGGCGTCAGCTGCGAGATGAAGTTGTTTATGAACTTCATAAAGAACTTCTTCTGGTAAATCTCGAACCGAATGCCAAACAGGCGGCCCAGCTGATCCGAGATCATAGCGCGCCGATACCGCCAGCCACCATTTGCCCGCAACGTCGAGGCTCCGGCCGCGTTTTCGCCAATCTGCGCCGCCAGCACGCGCACTTCCTGAATGCGTTTCTTGTTCAGCAGATTGATCTGGCGCTGCAAGCGCGGGATCAGCCAGGCCTGCAACGGGATCAACGCAATAGCGGCAAGCCCGAACCAAACGCTTTGAAGGAACAAAAAGGACAGGATCGTCAGCATCTGCCCGGCCTGCAGAACCGGTTGACTGATGGCATCCCCCATCAGGCCTCCCATCGGCTCGCTTTCGGCCGTGACCATCGAGACCAGTTCACCCTGACTGACGCGTTCGAAATACGGCTGCGGGAATCGCAGAGCCCGGCTGATCAGCTGATAGCGGAACCTGCGCAACATACGTTCGCTCAGCACACCTTTCATGGTGTTGATCCGCATTTTCATCAGACCATGCGCAAGAACAGCAGCAAGAAAGGCAAAACACAGAATCACCAGAAAGGTGGTTTGCTCAAGACTGTAGCCCCAGACATTGACGATCGAACTGGTCGCGCCGATCGCGTCGTTGATGATGCGTTTTGGCAACTCCAACGTCAGATACAACAGCGGAAACAGCGTCGCCGTCACGGCCAGCAGGATCAGCTGATCGCGTTTTGAGTATTTCCAGATGAAACGGAAGATTGTGCGTTCTATGGCGCCTGCCCCTGCAACTGAACCGTTATCCAAATATGGCGATCTTTACCTAGACCAGCAGTGGGAATTTACTGCATCGGCATCAGGCTAGGCAAATAGTTTCCTATTTTTTCACTTTTATTTAGCTTGTGTGAACTAGTTCATTTGCGCGACACGATTTTAGTGCCTAGTCTCTACATCCAGGACGATATCGGGAGGTACTTTTGCCTGCTACTCTTGGCACGGTGTTGCTTTTGCTCTGCCTATTGCAGATCAAGCACATGTTTGCCGACTTCTACTTGCAAACGCCCAAGATGCTCTCTGGGCGAGGGGAATATTTTCACGTTGGACGCGCCCAGCATGCCGCAGTGCATGTTGTTGGGTCTGTTCTTGTTTTTCTGGTTATTGGCGCGCCACTTCAGTTCATCCTGATCATCGCCGCACTAGAGTGGATTGTTCATTTCAACATCGACTTTTTCAAAGCCAGCTATTCAGACAAGAAAAAGCTGCAGCCTGATCAGGCTGCGTTCTGGCGTGCGGCCGGGCTGGATCAGTGCATGCACAATCTGACCTATATCGCCATGGCCTGGGCATGGGTGAAATTCGTGGCCTGATCTCAGAATTCGACAGGTCTGTTCCGCTTAATCGGTCGCAAAACCACATTGGTCTGCGCGCTGGCAACAGCAGGCAGGCGGAACAGGAAATCCTCAAGGAAGGAATTGTAAGCGGCCAGATCAGCGCACAATACGCGCAGGTGGTAGTCAGCCTGCCCTGTTGTCGCGTAGCAGTCCTGCACTTCCCGGCTGATTTCGATGGCACGAATGAACTCGACAATCTTCTCGGGGTCATGCCGCGTCAGGTGAACATGCACGATAGCTTCAAAGCTCAACCCCATCGCCGTTGGGTTCACGACAGCACCATAGCGCTCGACGATCCCTGCCTCTTCCAGGCTGCGAACCCGGCGCCACAGTGCCGATGCCGACATACCAACGGCTTCGGCCAGATCAGCATTCGAGATGCGACTGTCCTTCTGCAACATCGTTAGAATTCGACGGTCTCGTTCATCTAGCAACATGGATTTGGCCACACTTTCCGTATGTCATGGAAAAATTGAACAATATTTTCACCACACATGCAATACTCCGACCAATCAGGCATAAATTTCCACCTGGACCGGTTTAATCTTCCTCAATTCCAAAGGCAGCCCCATGGAACTGAGCAATGAGCCATCTCGACCCCGCCCCCCGAACATACCAACTTGAAGACCGTTATGACCTGAAGACCGGACGGGTTTTCCTCACCGGCACTCAAGCTCTGGCCAGAATCATGATGGACCAGGCCCGTCGGGATCGCGATGCTGGCCTGAACACAGCAGGCTTTGTCTCAGGCTATCGCGGCTCACCTCTTGGTGGGCTGGACTTGGAGTTATGGCGCGCGAAAGCGCGGCTGAAGGATGAGCGCATCACCTTCATGCCCGCAGTGAACGAAGACCTCGGGGCCACTGCCGTTCTGGGCGCACAGCAAGCCACCCTCGATCCACAGTGCGAGGTCGAAGGTATCTTTTCCATGTGGTACGGCAAAGGCCCTGGCGTGGACCGGTCCGGCGATGCGCTCAAGCATGGAAACGCCTATGGATCGTCACCCAAGGGCGGTGTGCTTGTAGTGGCCGGGGACGACCACGGTTGTGTCAGTTCCTCAATGCCGCATCAGTCGGACGTGGCCTTCATGGCGTGGTTCATGCCGACCCTGAATCCGGCCTCGGTAGATGAATATCTCGAGTTCGGCGAATATGGGTTGGCGCTCTCCCGCTATTCCGGCACGTGGGTCGGGTTCAAGGCGATTTCGGAAACCGTCGAAAGCGCGCGTTCGGTCGAATTGAAACCTGACCGAAACTTTGTACTGCCCGAGATCGATCTGCCCGCAGGCGGGTTGCATGTACGTTCGGCCGACCTGCCCTCTCCGGAGATCGAAACACGCATTCGGCAAAAACTGCGCGCTGTTCGCGCCTTTGCCGAAGCCAACCCGATAGATCGCCGCATCTATGACATCGACAAGGCCAGTTTTGGATTTGTCACTACCGGCAAAGGCCATCTTGACCTGATGGAGGCGCTGCGCCTGCTGGGCCTGGATGAAGCCGCCTGCCGCCGTCTGGGCATCGATATCTACAAGGTCGGCATGGTCTGGCCGCTGGCCCGACGCAACGCGCTACGCTTTGTGAAGGGAAAAGCCGAGGTTCTGGTTGTAGAGGAAAAACGCGGCATTATTGAGAGCCAGTTCAAGGAGTATTTCTATGACTGGCCCGGCGACAAGCCGCACAAGATGGTCGGGAAATACGATAGTCATGGCGAGCCTCTGATCCCATGGACGGGTGAGCTGAGCCCGCTGATGCTGGCTCCTATTGTGGCGGCACGGCTGGATCGGTTCTTCCCCGAAGAAAACCTGCCCGCCAAAGCCAAAGCCCTAACCGATACACCCCCTCAGCTCATCAATGTGCCCGGCGCTACACGCACGCCCTATTTCTGCTCGGGCTGCCCACACAACACCTCGACCAAAGTGCCCGAAGGCTCAACCGCGGCCAGCGGGATCGGATGTCATGTCATGGCCAGCTGGATGGATCGGCAGACTGTGGGTTACGCGCAGATGGGCGGCGAAGGTGTACCGCATGTGGTCGCCTCCAAGTTCAACGGCGGCAAGCATATTTTTCAGAATCTGGGCGAAGGCACCTGGTATCACTCGGGCTCTCTTGCGATCCGGCAAGCCGTCGCAGCGGGTGCAAACATCACCTACAAGATCCTCTACAATGATGCCGTCGCCATGACAGGCGGGCAACCTGTCGATGGCCCGGTCAGCGTTGCCGCTATCGCTCAAACCTGCCGCGCCGAAGGCGTCGAACGAATAGCGATTGTCTCGGATGACATCTCCAAGTTTCATGGCACAGACTTTCCACCCCAGACCACGTTCCATGACAGGGACGCGTTGGATACTCTGCAGCGCGAGATGCGGGAAATACCCGGCGTAACGGTCCTGATTTACGAACAGACCTGCGCCACCGAAAAGCGCCGCAGACGCAAGCGCGGAACCATGGAGGATCCCAAACGCTTTGTCTGGATCAACGATCTGGTTTGCGAAGGATGCGGTGATTGCTCGGTCGCCTCCAACTGTCTGAGCGTCGAGCCGCGCGAAACACCGCTTGGCAGAAAGCGCAAAATCAATCTGAGCTCCTGCAACAAGGACTTTTCCTGCCTGAACGGCTTCTGCCCCAGCTTTGTCACGGTCGAGGGTGCAACAAGGCGCAAGAAAGCGGTCGAACTAGACCTGGGCAGGCTCGAAAGCGGCCTGCCGCATCCCGACCTGCCTGAACTGGGTCGGCCATTTGATCTGCTGGTCACCGGGGTCGGCGGCACTGGCGTCGTCACGGTCGGAGCCTTGATCACCATGGCCGCACATCTCGAAGGGAAAGGTGCATCAGTACTGGATTTCACAGGCTTTGCGCAGAAGTTTGGGACCGTCCTCAGCTATATCCGTCTGGGAGGCTCTCCCGACGCGCTCAATCAGGTCCGGATCGATCAGGGAACTGCAGATGCGGTGATTGGATGCGACGTTGTAGTCAGCTCCGCCGCCAAAGCTTCGGCGCATTATCGCGAAGGGACTCAGGTGGTCTTGAACCGGGCTGAAATGCCAACAGGCGATCTGGTTCTGCGCCGCGATGCACAGCTGGGCGTGAAGGCGCGGGAGGAAGCCATTGAACGTGTCGTTGGGGCAGATAACTTGTCCGGATTTGACGCCAACGCCGCCGCTGAAAACATGCTGGGCGATGCCGTTTTCGCCAATGTCATCATGCTGGGATATGCATGGCAAAAAGGGCTTGTTCCGGTTTCACACAGCGCACTGGGTCAGGCCATATTGCTGAACGGTGTCGCGATCGAAAAGAACCGGCTGGCCTTTGCCATCGGGCGCAATATCGCTGCACGGCCCGACGTGCTGACCCGGTTTGACGATACCACCGCCAACGAAGAAACACTGGATCAGATGATTGAACGCCGCGCCGAGTTTCTGCGCGACTATCAGAACGAAAGATACAGCAAAAAGTACAAGGATCGGATTGCTGAGCTTCGAAGTACGCTGCCTAATGCAGATGAGAATTTGCTGCACAGCGTAGTCAGAAACCTGTTCCGCTTTATGGCCTACAAAGACGAATTCGAAGTGGCGCGCCTGATGACAAACGGCCAATTCACCAAGGAGCTATCCGAGAAATTCGAAGGCGACTTTTCGGTAAAGTTCCACATGGCGCCCCCTCTTCTGAGCCGTGGCAAAGATGAACGCGGTCGCCCACTCAAACAGGTCTTTGGTCCATGGCTGCAACCCGTTCTGAAAGTTCTGTCCAATGCCCGCCCCCTGCGCGGCTCCGTATTCAATCCCTTCGGTTACCATGAAGAGGCGCGCCTGCATCGAGAGCTATTGTCGTGGTACCAGGATCTGCTGTACCAACTCATGACAAGCTATACTGACGCGAATGCGGTTACATGGGTTGAGATATTGGCATGTGCCGACGAAATCCGTGGCTATGGTCCAGTTCGGATCAAGTCTGCAGAAGCGGCCCGCAAAAATGTTTCGCAAATGGTTCAGGATAAGACAGAACAGACGGCCTGATCCGGAATCGCGGCTTTGTAGGTCGACAGCCAGAGTCGATCCAACCTGTCTATAACATTGGGGTCGAACCTCTCTTCGACCTCCCAATATCGTCCTGACGGAACGGAGTAATCGATCTTTGCTTCAGCGCTCAACGCGCGTTGCATTCCATTTGCATCGGGCAAACCTGCGGCACTCAGATCGTCCTTTGAAACGCTGGGAAACGCCAAACGGCTGTGCCCAGACGACAACCGGACCACGTGGCATCCCTGCCCAGCGCCCATCAGGGCAAGCCGTGCTGATTTTGCCTCCAGCGATCGCAGAGTCACATCGGGGCGCAGGGGGTCCGCAGTGCCCCGCCCGTAAAAATGAGATTTACCCGACTTGGGATACACCATGTCACATCCAAGATAAGCAAGGACTGCCGGGTGCAGAGCAGCCAGAGCCCAATACCCTGCGGTGAACGCCATAGTTCCACCGGCATAGACAAAGCCGCCATACTTGTTCTGCGCCGGGACATACTCTTTTGCGCTGACAATTCTCTGAGACCGCTCAGTTCTCCTGGGTCTGTTTTCGACTGGGAAATCTTCGGGATGAACCAAAATGTCCCAGTCATCACGGATCCGCCAGGCGTTGTTGATCGCAAGCACATGCGAAAACGGGCCGCGCGGCCAGTCCCGCGCAGCCATCGCAGAAGGGGCACTTCCAAGTATCAGAACTTTTGGACGTTTATCAGTCATGCCTTGCTTGGCCTCTTACCACTCCACAGGCGACTTAGTCCGATTTTTCTGTCTCTCTAGCCCAAAACGGAAAAACTGCTTTCTTCGTTGATCGGCCGTTTCCGCGAATAGAACCCGACATTGATGCTGCGCTTGATATAAGGCAGCTCAAATTGCAGAGGATCGGCATCGTGATCGGCCCCACCCTCGCAGTAGTCGATCAGTGACGTCATCATCTTGCCCGCAATCGGCGCATTCTTGTATTGGTTGCCGCTGGTTCCGCAGGCCATGTAAAATCCGGGTAGGCTGGACTTGTCGTAGATCGGAATCCAATCGGTCGACGCATCGTACAGATCAACCACCCCGCGGGTTTTCGACGGGATACCAAGGCTGGGCACGCGCTGGGCATAACGCATTGCCTGCGTCGTCCACTGATCCGTGAAATCGTGATTGTAGTTAACGTCATCCTCGCACCACTGGTGGGGATCGCATTCCGGGTCTTCCGATCCGATCAGAATGTGATTGCCATGTTCCGGACGGCAATAGCAGGCAATATCGCTGTCAGATACGATGGTGCCATCCTGTTCGAAATCGAACCCATCCGGGGCCGGAACATGTACCACCTCCTGCCGCAGGGGGCGGGTTTCGATTGTCATGTCATCCAGAACACCTGCCATCCGGTTGATGATTGCAGAACCGGGACCGGCAACGTTAATAACTACCTTTGAGTGGATTTCTTCGCCTGACGCCAGCCGGACCCCGGAGACACGGCCCCCGGCGGTCAGTATTTCGACGACCTCAGCCCCGGTTCGCAATCTAGCCCCGTGCAGTTTCGCAGCATCCATCAGGTTCTGCGCTGAAAGTGCCGGGTCAGTCACGTAACCTGCCTGAGGCCAATAGACCGCGCCTTCCATATGCCCTCCGTTGGGTTGACCAAAGTCGGGATCATCCATGCGTTTGGCCGGGGCAAAGCTGTCCAATGTGTAGACAGGCAGCCGATCTTTGATCTGCTCTGCCCCCCACTCTTCGAACGGACAATCCAGTTCAGTGCTGTATTTCTTGTGCTTTTCCAGAAATTCATTGGCTGCCGTCTTCATGACCAGACATCCGGTTTCGCGAAACTGAGCCAGATTGGTTTCCACAGGCAGTCCCAGATATTCGGCCCAGTCGCGCCAATAATGATAACCCTCCCAAGCGAACGCAGTCCCGTCGAATGTGGAATAGTGCATTCTTATGATCGCGCAGGACCCGGCGGTTGAGCCGTGGCCTACTTGCGTGTTCCGATCCAGCGACAGGGTCTTCCACCCTGCCTTGGACATCTCGAACGCGATGGCCGCACCTATTACGCCGGTGCCGATGATGATTGCATCAGGCTGGCTCATGATGGATCCCCTTCCCAGAAACGTCGCGCATAGGCGCTGAATTCTTCGATCTCTTCCGGTCGCGGCTCGACCCCTGTGAAAACATAAAGATAGTGCGGAACCAGCGACAACCGCGTGGCCAGCGGCTCGTTCAACTGTGCGAGGTCATAACCGATCTGCATGTAGTAAAGAACTCGCGCCCGCGTCTCGGCCTCATCCGCTGAATACCCAAAGCGTGCAAACATCACGTGCAACGCTTGCAGTCGTTTTGCGTCCGACTGATCCAGCATTCGGCGCACCTTGCCAGACCTGCGGGCCCAATCCCGCACCGCAAAGTCCAGCGCAGTGTCAAACAGCGCTGTATTGACGACACAGCGATGCACATTGCAAACGGCGGCCGTGATCGTTTGGGCCGGGGCCTCGGTCTGTGCAATCAACGCAGCCGTATTCGTGGCCTGCCAACGAGCGAGCAGTGCGTCCAGCAATTCCTGCCTGGATTTAAAGTACCAATAAAAAGATGATCGCGAGACCGCCATCCGCTCGGCCAGATTCAGCACCTTGACCTGCTCGACCCCATCCGAAATCAGCACATCCATCGCCACATTCAGCCAGTCGTCACGTGTCACCTTAATGTTGCCGACCAGAGGTTCGGCATCGGGATCGTCACGGTGGAGTACAGGTTTTGTGGTCATGATGTTGAACCCGATCAGCTTTCCGGCGGAGCGCCGCCCTCTTCCGTACGACGGGCAATGAACGCACGCAACGCCTCTGACCGATCCACATCATGAGCCGGGGCGTCGAAGTTCTCAACGATATTCTTCCAGATCCCTGTGGCCCTGTGATTGGCGTCAATCGCGCCGCGTTCGCTCCAGGTACCAAAATTGGACCAGTCCCCAACCAACGGCTCGTAGAACTGGGTCTGATACCGCTCCATCGTGTGCCCGGCACCAAAGAAATGGCCCGATGGTTGAACCTCGCGCAATGCGTCCAAAGCAATGTCGGCATCCGTTGCCGGAGTACCCGCACACAGCTCAGCCACCATCTGCAACACTTCCAGATCAGTGATGATCTTTTCAAACGAAACCGTCAGCCCACCTTCCAGCCAACCTGCCGAATGGATGACCACCGTGGCGCCGGCCATCAGGCACCCCCACAGGCCGAACTGTGTCTCGTTCGCGGCCTGCGCGTCATTGACATTGGCCGCGCTGCCCCCGGCACAACGCCAAGGCAGCCCGACCCGACGGGCCAATTGGCCCGCAACCAGTGAAGCGGTGAAATGCTCAGGCGTCCCAAATGCAGGTGCCCCGGATTTCATGTCCACATTGCTGGTAAAGGTCCCGTAGCAAACCGGTGCGCCAGGTTTGGCAAGCTGGGTCAGTGTGATCGCCGCCAGCGCCTCGGCGTGGCTCAGCGTCATAGCCCCGGCTACGGTGATCGGGGCCATCGCCCCCATCAGCGTAAACGGTGTCACGATGGACATTTGACCTGCGCGTGCGAAGTCGATCAGACCTTGCGCCATAGGCATGTCAATCACACGCGGCGAGTTTGTGTTGATGATCGTGTAACACCAGGGCTGCGCGTTGAATTCATCGTCGGTCAGTCCGCGAAAACTGCGCACCATCTCGAACCCGTCCATCACCTGAGGCGTTCCGCGGGAATAGATGAATGGAACCTTGTCGCTCAGCGTCAGTTCTGCCTCGGTCATCGCGTAGTGGCGCAGGTGCATAGGAATGTCCTGCGCCTCGACCAAAGGTGGAACCATGTGCAGAACATCGAAGGCTTGGGTGATCTGAACCATCTCGCGAAAATCGCTCAGCGTTCCCGGCCGCCGCCCGCGTTCAAGATCGGTCGCATGTGGTGCACCGGCACCGGGCTGAAAGACCAGTCGCCCCAGTTCCAGCGTGATGTCCCGATCCGGCACCGCCCCTTTCATGACGATAGAACGTGGCGCGGTTGACAGCGCAGCCTCGACCATTTCACGGCCGATATAGACCATCTCATCATCGACGCGCGCGCCGCCCTGCTGAAACAGCCTGCGCGCCTCAGGCAGCAAGACCTTGATCCCGATCTCTTCCAGAACGGTCAGTGAGGCCTGATGCAGCGCTTCGATCCGATCCTCGGTGAAAGCCGCCATGGGCGGGAACGGATTGCGCAGATTGCGATAGTCCACCTGCCGCTGCGGTGTTTCCGCAGCTTCGGCTCGTGCTCTGCGACCGCGCCGTGTCATGCGCGCATCGCCTTGCCTTGCGGATCATACGGGGATGGCGCAATCACACGCGCAGGCCTCTCGACACCAACAACGTGAACCGACAACTCTGTCCCCGGTTCAGCCTTGTCGCGATCAACCAGCGCCATGGCCAGTGACTTACCCGTGTAGTGCCCATACCCGCCTGACGTCACAAACCCGACACGCTCACCGTCTTGCCAGACGGGTTCATACCCGCTGGCATCCGCATCCAGCGCATCAACTTCCAACGTCACCTGTACCTGAGCCGGACCGTTTCCATCACGCTCTGCCAAGGCGGCATCTTTACCGATAAAATCCTTGCCCCAGTCGATCCAGCGATCCATCCCCGTCATCCCGGGGGTATAGAGTTGCGTGAACTCCGCCGACCAGATGCCAAAGCTCTTTTCCAGCCGCGTTGACAGCATCGCGTTGAAGCCGCATTCGCGAATACCTTGGTCAGCTCCGGCCTCAAGCAGCATCCGGCGCAGCTTGATATGATCGCCGTAACGGCAGTTGATCTCATAACCCTTTTCGCCTGTGACCGACATGCGCGCGACTCTGGCCCGCACAAGGCCGATATCGAAGTCGCCACATCCCATGAACTTCAGGCCCGAGATGTCCTGCTCGGCCAGCTTTTCGACCACATCCTGCGATTTCGGTCCAACAACAGCAAAGCCGCAGTATTCCTCGCCCAGATCCCGGATCTTGACGCCATCTATCATGTGATCGTCAAACCAGCGCATATGCCAGGCACGCAGGTAGTAGCTGCCCATGACCCACCAGGTACCGTCACCCCAGTTCAGTACAGTCAAATCACCCTTCAGTCGCCCGTTCTCACCCAGCATCGGGGCTAGTTTCGCGCGACCCGGAGCGGGGAGCTTGGAGGCCATCACCTTATCCAGCCAGAGTTCTGCATTCGGCCCGGAGACCTCGAAACGGGAAAAGCCCGAGATATCCATCAGGCCGACGCCTTCCCGGATTACTCTGCACTCTTCGGCTACGATGTCATGCGCGTTTGACCGCTTGAGCGTGGGCGTTTCCTCAAACCCTTTCGGTGCAAAATAAAGCGGCACTTCAAGATCCCAGCTCACGCCCCACTTACAGCCCGCTTCGGCCATCGCATCATGCGCCGGGGCCATCTTTAGCGGGCGCCCCGCTGGAAGCTGTTCGTTCGGATAGGTCATCACGAAGCGGCGGGAATAGAACTGACCCGTGGTTTCGCGGATGTAACGTTTGTTCTGGGCAAAATCACCATAGCGCGCCACGTCCATCGGCCACGCATCCGCCTCAGGCTCTCCGTGGATCATCCACTCGGCCAATGTCTTGCCGACACCGCCACCCTGCAGGAAACCCGCCATCACAGCGCAGGCCGACCAATAACCCCGCTTGCCCGGCACAGGACCGACCAGTGGGTTGCCGTCTGGTGAGAAGGTAAAGGCGCCATTCACCCAAGTCTTGATGCCGACATTCTGGATCGACGGGTACCGTTCAAAACCCAGCGTCAACTCATTCTCGATCCTGTCGAGCTGTTCCTGAAACAACTCTTCGCCATAGTTCCATGGCGCGCCATCCATGGCCCAGTGTTCGTGATCGACCTCGTAAATCCCGACCAGAACACCCTTCTGGTCCTGCCGCATATAGGTGAAACCTTCGAGATCGACTGTCATCGGCATCTCGAAATCAGCAGCAGCCACTTCGGGGACCGAGTCAGTAATCAGGTAATGGTGTTTGAGCGGCGAAACCGGCAGTTCGACGCCTGCCATACGGCCCACTTGCTTGGCCCAAAGCCCGGCCGCATTGACCACATGTTCACAGGTGATCGTGCCCTTGTCGGTCACGACCTGCCAGCCATCATCAGTCTGGATCAACTCCTCGACCTTGGTTTCCTCGAAATACTCCGCGCCGCGTTTCTTTGCCGCCGTTGCATAGGCCTGAACCGTGCCGGTCGTATCGATATACCCCTCACGATCTGCCCACATCGCACCCAGTACACCATCTGTTGACATGATCGGGCATCGGCGCTGCGCCTCTTCAGGTGACAGCAACTCACAATCATCGATACCGATGGACTGGAAGATACGATAGTTGGCCTGCAGCCATTCCCAGCGCTCAGGCGTACCGGCAAGAGTCAGACCACCGGTCATATGCAAGCCGATGTTCTGCCCCGACTCTTTCTCGATCTCGCTCAGCAGATCAATCGTATAGGCCTGCAGCGATGCCATGTTCGGATCGGCATTCAGCGCATGAATACCCCCGGCCGCGTGCCACGAAGACCCCGATGCCAGACGCCTGCGTTCCAACATCACCACGTCCGACCAGCCAAACTTGGCCAGATGATAGAGAACTGAGGCGCCAACAACGCCACCACCGATGACTACTACGCGATACTGAGATTTCATCCCGACCTCCCCTGGATGATTCACAGCAGACGCTAGTTGCACTGTTCACTTCTGTCTAGACATTTCTGTACAGTCCAAAGCAAATGATGACTGCACCATTTGCTGGTCAATTTTCAAAGACTGGCGCTAGGGCGGGCCTGAACCTTTTCAAACCATCCGAGGGTGGCAGTATTCCCCTCTGGAATTCGCATTTTGATCACACGAGCGAAATCGACAAACACGAATGTCGAGATATCGGCGAGCGAAAACGCCTCTCCGGCGACAAACCGACTGTCCTGAAACCGCTCTTCCAGCAAATCAAAGAAAGCGCCCACCCGAGCAATCCCTCGCTGCGCAAGCGCTGGGATTTGCTCGTAATTCACCGTCCCCGGAATAGCCCGATCTTTGAACGCAGGGTGCGTATTGCGCAAAGCGTCGGCAACAGGCGCACCGCCCTGCTGCTCGACAATCGAATTCCACATCAGAACCATACCCTTTTCATCTGGGGTTCGTCCCATGAGTGGCGGTTCGGGAAAACGCGCTTCGAGATAAGCCGCTATCCCAAGGTTTTCGGTCAAAACGCCACCCTCGTCGGTGACCAAAGCAGGGATCGTTGCGCGTGGATTCACAGCGCGAAACGCCTCGCTCAACTGTTCGCCCTTGGCGATCGAAATCTCGCGTGTCTCGATCTCCAAACCCTTTTCCGCAATAAACATTCGGGCGCGGCGTGGATTGGGGGCGGTTGAGCAATCGTAGAATAACATCGGCGCAGTCCTTCCTCGGGCAAACACCCGAAGGTTAGACTGCATTCACATATCGGATCGAGTCACATCCTGATGTGACCCTGCGGCATCAGAATTCAGCGGCGATAGATGAAACACCGACCTTCGACCGCACCTTCGGGCAGCGGAAGCTCTGATAGACCTTCAAAATACATCCGGTCACTCGATACCATCAGCCCACCGGGGGCCAGCAATGGTTCAATCAGGGGTGAGACGAAACGGGCAAAGACATCGTTCTTTTCCCGGTTGTGACCACCAAGGTCCGCATGGATCAGGCTGGCTGTGGCCCCAAACCGTTCGACGGAAGCCGGCAGGGTTTCACGAACATCGCCCAGAATAAGCTGGTCATCTGACGGAGTGGAATCCGGGTGCGAGGCCACTGCTCTTTCAAAAACGTAGATCTCACGCCCCAGAATGCGCTGCATCATGTGGTGGTACGTGCGACCGTTCCCCAGCCCAAGCTCGAACACAGGACCTGTCTGATCCGCTGTCTGATCGATGGCAAAATCCAGACACGCACGCTGTGACACCATGCGGTCGATGAAAAGATCCAGACGGCTTTGATTGTCGGACACGTTAAAATCTCTCTCTGATACCTGTTGGCAGCCAGGATGGTGCCGAGCGTGCCCTAGATGACAAAAACTCAACACTTTGTGTAGGTGCATTGCCCTCAGTTTCACAATTCCGCGACATTTCAGCCCAAGAAGGGGTTTGACTATTGAGTCCCAAGCGCGCGAAACTGTGACAAAAAAACAGGGAGTTGTAATGCCGACCTCAATACACGGCCAACCAGGCGGGGATTCCGCATGACGGCCTTGTTATCTGTGCGCGACCTGAGCATCGGCTTTGGCGCAGGTGAAGCCGTTGTCAAAGACGTAAATTTTGACGTTGAACCCGGGCAAACTCTGGCATTGGTTGGCGAATCCGGGTCTGGAAAAACCATCTCTTGCCGCGCTGCGCTCCGCATTCTGCCCCGAACAGCGCAAATTCGCAGCGGTTCAATCACGCTGAACGATTCGAAGGGCACGGCAGAACTCACCAAAATCACCGAGCGGCAAATGCGCGATATTCGCGGCAACCGAATCTCGATGATTTTTCAGGAACCCATGCGGTCCCTGTCCCCACTTCATAAAATCGGCAATCAGGTCAGCGAAGTTCTGTGGCTGCACCGCAACGCATCCGAGGCGCAAGCGCGCAAAGAAGTTCTGACCCAATTCGAGCGGGTCGGCTTTCCCGATCCTGCCCGCGCATACGATTCCTATCCGTTCGAGTTGTCCGGCGGCATGCGTCAGCGGGCGATGATTGCCATGGCGATGGTCTCGAAACCGGATCTGCTGATTGCCGACGAACCGACGACTGCACTTGATGTGACCACACAGGCGCAGGTTCTTGGGCTGATCAAGGAACTGCAGCGGGAAACGGGCATGGCCCTGATCCTTGTGACCCACGATCTGGGCGTGGTTGCGAACATGGCCGAACAGGTCGTTGTCATGCACAAGGGGCGCGTGATGGAGGCCGGACCGGCCGAGTTGATCCTGAACGATCCCGCCCACCCATACACACGCCAACTCTTTGACGCAGCGCCGGAAATCCCTGATCAGGATGCCGTCGGCATTCCGATGCCAGAGGAAGATCTGATCCTCGAGATGAAGGATGTCTGCAAAACCTACACGATGCGATCCAGCAAAGGTTGGCGATCAGACAAACAGATCTTCGCCTGTCGCGGTGTCGATCTGAAGCTGGCCCGCGGCAAAACGCTGGCCGTAGTAGGTGAAAGCGGATCCGGCAAGACCACCACAGCCCGGATCGCCCTCGGCGCTGAACTGCCCGACGAGGGCGGAGAAGTCCTGTTTCGGCCCAGCCCCGATGATGACACGATCAAAGTTCATCGCATGACTCGCGCAGAACGTACGGCGTTTCAGCGCAAGGCACAGATGGTGTTTCAAGACCCCTACAGTTCGCTCAGCCCCAGAATGCGCATTCAGGACGCCATGACCGAACCGTTGGAAATCCATCGCATAGGTACTACCTCCGAGCAACGCGACAAGGCTGCTGAAATGCTCAAACGTGTCGGCCTGAACTCGGATATGCTCAAACGCTACCCTCACGCCTTTTCTGGCGGGCAGCGCCAGCGCCTGTCGATTGCCCGTGCAATGATGCTGGACCCGTCGCTGATCGTTTGTGACGAACCGACTTCGGCACTTGATGTATCCGTTCAGGAACAGATACTTACGCTTTTGGAAGAACTGCAGGACAGCCTGAACCTGTCCTACTTCTTTATCTCTCACGATCTGGCGGTTGTCGCGCGCATCGCCGACGAAGTTGCCGTCATGCGGCAGGGTCTCGTCGTCGAACAGGCCCCACCCGAAACACTGTTTTACAACCCCCGCCACCCATACACCAAGGCGTTGATCGCCGCCCAGCCCGAGCCTGACATCAATCGCCCGATCGACCTGAAACTGGTTGCATTGGGCGCTGGTGCGCCAGACAGTTGGGATGACGCCTTCAGATTCTCCGACTCCGTGATACCCTCACTCGTGGAGATGGAGCCCGGCCATAAGGTACGTTGCCATGTTTAAGACCACTCGAAATTTGTTTCTGGCCACATCTCTGGCCGTGACCTGGATGCTGCCCGCCACGGCAGGAAACATCCCTGATCTTCAGGAAAGCGCATTCTGGAAGTCCGAAGTTGAAAACGGAAACCTTCCTCCGGTTCAGGATCGTATCCCACAAGAACCCCTGATTGTCGATCTGTCCGCCAAAGGGCGCGAGTTCGGAACGCCTGGCGGAACCCTGCGCACGATGGTTACCCGTTCGAAAGACATCCGGCAGATGGTGGTCTATGGCTACGCCCGGCTGGTTGGTTTTGACGAGAACTACAAAATCGTTCCCGATCTGCTGGAATCCTATGAAAACGAGGGTAACCGGAAATTCACTCTGCATCTGCGCGACGGGCACAAGTGGTCCGACGGAACACCCTTTTCCTCAGAAGACTTCCGCTATTGGTGGGAAGATGTCGCCAATAACGAACTGCTCAGCCCCTCCGGCCCGCCAGATTTCCTGATTGTCGAAGACAAACTGCCAACGGTTTCCTTCCCGGATGAAACAACCATTGTCTACGAATGGGAAGATCCCAATCCGGACTTTCTGCAATCGCTTGCTCAGGCTCGCCCGCCCTTCATCTATCGTCCGGCCGAGTTTCTGAAGCAGTATCACGAGAAATTCGCCGATCCTGACAAACTGGCGTTTGAGGTTGATGACGCGCGGGTCAAAAGTTGGGCTGCACTCCACAACAAGCTCGATAATCTGTACAAGTTCGACAATCACCAGCTGCCCACCTTGCAGCCTTGGCTGAATGCAAGCTCGGGCAAGAAAATTCGCCACAACTTCGTGCGCAACCCATACTATCACCGCGTCGATACAAACGGTGTTCAACTGCCCTATATCGACGTGGTCGAGATGGAGATCGTGGCTCCGGGTTTGGTCGCAGCCAAGACGAATGCGGGTGAAAGCGATCTGCAAGGACGTGGGCTGGCGTTTCGTGACGCCTCGATCCTGAAAAAAGGCGAGGAACAAGGCAACTACAAGACCTTGCTTTGGAAGACTGGTGTGGCCTCGCAAATTGCGATTTATCCGAACCTGAATTTTGCCGATGATGGCTGGCGTGAAGTGCTGAGGGATGTACGCGTCCGCCGTGCACTGTCGCTTGCCATCGATCGCAAGACGATCAATCAGGCGCTCTACTTCAAGCTGGCCCACCCCGGTGCGATGTCGGTGCTGCCGGCTTCCCCCTTCTATGACGAAGAAAACGCTCAGGCGTGGGCGCAATATGACATCGATCAGGCCAATGCCCTGCTGGACGAGGCTGGGCTGGATCAACGCGACGGCAATGGCATCCGCCTGCTGCCTGATGGCCGCCCTATGGAGTTGGTGATTGAAACAGCGGGCGAGCGGCAAGAGGTTGAGAACGCCCTGCAGATCGTGACTGACAACTGGCGCGACATAGGTGTCAAACTGGTCATGCGTCCGCTGGATCGGGACATCCTGCGCAACCGTGTATTTTCCGGCAACACCATGGCCTCTGTCTGGTTCGGCTGGGATGATGGCATTCCACAGGCCCATACCTCGCCTGCTTACCTTGCACCGACTGATCAGGTCTTTCTGGCCTGGCCCAAATGGGGTCAGTACTATCAGACTGGTGGCGAAGCCGGTGAGCCGCCTGACATGCCCGACGCGGAACGCCTGATGGCTCTGGCCCATGACTGGGAGGTTGCGACAACCGACGAAGAGCGTGAGGCTGTCTGGTCCGAGATGCTCAAGATTCACGCCAATCAGCTCTATGCAATCGGAATTCTGAACGGTGCCCCTCAGCCCATCGTCGTTTCGAACCGCCTGCGTAACGTGCCTGAAAAGGCGATGTGGGCATGGGAACCGGGGGCGCATTTCGGTATCCACCGCCCTGATGAGTTCTTTTTCGCCGACTGACAGGAGCAGCTAAATGATCATGCTGCGCTACGCGGTGTACCGCTTTTTCACGATGCTGCTGACGCTGCTGGTGGTGTCGGTGTTGATCTTCGTGATCATCAACCTGCCGCCCGGCGATTACCTGAGCAATCAGATTGCCGAACTGCAGGCCTCGGGCCAATCGGCCGGAGTCGCCAAGGCTGAGTTCCTGCGCAAGGAATATGCGCTGGATCGCCCCATGTGGGAGCAATATCTGATCTGGATCGGATTTTGGCCCGGTCCACACGGCTTCGAAGGATTACTGCAAGGCAATTACGGCTGGTCGTTCGAATTTGATCGGCCCGTGCGTGAGATCGTCGGCGACACACTCTGGCTAACCGTCGTTGTGAACCTGGCTGCGATCCTGTTTGTCTATGCCGTCGCCCTGCCATTGGGCGTCATTGCTGCGGCCAGATCACGAACATGGATTGACTATACATCGGCCTTCGTCGGTTATCTGGGTCTGGCGACCCCGAACTTTCTGCTCGCGTTGATCCTGTTTTACTATGGCCATCGCTACTTCAACCTGCCGATCGGCGGCCTGATGGACCCATCCTTCGAAGGCCAGCCGATGAGCTGGGAAAAGCTCAAGTCCATTCTGGTACACCTGATCGTGCCTACCTTCGTCATCGGCACCTCGGGTGCCTCCGCCATGATGCAGCGCCTGCGCGCCAACATGCTGGACGAGCTGGGCAAACCCTATGTCGAAACGGCCATCGCCAAAGGCATGGCGCCGTCGCGAATGCTGACCAAGTATCCTCTGCGCGTGGCGTTCAACCCTTTTGTGGCCGATATCGGCAACCTGCTGCCGTCGATGGTTTCAGGCTCGGTTCTGGTCTCGGTTGTTCTCGGCCTGCAAACCATCGGCCCCACCCTGCTGACGGCTCTGAAAACCCAGGACCAGTTCCTGTCCGCTTTCATTCTGATGTTCGTGGCCCTGCTGACCCTGATCGGCACCATGATCTCTGACATCCTGCTGGTCATGCTTGACCCGCGCATCCGGTACGAGGGGCGTGAAGCATGACCCATAAACCCGACGGTCGTTATGTCGACGACGCCCCATTCGATCCGCAGGCGGCCCTGCAACAGCTTGAACGCAAGGATCTGGACGCCCCCAACTGGGTATTGGTCTGGCGCAAGTTCAAAACCCACAAGCTGGGTCTGATTTCGGGCATCTTCCTGCTGCTGTGCTACCTGATGCTGCCATTTGCGGGCTTCATCGCCCCTTACGGACCCAATGATCGCAATGGCGAACATCTCTATGCGCCACCGCAATCGGTGAACTGGTTCCACGATGGCAAGTTCATCGGGCCTTACATCTATCCCATAGTTGCCGAGGCCGATCTGGAAACCTTCCAGTGGAAATTCGTCCCCGATACCGAAGACCCGCGCCCGATCCGGTTCTTCTGTGAAGGATCGGAATACAAGCTTGCTGGCCTGATCAAATCGGACACCCACCTGTTCTGCGCTCCCGAAGGCGCGACCCTGTTCCTATGGGGATCAGACCGTCTGGGACGCGACGTGTTCAGCCGTATTCTTTATGGAGCCCAACTGTCGCTGACTGTTGGCCTGATCGGTATCTCGGTCTCTTTCTTCCTCGGCATCCTGTTCGGGTCGATGGCGGGATACTTTGGCGGGCGCATCGACTGGGTGATCAACCGAGTTATCGAAATTCTGCGGTCCCTGCCTGAACTGCCGTTGTGGCTGGCACTATCTGCCGCGGTCCCGTCGAACTGGAGCCCCGTTGCGGTCTTCTTCATCATCTCGATCATTCTCGGCATTCTTGACTGGCCCGGCCTCGCCCGATCCGTGCGCGCCAAATTCCTGTCGCTACGCGAAGAGGAATATGTGCGCGCGGCTGAAATGATGGGCGCAAGCTCGGGCCGTGTGATCCGCAAGCACCTTCTGCCCAATTTCATGTCGCACCTGATCGCTTCGGCCACACTGTCGATACCCGCCATGATCCTCGGGGAAACCGCACTCAGCTTCCTCGGCCTTGGCCTGCGTGCTCCGGCGGTCAGTTGGGGCGTCATGCTGAATGACGCGCAGAACCTCGCCTCAATCGAAATCTATCCATGGACCGCGATCCCGATGTTGCCGATCATCGTTGTTGTTCTGGCGTTCAACTTCCTGGGTGATGGCCTGCGTGACAGTCTGGATCCGTATCAGCAATGACACTGCTCGCGTCGCTTCCCTCAACTGACACCTATGAAGTAAAGGGCACAGGCGCGCGGCCCAGCGTGTTTGCGGTGTCCGAACTCGCCACGGCCAGTTTTGCTGCGGTGGGTCAGGAACTGGCGCGTTTTCTGGTTGCTCAAAACCTGACCGATAAACCACCCAAGGTAACAGTCGATCATCGCCTCGCATCGCTATGGTACGGCTACTCCTTCAAACCCGATGGCTGGGAAATGCCCAGCCTCTGGGACGCCGTGGCTGGTGACTACAGGGCCTCGGATGGCTGGATCAGGCTGCACACCAACCTGCCGCATCACCGTGCCGCCGCTTTGAAGGTTCTCGGCACCAGGGCCGATCGTTCAATCGTTGGTCAGGCCATTAGGGATTGGGCAATTTCCGATCTTGAAACCGCGATCGTGGCCGAGGGTGGCGTTGCCGCTGCAATGCGCAGTCGGGCTGAGTGGCTGGACCACCCTCAGGGACGGGCCGTGGCCCGTGATCCCCTGATCGGTTGGCAGGGGCCACGCAGCATCACTTTGCGCGAACGCCCTGAGGCAACGGCTGATCGCCCGTTGGCAGGCCTGCGCGTATTGGACCTGACCCGCGTTTTGGCCGGTCCGGTCTCGACCCGTACTCTGGCCGGTTTCGGGGCCGAGGTTCTGCGCCTTGATCCACCCGGCTGGGACGAACCCGGGGTGATCCCGGACATCTCCCTTGGCAAAACCTGCGCGTATCTGGATCTGAAGTCGCCCGCTGGTCTTGAACGACTGAAGGAACTTCTGTCGCAGGCCGATGTGTTCGTGCATGGATACCGCCCCGGCGCGCTCGACGCGCTTGGGTTGGACAAAACTCAACGGGATTCACTGGCCCCCAACCGAATTGAGGTCACACTGGACGCTTACGGCTGGCAGGGGCCATGGGCCATGCGGCGAGGTTTCGACAGCCTTGTTCAGATGAGCTCGGGTATCGCGGATGCCGGGCGCGAATGGGCCAAGGCTGATAAACCAACCCCGTTGCCCGTACAGGCGCTGGATCATGCGACCGGTTACTTCATGGCCGCAGCAGTGCTCTCGGCTCTGGCCGAGGCTGCCTTGCATAACGCAGTGATGGATGCGCGCCTGTCCCTCGCCCGTACGGCTGAACTGTTGGCAAGCCTTGCTAAATCCAGCGAGGGCGAAGACATCACGGCCGCCAAAGCCGACGACTATACCGAAAACACCGAAGCCTCAGGCTGGGGACCGGGCCACAGGCTGAAACCCGCATTAAGCGTCGGAAACGCGACCATGCGCTGGTCTCTGCCCGCACCAAAAACGGGAACCTCCGAACCGGCCTGGCCCTCATCGCAACCCTGAGCGTCCGCCGCGCGTAGCGCGCGGCCCGGCCCAACGCTTTTGTCCCGCGTCTCGTCAGAGGCGCAGATCAAATGGGGCGGGAGAGGCCCTTACCGATCATCCCCGCCGCCCGGACCAATATCATCCAGATAATCCTCGTCGATGGCGGCCTGTACCGCGCCGGTCACAGCTTCGCGCTGTTTGGGGGTCAGGTCTTCGGCCTCTTTCCCATCCGCCAGCCGGACGGTGACTTCACGGTGGGCAAAGCGGATACCTTCGCGGGCAAACAGCTCTCGGATTTCCTGATACACTTTCTTGCGCACCAGCCACTGATCCCCCGGCTTGGTCATGAACTTGACCCGGATGATCATGGCCGAATCCTGCATCTCGATTACACCCTGCGATTTCAACGGCTGGATAAAGTTCTCGCCGATCACTGGGTCGCTCAGCAATTGCTGGCCCAGCTTCTTGATCAGTTTCCGCACCTTTTCGACATCCGTGTCATAGGTGACCCGCAGCGGCAGCTTCATGATCACCCAGTCACGGGAATAGTTGGTCAGAACCTTGATCTCACCAAAGGGAATGGTGTTCAACGCACCCAGATGGTGACGCAACTGCATGGAGCGGACCGAGATTTTCTCGACCGTTCCTTTGACATCACCGATATCGATATACTCGCCCTTCCGGAACGCGTCGTCCAACAGGAAGAACGCCCCCGAAAAGATATCCCGCACCAAGGTCTGAGAACCAAAACCTACAGCCAGTCCGACAACACCCGCACCGGCGAACAGCGGGCTGACATTGATGCCCAGTTCCATCAGCACGATCAGAACGATGGTGACAACGACGACGGCCAGGATTGCACCCCGGAACAGTGGCAGCAGAGTTGCCAACCGGCTCTGTCCGCCCTCACCACCCTCATCGCCCAGCTCAGCTTCTGCGGTCCCGTCATCGGATTCCTCGGCAATCTTGCTGTCGATCCAGATGCGGAAGAAATGGAACAGGATATAGCCGATGAAGATGATCACCATCACATCCAGCGCCCGCTCGACCGGCAGGTCCTGACTCCAGTCGGCTTCAGGATACCAGATCACGACAAGCGCATAGGCCCCGATGACAAAGGCCAGAATACCTGCGACCCGCCGGGCCAGATCTTCATAGGTTAGCAGATAGTGTTTTCTCTGCTCAGCCTCGGCGGTCTCTGCCATTTCGACAACTTCGCCCTCAACCACTTCGGCATTCATCTCTTCTATCTTGCGCGAGCGATCGAAGTAGCGTTCCAGCATGTAGTTCATCGCGCCATATGCGATGACCACGGACATGAAGATCAGATACGAGCTGACGATCAACGGCAACGGCGTCGGGTTTTCCAACGCAAGGTCAACCGCCAGACGGAACCAGCTGAACCCGATATAGACGATCAGTGCCGGTGCCCATCCAAACGAAACAAAGCGCAGCAGCCACGAGACCTGATCCGCCGCTCGCCCGCCCCGGATGGCATTCGAAATGGCACGCGCATTGAACAGGATCATCAGGATGTTCCCCAACGCACCCACCATGGTCAGGCTGCCGTACACCATGGCATAGACGTTGTAGTTAAGGCCAAAATCAGCCACCCAGGTCGCAAACAGGACGACCGAAATATCATAAGTCGCCAGTGCCGACGCCCAGATATACAACCGCTTTGCATCGCGATCGGAAAACGGGGGCAAGCGATATTGGCTCAGGAAAGGTGACAGCACCATCCGCCACAGATCGGATACGGTGCGGGCCAGGAAGAACGCGCTAAAGATTGCCGTTATCGTAAACTGGATCGAGATATCTTCGGCTTCGCCAAAGAACAGATACCCAACGATCAGCGCCATGATCATGGCAAATATCGTGGCGCCGATCCCCATAAGGAAGCGGAACACCAGGAACGGCATCTTCTCGCGATAGCCCTGCGGGTTTTCCTTGATCCGCGCGACAACCAGCCGCTTGGCTATGCGTTTTCCGTAGATCTCGATCGACAGCCACCGGCCCAGCAAAAGGAACAGGATGTTCCAGCCAAGCACTTCGAAATAGGTCTGAATACGGCCGTCCGGACTGGTTTGGCGCAGAATGTACTGCACTTCGAATATCGAATAGGGCAAAGCCTGAAGACGGGATACAAGCGACTCGCGGAACTTGGAAAACCGCTCCTGCGCTTTCATCAGCTGCGATCCGTCCCCCATGGGATCGGAAGATGCTGCCTCGGCTGCGGCATCAGTCTGCTGACCCGCCGACGAAACGACCTGACCCGCGCTGTCGATCACGATCACACTGGCTCCGGCCTCGGTGGCAGAACGGATTGCCGTGGCCAGATCGCTGTCGGTCGTGGTCGCCGTTTCGCTACCTGAACCTGAGGAATAGCCCGGGATTAACGAGGTTTGCGCCACCGCACCCGTAGCAAAGGCTAAGGCCGCAGTCCAAATGACCAGAATTAGTCCGGCGAGAAAGTTCGTTTTCATAGGGTCTTGCATCCAACTCGATTGCTGCCCGACAGACTACAGAACCCCCGGGCGGTGTTCAAATACTCCCACGGACATTTTTGACATCGTGTGGACCCGTGTTCTTGGCGCAATGATCCGGGCCGGGTATTTTCTTGTTAGCAAAAATTGAATATGACCGGTTTCGTAAGCGGATGCTGGCAAGGTTTTGATTTTGTCCACCATCTGCCAGCGGCGCTGCATAGTGGTTTAACATGTCTGAAAACACTCAAAATGCTGTTGCCAAATCGCAATGCTTGGCGCATTTGCTGCATGGTTTGGCATCCTTTGGCAAGCGGAACCGGAAAATATGCGATATCAGGTGCGGACGCGCGGATATTGCACCGAAACCAGGAAAACGGGCGAGGGCATGAGCCTAGGCATCTCGAAAGACAAAACCGGCCGAGCGCCGCGCATACTTTTCTACAGCCATGATACGTTCGGACTTGGGCATCTGCGACGCTCGCGCGCTCTGGCGGCGGCGATGACACAGGCCGATCCGCTTGCCTCGGCACTGATTCTGACAGGCTCGCCGGTGGCTGGCCGTTTCACCTTTCCCCGCCGCGTCGATCACGTTCGCCTGCCCGGCGTGACAAAACGGGCTGACGGATCCTATGCCGCACAAACCATCGGCATGGGCATCGATGAAGTGACCGAGCTGCGTTCGGGCCTGATTCAAACCGCTGTGCAGCAGTTTGACCCCGATATTCTGATCGTCGACAAGGAACCAACCGGGTTCCGGGGTGAATTGCTGCCAACGCTTGAACGCCTCGAAAGGTCGCACCGCACAAAGCTGGTTCTTGGCCTGCGCGACGTTCTGGACGAACCCGAGGTTCTGGCCGCCGAATGGGCACGTAAAGAAGCCGTGGCCGCAACCGAGCGCTTTTATCACGAAATATGGGTCTACGGCCTAAAGTCGGTTTATGACCCGACCAAAGGATTGCCGCTTAGCCCCGCCGCGCAATCCCGTATTCACTGGACCGGGTATTTGCGCCGCGATCTTGGTCCGGTCGGTGAACCGCCGGAACAACCTTATATCCTCATCACTCCCGGTGGGGGTGGCGACGGTAAGGCGATGGTCAATCAGGTCCTGTCGGCTTACGAGAAAGACCCTGACCTGTCACCGCGTGCGGTTCTGGTCTATGGCCCCTTCCTGTCGGGCGAGCTTCGGGAAGAATTCGAGACACGTGTTGCCGCGCTGAACGGCCGTGTGACCGCCGTTGGCTTCGAATCCCAGATCGAAACGCTGTTTGCCGGTGCTGCAGGCGTTGTGTGCATGGGCGGCTACAACACCTTCTGCGAGGTGCTGTCCTTCGATAAGCGCGCCGTCATCGTCCCGCGCACCACACCACGGCTCGAACAATGGATCCGCGCCTCGCGTGCCGAGAATCTTGGACTCGTTCGGATGTTGGATGAAACCCGCGACGGGCTCAGTGCAGATGCGATGATCCAGGCGATCCGCAACCTGCCACATCAGCCGCTGCCGTCGCAGGCAATCAGCAGCGGTCTGCTGGATGGGCTGGACTACGTCACCCATCGCATTGACGCCCTTCTGGGTGGGGAACAGGAACGGGCAACCGGATGACCACAACCGAACCCAAACTGGCGGTGCTGGTCAAAGGGTGGCCGCGCCTGTCCGAGACGTTTATTGCACAGGAACTGGTGGCCCTTCAGGATGCCGGGCATCAGTTCGACATCTGGTCGCTGCGCCATCCGACCGATACCAAACGGCACCCGCTGCATGACCGGTTCAAGGGTCAGGTGCATTACCTGCCTGAATATCTTTACGATGAACCCGAACGTGTCTGGGCCGCGCGCGAAGTTGCAAAACGCCTGCCCGGCTACGCCCGGGCCTACGAAATCTGGCGGCAAGACCTGCGCCGTGATCCGACCCACAATCGCATCCGTCGTTTCGGTCAGGCCTGTGTGCTGGCGGCCGAGCTTCCTGCTTCGACCCATGCAATGTATGCGCATTTCATGCACACGCCATCTTCGGTCGCGCGCTACGCTGCCATCATGCGCGACATACCGTGGAGCTTTGCCGCCCACGCCAAGGACATCTGGACATCCCCGGATTGGGAAAAGCAGGAAAAGTTGCAGGCCGCGACCTATGGCGCCACCTTCGGGGCGACCTGCACCGCAATCGGTGCGCGGCATTTGCGCGAGCTGGCCGATGACCCCGCGCGGGTTGAACTGATCTACCATGGGCTTGATCTGTCGCGCTTCCCTGATCCGCCACAGCGGGACCCTCGTTTACCGGATGGTCCATTCCACATGATATCGGTGGGCCGGCTGGTCGAAAAGAAAGGCTTTGACCGGCTGATTGATGCCTTTGCCATGCTGCCATCCTCGCTGGATTGGCACTGGACCCATATCGGTGGCGGTACCCTCGGCAAGGCGCTTCAGGATCGCGCAGCAGCTGCAGGTCTGTCGGACCGGATCACATGGAAAGGCCCGTGTGATCAGCCCGAAGTTATTGCCGAAATGCGCAAGGCCGATCTGTTCGTTCTGCCCAGCCGCATTGCCGAGGATGGTGACCGCGACGGTTTGCCGAATGTGCTGATGGAGGCCGCTTCGCAGCGTCTGCCCATCCTCTCCACACCCGTATCGGCTATCCCCGAATTTATCGAAACCGGTGTCCACGGCATCCTAACCGATGATGATCCCGCTGCTTTGGCTCAGGCAATCACAACGCTGGCCAATAATCCCGGCGCAGCTGAGCGGATGGCAAAGGCGGCCTATGATCGCCTGATCGCCGAATTCCGCATGGATCCCGGTATCGCACGCCTGTCCGAACGCCTGAACGCATTGTGCATGGAAGAGGCCTGATGGCCCGGGTCGCCTTCTATGCTCCGATGAAGTCACCCCAAAGCCCGGTTCCTTCGGGTGATCGCGAAATGGCCCGGAACCTGATGCATGCGATCGGTGCACAGGGCGATAGGGTCGATCTGGTCTCCGAATTGCGGATCTACGACAAAATAGGCGACAGCACCATTCAGGACAGGCTGCGTACAGCGGCCGAGGCGGAGGCTACACGCCTAGTCGCGGAAATGCCCGGGGATACCGATCTTTGGGTGACCTACCACAACTACTACAAAGCCCCTGACCTGCTGGGTCCAAAGGTCGCCCACGCGCGCGGCATTCCGTATGTACAGCTTGAAAGCACACGTGCGACCAGCCGACTTACGGGGCCATGGTCCGGCTTTGCGCAATCTGCGCACGATGCCTGTGACGCGGCACAGGTGATTTTCTATCACACCGCCAACGACCTGATCACGCTAAAGCGGGAGCGGTACGGCAATCAAACCCTGTCCGAGCTGCCACCCTTTCTGCCCATTTCCGAACTTCCCGGTGCGTCTTCCTGCAACGGGCCGATGCTGGCGGTGGGGATGATGCGCCACGGCGACAAATTCGCCTCATATGAAATTCTGGCCGACACGCTGGAACATCTCTCTGGCGACTGGCAGCTGAACATCGCAGGCGATGGCCCTGCCCTTGCCGAGGTCGAGACCCTGGTGGCACCCTTTGATGATAGGGTACAGTTTCTGGGTCAGCTCGATCGTACCGCATTGCAGAAGGTGTACGAAACCGCTTCGATGCTTGTCTGGCCCGGTGTGAACGAGGCCTATGGAATGATCTATCTGGAAGCGCAGGCAAGCGGCCTGCCAGTGGTGGCGCAGGATCGCCCCGGTGTCCGCGATGTGCTGATGTCAGCGGACCATCCTGCCATTGAAACGGGTGCAAAGGGGCTGGCCAAACGAATTCAGACATTGCTGGCCGATCCCGCATTGCGTCAGTCCGAGGGTGCGAAGGCGCGGGCCTATGTTGCCCAACGCCATTTGATCCCATCTGCAACAGAACGGTTCTGGGCCACAGTTCGACCCCTGCTGGAGAAACACTCATGAGCAAACTGGCACTGCTGCGTCATGGCCATACCGACTGGAACCGCGCGGGTCGCATTCAGGGCCGCAGCGACATTGCACTTGATGAGCAGGCGCGCGCTGAATTGGCCGGGTACCAACTGCCGGACCCGTGGAACACGGCCTCGCTGTGGGCAAGCCCACTTGGCCGCGCCTTTGAGACGGCGCAACTGGTGGCTGGCCATGATCCACAGACTTCAGATGCGTTGATCGAGATGAACTGGGGCGACTGGGAAGGACAGCGCGGCGTCGACCTCATCGAAGAGGCGGACAGCGGCTATCGCCACATCGAAGACTGGGGCTGGGATTTCCGCCCCCCGAATGGCGAAAGCCCTGCGGAGCTCTGGGCGCGTCTCGAGCCGTGGGTGTCGGGATTGCAGAACGATGCAATTGCCGTGTGCCATATCGGTATCATGCGGGTCATTCTGGCAAAAGCGTGGGGTTGGGATTTCTCTGGTCCCGCCCCGTTCAAGATCAAACGCAACCGCCTTTTCGTCGTGGATCTCGACACGATGGCCCCGGTGCCTGAACCCGTCCGCCTGACGCCGCGCGAGGTGTCCGCATGAGGGTGATGATCGTCGTCACCCATCTGCTGGGAACCGGTCATCTGAGCCGGGCCCTGACCCTTGGCCGTGCCTTCGTTGAACAAGGGCATGACGTGTTTGTGGTCTCCGGCGGGATGCCCGCACCGCAGCTGGACACCAGCGGAATGACTTTGCTTGGTTTGCCGCCCCTGCGATCAGACGGCACCGATTTCACGCGACTTCTGACCCAGACCGGCGACATCGCCACGCCAGCCTATCAGGAGGCTCGCGCCAATGCGCTGATACAGGCTGTCGGCAGCTTTCAGCCTCAGATTCTGATAACCGAGCTTTATCCGTTCGGACGCCGCAGTCTGGCGGCAGAGTTTCAGGCCGCACTTGAGGCCGCACAGGAGCTCCCATCACGCCCCGTCATTCTGGGCTCGATCCGCGATATCCTCGCGCCGCCCTCGAAGCCCTCAAAGGCAGAACGTGCCGATGAGGTTGTGGCACAGTATTATGACGGAATTCTCGTGCACTCTGATCCCCGGATCACGCCGCTGGACATCAGTTGGCCGGTATCCGAATCTCTGGCGGACCGGCTGCACTATACGGGTTTCGTTGCGCCCTCTGCGCCATCACCCCATCCCGAAAGCATCGGATCGAACGAGATTCTCGTCAGCGCTGGTGGAGGCTCGGTCGGACAACCGATCTTTCGCGCGGCCATCGAAGCCGCCCGAAAGATGCCCAACACGCGCTGGCGCATGTTGATCGGCGGCCAGGACGCCACCGCCCGTATCTGTGAACTGGCACAGCTTGCCGGTGATGCACCTGTAACACTTGAACCGGTACGCCCTGATTTTCGCCAGATGCTGCCGCTGGCCAAGGCATCGGTCAGCATGTGCGGCTACAACACTGCGATGGACCTGCTGCAATCCGGCACTCCGTCCGTTCTGATACCGTTTGACGATGGCAAAGAAGTCGAACAGGGCCTGCGGGGGCAAAGCCTCGCACAACTTCCGGCAATCGAGGTTCTGCCCAGCAGTGAATTGAACGGACAAAGCCTGTCTGATGCGCTGATGCGCGTCATCACGGACGGGCCGCGCGACGCGATGCGGCACGGCTTTGACGGTGCGAAGCGATCTGTTGAAATCGCGACAGGCATACTGGAGCCCAGACAATGACCCCAGACTGGCGCCCCCTGCACGCAGAACTGGAAGAATGGCAGGCCCGGGGTCTGACCCTTCCGCTTTGGTGGCGAGATGATGACGCGGTGACCCCAACCCCACAACTGAATGTTTTAACCGATCTGAGCAACCGTCTCGACCTGCCCGTCCATCTTGCCGTCATTCCCCGCGATGCGGATCAGGCACTGTCAGAATATATGGCCAGAGAACCCGCTCTGATCCCTGTCGTACACGGCTGGGCGCATCAAAATCACGCTCCGAAAGAGGAAAAGAAGGCCGAATTCCGCCTGCACCGCTCGCTGGATGACATCACTGCCGATGCAAAAGCGGGCCTGACAAGACTACGGGAGCTGTTTGGTGAAACGCTGCGACCGATGTTCGTTCCCCCGTGGAACCGAATTGATTCAGAGGTTGCCGCCGAGCTTCCGGGGATGGGGTATCGTGTTCTGTCGACTGCCACGCCACGAAAGGCCGCAAACGCGGCACCCGGACTGGAACAGATCAACACCCATCTTGACCCCATAGACTGGCGCGGTACGCGCGGTTTGGCGGCCACGGATATGCTGATCGCCAAAACCGTCCAGTTACTGAAAGACCGCCGAGAAGGTTCTGCAGATAACACCGAACCCTTTGGCGTGTTGACCCATCACCTTGTTCATGATCAAGACATCTGGACCTTTACCGAAGATTTACTGCGCAGACTTCTGGACGGTCCGGCAACCGTCTGGACAATGCCGCGCGACTGACTACTCAAGGAGTTCCCGATGAGCCGACTGGATTCCATGCTGCGCCGCCTGACCGCGCAGCGCGATGGTCTGAACTGGGCTGCCGCACAGATCAATGGCGTCGACGGCGATGTTCTGGATATGGGGCTCGGGAATGGCCGCACCTATGATCACCTGCGCGAAATCCTGCCCGGCCGCCGGATTTGGGTGATGGACCGTGTGCTGCAATGCCATCCCGACAGCACTCCGCCAGCCGAGGACTTTCTGCAGGGCGAGGCTGAACCGATGCTGGAAAAACTGGCACAAAACGGTAGCGGCATTGCAATGGCGCATTACGATTTCGGACGCGGCATCAAATCCGAAGACGTGGCCGAGGCCGCGCGGCTCAGTCCGATGATTGCCAAGGTGATGTTGCCGGGTGGATTGCTGATCTCTGGCCAGCCTCTGGTGGGCTTCGATCAGATCAAAGGGCCCGAGACAATCGCCCCGGACCGTTATCTGTTCTATCGCACCTGAACGGCCCTTTGTCAGGCGACCCGACGACCTCGGGACCAGACTGCACTCAGCGCCGGAACACCGGCACGCATCCTAAACCGGATCAAATCGGCGCGGGTTCCGGCCCGCAATTCTCCACGGTCAGTCAACCCGGCGGCCTGTGCAGGGGTAAGCGTGACGGTTTTCATACCCCTTGCCAGATCACCCCACATCTCGCCCAGCATCGCTGCGGAAAGCAGCAGCGCTGACGGCACGTAATCCGAAGACATGATGTCCAGATGGCCAAGCTCGGCCAGCTCGCGCGCCGCCACATTGCCCGAATGCGACCCACCCCGGATGACGTTCGGTGCGCCCATCATCACCTTGATACCGTGATCATGGCAGGCGCGTGCGGCCTCGACTGTGGTTGGAAACTCGGCAAGGCGAATACCGTGGCCTGCCGAGACACGAACCTGATCCTCGGTCGTGTCATCGTGGCTGGCCAGCACCGCGCCAAAGCGGCGGGCTGCCTTGACCGTTTCGACCTCGTGCCGGTCACCGTTCCGGTCCCGCAACCCCTGCAACTGGGCGATATGCTGCTTGAACATATCGTCATCCATGCTGTGCTTGCCCTGTACGTAAGCCTTGAGTTTTGAGAGGTCGCGAAACTGCCTCTGCCCCGGTGTATGATCCATCAGAGACACCAGACCGACGCGATCCTCGGGGCCGAACTCGTCCAGCTCATCAACCAGCGTCTCGGAACAAACTTCGGCCCGCAAATGCAGGAAGTGGCTGATCTTCAGCGCATCCTGTTCCCGCAACTGCCACAGCTCTTCGGACAATCCGCGCGCATATTTCAAATACCGGGCCTGGCCACTGGGGATCGATCCCACACGCATGGCGTCAAACACTGTCGTGATACCCGTGCTTGCCAGTTCAGCATCATGCGCGATGATCGCTGCTGCATGAGGCCAGTCCACTTTCGGGCGTGGCTGAATATGACGTTCCAGATTGTCGGTGTGCAGCTCGACCAGACCGGGACTGATATAGTCCCCCTCACAATCGATCGCGCCCGCAGGAACCGAGTTACCCGTATCGATTTCGGTGATGTTCTCGCCGACAATCCGGACACTGCCGGTTACAGTTTCTTCGGGCAGAACAAGCGTGGCATTGGCAAGGATCAATTCTTCTGTCATCTGAACTTCACGTAGTTTGAACTATTGGGTAGGCCACGCAATAGGAGGCCAATGTGACATTCACGCGATACGCGATCTATTTTGCGCCACCCGCCGATGCGGACTGGACGAAATTCGCAACCAACTGGCTGGGTTGGGACATGGAAACCGGATCCGAGGCGGCGCATCCGGTCATCGATGGTATAGATGTGGCCTCGGTTACCGAAACTCCGCGCAAATATGGGTTGCATGCCACTATGAAACCGCCCTTCCGCCTGTACCAGGGGCGGTCGGTAACCCAGCTGCAAGATGCTTGCGCGCAACTTGCTGCGTCTTACGCCCCGATCTCGCTGGATGGTTTGGAGATTGCGCGGTTGGGCCGTTTCCTGGCTCTGCGCCCTCACGGCAACACCGGCCAGCTTGGGGAGCTGGCTGCTGCCTGCGTGCGTGACCTCGACCGGTTCCGGGCACCCGCGACCGAGGATGAACTGGCCCGCCGCCGGGCTGCGGGCCTGTCCATGGAACAGGATGCCAACCTGACCAACTGGGGCTACCCTTATGTTCTGGACTCGTTTCGCTTTCACATCACGCTCAGCGGCAAACTGGACAAGCCCACGCTGAGTAGTGTTCAGGCGACGCTGGAAACCCATCTTGGTCCGCTGTTGCCCACTCCTTTCCGGATCAATGATCTGGCACTGACGGGCGAGGCTGATGACGGTCGGTTTCACCTGATCCATCGCTACGCCCTCTCCGGCTGAAGACCGGTCAGGATTTCATTCACCGTGTCATCAAGCGATCCGGAGTTATCGACTTCGATAACCCGGTTCAGACCTTCAGGCAGCGGTGCCCTGGCCCGGCCCAATCGACGCATCTGCTCTGCCGCGCTTTCCCGGCCGCGCGACGAAAGACGCTGCGCCAGAACCTCTGCATCAGCAGTTAGCGAAACCACGATCAACTCACCAAACTCGTCCTGCGCCTGCAGCAACACGGATCGCGACAGATTGACCAGAACGGCCTTTGCCTCTCGCCGCTGCTCCGCAATCTCTTGCGGAATTCCATAATGCAGACCATGTGCAGGCCAGTGCAAAGCAAATGCGCCATCCAGCAGCATCTGCTCGAACATATCGACCGAGACCCTCTCAAATTCTTCGCCTTCTTCACCTTCAGGACGCGTGATAACCCGCCTAACCCGCTGAATGCCGTTGGCCCGCGCCTCCAGCGCCTCCATCACGCTGTCCTTGCCGACCCCGGAAGGTCCGACAACCGCTATGACAGGCGCCAGCCTCATGCGGCCACCCCCGGCGTGAATTCCGAAACGTTGACCTCGCGATCGCAAACCCGTTCCCGCGCATCTACATCGTGAAAGATCCCGACAATTGCTGCACCGCGTTCCTTTGCCTCTTTGATCAGCGACAGAACGGTTTCCCTGTTCTGTGCGTCCAGGCTGGCCGTGGGTTCATCCAGCAGCATCGCGGGGTATTCATGCGCAAATCCGCGCGCAATGTTCACCCGCTGCTGTTCACCGCCCGAGAATGTTGTCGGGCTGAGGGTCCACAAACGTTCAGGTATGTTCAACCGCTTCAGCAATTCAGCCGCCTTGTCCAGCGCCGCCCGCTTCTCACAACCCACAGCCAATAAAGGCTCTGCCACGACTTCGAGCGTCGGCACCCGCGGCACGACGCGCAGAAACTGGCTGACATAACCAAGCGTTTCCCGGCGCAGCGCCAGAATCTCGCGCGGCTCGGCTTTGGCCACATCCAGCCCACCCACCAGTACCTGACCAGATGCGGCTAGATAGTTACCATAGATCACCCGCATCAGCGTCGATTTGCCTGCGCCTGACGCACCGGTCAGGGCAACACATTCTCCGGGGGCAACCTTTAGCGAAGCGCCTTCCATCACCGGGATTACCGCACTGCCCTGATTGTGCAGGGTGAAGCTTTTGCTCACGTCCTTGAGTTCAATCATCTTCCTCGCCCTCACACCTGCAGCACGCTGGAGACCAGCAATTGAGTGTAGGCATGCTGTGGATCATCCAACACTTGATCGGTTAGCCCGGCCTCGACCACGTGGCCATCTTTCATCACCATCAACCGGTCCGCCAAAAGGCGAACCACCGCCAGATCATGGGTTACAATGATGGCGCTCAGCCCCATTTCGCGCACCAGCCCGCGCAGCAGGTCCAGCAAACGCGCCTGAACCGAAACATCCAGCCCACCCGTTGGTTCGTCCATAAACACCAGCCGGGGGCCGGTCACCAGATTGCGCGCAATCTGCAGGCGCTGTTGCATCCCGCCCGAAAACGCTGTTGGCCGTTCATCAACCCGCGCCGCTTCAATCTCGACCCGCCCAAGCCAGTCGATTGCCTTATCGCGGATATCACCATAGTGCCGGTCACCGACGGCCATCAGCCGCTCTCCGATGTTGCCCCCGGCACTGACCGACATGCGCAGACCATCACGCGCATGTTGATGCACGAAAGCCCAGTCCGTTCGGCTCAGCATCCGACGCTCGGGTTCCGACATGGTGACCGTATCCACCAGCCCATCGGCACGGGTGTCAAAAACCACCTGCCCTGCGTCGGGTTCAAGATGCCCGGCCAGACAATTCAGCAGCGTCGACTTACCCGATCCGCTTTCACCGACAATCCCCATCACCTCACCGGGATAGAGATCGAAATCTACATCAGTGCATCCGATCCGCGCGCCATAGCGTTTCTCGATGCCTTTGACCTGCAACAGGGGGGTCATGCCGCGTCCTCCTCGGCCAGTCGGCCCACATGGCCCGCCTCGCGGCGTGACCGGCAATAATCGGTGTCCGAGCAGACAAACATCCGGTTGCCTGCGTCATCCATGATCACCTCGTCCAGATAGCTGTCTTCGGCCCCGCACAGGTCGCAGGGATGATTGGCCTTGGTCGCCTCAAACGGGTAATCCTCGAAGTCAAGGCTCACGACCTTGGTATGCGGGGGTACCGCGTAAATCCGCTGCTCGCGCCCCGCACCAAACAGCTGGATCGCATCCATCTCAAGCTTGGGGTTGTCGAATTTCGGGATCGGCGACGGGTCCATGACATAGCGATCCGAGACTTTCACCGGATAGGCATAAGCGGTCGAGATCGCGCCGTGCTGGCTGATGTCCTCATACAGCTTAACATGCATCAAACCGTATTCCTCGAGGCTGTGCATCTTGCGCGTTTCTGTCTCGCGCGGTTCCAGAAAGCGCAGAGGCTCCGGGATCGGCACCTGATAGACGATGATCTGATCCTCGCGCAGCGTTGCCTCGGGGATACGGTGGCGCGTCTGGATGACCGTTGCCTTCTCGGTCTCTTCCGTGGTCTCAACACCTGCAGTGTTTTCAAAGAACTTACGGATAGAAACGGCGTTGGTCGTATCATCCGCACCCTGATCGATCACCTTGAACGTATCCTCGGGCGTCAGGGTTGCGGCAGAAACCTGCACTCCGCCCGTACCCCAGCCATAGGGCATCGGCATCTCGCGGCTGGCGAAAGGCACCTGATAACCCGGCACCGCCAGCCCTTTGAGAATGGCGCGGCGGATCATTCGTTTGGTTTGTTCATCCAGATAGGCGAAATTATACTCGCTCATAGGAAACCTCTTTCGGTCAACTCAATCTCCAACGCTCGCGGAGTGGTAAAGTGAATGCCGTCCATGCCGACAGCGCGCGCGCCTTCGACATTGTGCAAACCGTCATCAATGAACACGCAGTCCTGAGGCGCGATACCTGCTCGTTCGCAGAGCAGCTCGAAAATCCGCGCGTCGGGCTTCATCACACCCTCCTGCCCCGAAACGACAAGCGTTCCGAAAACATCGCCAAGACGCGGATGAACCTTCAACCCTTCCGGCCAAGTTTCAGCTGACCAGTTGGTGATGGCATGAACCGGAGTTCCCTGCGTCTTAAGCCGCTCCAGCACATCCCATGTACCATGGATCGGGTTTTCAACGGTGCGCGTGTACAGTTCGACGTAAGCGGCAAACAGGGTTTGATCCTGCGGGTCCTCAAGTTCCTGCGCCAGATCGGCGAAGCGTTCGCCGTTGTCTCCGCGGGCGTTACGCGTCAGGAAATCCGTGCGCTCAATGAACGCGTGTGCGGCCTCTTCTGAGCCCAATACTTCAACCCAGGCAAGATGCGGCTGCCAGTCAATCAGCACGCCACCGATATCAAAAACGACGGCCTTCATTCCGCTGCCTCCTTCGGTGTGATCCGCTCTTCGGCCTCACGGCGCAGTTTGCGGACCAGTTCCAGCTCGGATTGGAAATCCACGTAATGCGGTAGCTTGATGTGTTCGAGGAATCCGGTGGCCTGAATGTTGTCTGAGTGGCTGAGGACAAATTCCTCATCCTGCGCAGGGGCGCCAAGATTGTCCTCACCCAATTCTTCCCAGCGCAGGGCACGGTCTACCAGAGCCATGGCGATGGATTTACGTTCCGACTGGCCGAATACCAGCCCATATCCGCGCGTGAACTGCGGCGGTTCGGTTTTGGAACCCTTGAACTGGTTCACCGTTTCGCATTCGGTCAACTCGATCTCGCCGATCTCAATGGCAAACCCCAGTTCGGGGATATCCATCTCAACAGCGACCTTGCCGATCCGCAACTCTCCGACAAAAGCGTGGTTGCGGGCATAGCCACGCTGAGTTGAGTAAGCCATGCCCAGCACAAACCCCTCATCCCCGCGTGTCAGGGATTGCAGGCGCAGTGGCCGGTTTGACGGAAATTCCATCGGCTCGCGCGTTAGGTCTCCCGGTGTTGCGTCGCTGGGCGGTTCGTCCTGAATGATATCCTCACCCTTGAGGAACTCGGTGATATGCGGTGTTGGCTCTTGCCGGGCAGAACCTTTGGGCGCAGCAGCCACCTCTCCGTCAGCGGCCAGTTTGAAATCCAGCAGACGGTGCGTGTAATCAAAGGTCGGGCCCAGCACCTGCCCCCCTGGCGCATCCTTGAAAGTGGCTGAGATACGGCGATCACACGCCATGTCACCTGTTTCAACCGGATTGGAATAACCAAATCGCGGCAGTGTCGTGCGATAGGCCCGGATCAGGAAAATCGCCTCTATCAGATCGCCGCGCGCCTGTTTGATCGCCAGCGCCGCAAGATCAGGATCGAACAGGGATCCTTCGGCCATCACGCGGTTCACGGCAAGGCTCAGTTGTTCCCGGATCTGCGCAAGGCTCAGTTCGGTAACATCCGTTGATCCGCGCCGTTCCTCAGCCAGCCAGGCATGGGCGTTTTCGATGGCCTTCTCACCACCTTTGACAGCAACATACATCGCTTAACCCTCCGCCCTGATCTGCGTGCTGCGCGGCAATGCCGCGACTTGCGTTCCGCTGGTGAAAAAGAAGTCGCATCCCAGTGGGTAGAGCGCTGCATTGCCTTGCAGGACAGCGATATCCGGAAGCGAAAGATGCGCCACGTCCCTGATGCCTGGCCCGCTGAGTGCCGCACCCTGCTGTTCGAGCGCATCGCATTCCACGATCAGCGTGGCAGACCGGTCAGGATATTCCGACGTACCGATCTGGTAGGTGTTCAGCGGTATGAGATCATCCCAGCGACCCACCGCAAAATCGGCCTCGGCTGCCGCAACAATCGGCGCGCCGGTATGGAAGGTCAGCCATTTCCGCACCGCTTCGGTATCAGCCTCCCCGGAAAGATGAACGCGGGTTTCAGGATCACATAGGGTCAACAGCAACGTACCCGCCGCGATGGACAAAGGTGCAGGGGGCTCAGCACCAATCAGGTCACGAATCTCTCCGGGTCGCGCCATGACGGTCATTGCCGCACGAAAGGCATGTGAGGCATCAACCGGAGCATTTCGGAAACCGCCCGAGAATTGGGTTTGTGCGTTCATTGGTCTTCTCCGCGTACCATGGTGAAGAACTCGACTTTGGTGGCCGCTGCCTTGGCCGCACGTGCCGTTTTGGCGGCCTGCATCTGCATCGTCAGCGGATCGATCACTTTTGCCCGGACCATGTCGGCAGACCCGGTCTGCATCAGCGCATCGACCAAAGCTGCCATCCGGGCCTTATCCCGGGACCTGCCCTGCACATAGCCGTGCCCGACCGTGCCATCCTCCAGCACCAGTGAGCATCGCGTCACTGTCATCTCACCCAGATTGAACGGGGCACCCGTGCCGCCTGTGCGACCGCGCACCATGACGCCACCGATTTCGGGCGCTCGCAGCCATTCATATGTCGGGTTCAGCTGCAGGCCGTCCCATAGTGCCATCAGGGCATCCTGCGGCGCCCGGGCCAGCACACCCATCCATGCTTGCCGCGCTTCGGCTGATTTATCTGTCTGTTCCACCATCAAAGCCTCTTGGCCAGGTTGTCTATTTTTACTATACAACTAGACAAATATTACACCTGTCGATCTCGAGTCGCAATCTCCTCAGCCGTGAAGTTTTTATGACATGAGCAAAACACCGATCTGGAAAAGCATCGCTCTGACCCTGACCTCGGACATTGCCGAGGGCCGCTACAACACTGGCGACCGACTGCCCACCGAGGCGCAATTAGCCGCCACCCATGGCGTAAACCGGCATACCGTCCGACGGGCGCTGTCCGATCTGGCCGAGCGCGGGCTGGTCCATGCCCGGCGCGGTGCAGGCGTTTTTGTTTCGGCTCGCCCCACCGACTACCCGATTGGCAAACGTGTCAGATATCACAAGAACATCTCGGCCAGCGGCAAGATTCCGGGCAAACGGGTGCTGGCCCTGACAACCCGCGCGTCTGATGAGGCCGAGGCCGAAGCGCTCGGCCTGCAAACAGGTGACCCGGTTCATGTCTATGACGGCTTGTCTCTGGCTGACGGGCAACCTGTGGGTCTGTTTCAGAGCGTCTTTCCGGCAGAGCGATTTCCCGATCTGCTGGATGCCCTGTCCGAAAATGCATCGGTTACAAAGGCCCTACAAACCTGCGGGGTGCCGGATTACACCCGTATTTCGACCCGCCTGACCGCACGATCCGCCAGCGCAACGCAGGCACTGCATCTGCATTTGACCGAAGGTGCCCCCGTGCTGCATTCGCTGGGGGTAAACGCTGATCCTGACGGACAGCCCGTTGAATATGGCAAGACCGTATTCGCTGGTGAGCGCGTGACACTTACCCTAAGCGATGAATAACAGGTGTGCTCCCGCCCGTCTTCAACCTCCTGACGGAGGCCTCATCCCGTTGGGCATAGCGCCGCGCTATGCGCGGCGCCGGGCCCAAGGCCGCCAAGGGGTATCGGCGCAGCCGATGTCCCTGTGGGCGCGGGAGCTGTCTTGGCTGATTAGATCACGCCTCGTGTTTTTCCAGAAATGCTTCGGCAGACATGGCACGGAAATCTGGCAGGGCAGTACGAAGCCTGCTGTTGTCCCAATCCCACCAGGCCAGTGCCATCATGCGATCTGCAATATCCTCGGAAAAGCGGCGGCGCACCGGTTGTGCAGTAACACCAGCAACAATCGTGTAGGGCGCTACATCCTTGGTGACAATCGCACCAGAGGCGACGACCGCGCCATGGCCTATGGTAACCTCGGGCTTGATGATCGCGGCATGACCAATCCACGTGTCATGGCCGATAAACGCTGTGCGACCCGCGCGATGGGCAAACCAGTCGGCATCGTCCTCGGCATCGTCCCAATAGTCAGCTGACCGATAGTGGAAATGATGCAGCGAGGCTTTTTCTATCGGATGATCGGTCGCCCCGATCCGAGTGAAGCTGGCGATGTTCGCAAACTTGCCGATCCGGGCATTGGCGATGTCGCAGGTTCGGTCGCAATAGGAGTAATCGCCGAACTCGGAATTCGCCACGCGGGTACCGGCACCGATCTCGACAAACTCGCCAAAGATGCTGCCGGCAATCTGGCAATCGGGATGGATGAACGGCTGGTCGGAACGCAGTCGCGCCATGGTCTTTTTGTCCTTGTTCTTAGGTCACGGCAATAGGAACGGCTTGCCCTTGCGATCCCGCGGCTTGCGCGTCTTTCCGGTTTCACCCTGGATCAGACGTCTGCGCAGCCAGCCCGAGAACCAATCCATCAGCATCACCATCAGGATGATCAGGACGATGTAGTAGGCAACCTCTTCCCAGTCTTTTTGCGTGATGATGGCCTGCGTCAGCAGCAGACCGATCCCGCCGCCAGTGATCGCACCGATCACGGTGGCACTGCGGGTGTTGGATTCGAGGAAGTAAAGCAACTGGCTCAACAACACCGGAGTGATCTGCGGGATCACCCCAAAGCGATAGCGCTGTGGCGCGTTCGCTCCGGTGGATTGCACACCTTCCATCTGCTTCTGATCCACATTTTCCAGCGCCTCCGAGAAAATCTTGCCGAATGTGCCTGTGTCCGTCACCAGAATGGCCAGCGCGCCCGTCAACGGGCCGGGACCAAAGGCCCGGGCCAGAACAACCGTCCAGATAAGCGCATCCACGCCACGGACAAAATCGAACACCCGGCGCGTGACAAAGCGTACCGACCGCAACGGATTGAAATTGCGCGTCGCCATGAAGGCCAGCGGCAATGCGATCAGGCCAGCCCCAAGGGTTCCCAGAAAGGCCATCAGAATGGTCTCAAAGATCGCCCAGGCTACATCCTGATGCCGCCACATCTTGTTGGTCCAGAAGTCATTGAAGATCGCACCGGCTTCACCTGATGCGGCACGCCCCATCAACTCCGAGAAGGATTTTCCGTAATACGGGCTATCCAGCGTGAACCAGAACAGCTCCCAACCAGTGAAATAGCGGAATACTTCTGATCGGTTGCGGGTAACCGTCAGACGGCCCGCATCCGTCGTGATTGCCAAACGGTTCTTGGAGACATTGATCCATTCAGGCACATCCCCTGACGGCAATTCCGCCTGCACGCCAGCGGATCGGCTGGGTGTCGCGCGTACCCTTCCGTAACCCGGGATGTCGTACTCGACCGACTCGGGACCAAATCGCACAACGTGTCCGTCTTCCAGATCGATTACGGTCGTCTCACCCAACACGACCCAATCCGGCGCGGTCCCCTCGGGATAGGCACCCTTCCGCTCGCCCTCGATGGCAACCGAAACTTCACCATTGCGGTTGTCGCGTTCGACATGGGTTTTGTAGCTGTAGCTGTCCGAAACCAGCGTCTTGCCGTTTTCCCAATTGGCGCGTTCGGCCAGACCGGGCACGTCAAAGGCGAAGAAGACATAGATCAGGTACAGGACAACCAATCCCGGCAAACCAAAGTTCACGATACGCTTACGGCTGAACAGGCGGTCAGCCTCGGCCTTGAGGTCATCTATCGACAGGTCGGTGGCAAAGGTACTCATGCCGTAGCTCCTTTTTCCGACCCGTGGGTCAGGCGATCGCGCAGCAGCCCGGACAGCTGATCCACGATAACGATGGTGACGAAAAGCAGGATGAAGATGGCCGCGGCCTCATCGTAACGCCCCTGCCCCCAGGACATGGCGTTGCGCAACTCGTAGCCCAGACCGCCTGCGCCCACGAAGCCCAGAATGGCCGAGGCGCGAATGTTGATCTCAAAACGCAGCAGGGCGTAGCTGACATAATTCGGACCGACTTGCGGGATCACGCCCAGATACATGCGCTGCGACCAGTTGGCCCCGACCGACTGCAACCCTTCAACCGGTTTTAGCGAGGCGTTTTCATTGACCTCTGAGAACAGCTTGCCCAGCGCGCCCGCCGTGTGAATGGCAATGGCGATCATCGCCGGGATCGGGCCACCACCCAGAATGAAAATCAGAACCAGCGCGATCACGATCTCGGGTATGGCACGGAAAATATCCGAGATCCGGCGGAAGACCGGGATCAGGGATGGCCAAAGCGCCATGCCCCGCGTCGACATCAGTGCCAGAAACGTTCCGCCGATCGTCCCGACCAAAGTCGCCGCCGCCGCGATGTTCAGCGTCTCGATCAATGCGGGAAAAAACTCGACAAGGTTCGCCGGCATAGCGCCGATCTTTTCCCAAGCTTCCGACAGCACCTCTGCCGGATAGTCCAGAATGCGATGCCAGCCGTCGGTGAAGCTTCCCGCATTGCGGCTGTCAGCGGTGCGGAATCCCGCAGCCATCAAAGCCACGAACAGGATCAGAAGGATACCACCATAGACCCTCTTGCGTCGCGTCATCGCTGTATATTCATCGCGGATCTGATCGACGCTTTGGGACCCTGCAGTCAGGTCTGTCATGGAATGCTCCTGAGGGGAAAACGGGGTCCGGTTCAATACCAGACCCCGATCATTGGATAGGCAGGCTTAGTTGGACTTCAGCTTGCGTGCTTCGATGATGATTTCGTAGGCGTCATGCGTGATCGGCTCGAACGCTTTTGCCTCACCCGCGGCAACACCGTAGAAGCATTCGCGGTCTTTCTCATGCAGGCCAGCCATCAGGGCAGTCATCTTTTCTTTGACATCCGCAGGCAGCGCGGTGCGCAGAACTACCGGACCTTCCGGGATCGGCTTGGATTTCCAGATTTCGACCATGTCGTTCATGTCGACCAGACCGGCATCAACAGCGCGGCGCAGGGCGCCCGAGTTGTAGCCGTCTTCCCAGTTGCCCAGACCGTCAGCCCAGGTAACGCCACCGTCTACGTCGCCATTGTTGACCGCAACGATGGTCTGCTCGTGACCGCCGGTGAACTTCACTTCACCAAAGTAGTCGCCCGAATCCATGGTCGCACCAGTGGCCTGCGGGATTTCGATCGACGGGATCAGATAGCCCGAGGTCGAGTTCGGGTCGCCGAAACCAAAGGTCTTGCCCTTCATGTCGTCAAGCGAGGTGATGCCGCTGTCCTTGCGTGCAAACCCGATCGAGTAGTAGCCGTAGCCGCCGTCGACATTCACTTTGACCAGAACCGGCTCAACCGCCTCAGGATCGCTCAGATAGGTTTTTGCGTAGCCCGACGCGCCCAACCATGCCATGTCGATGGTGCCGCCCAGCAGACCCTGAATAACGCCGTTATAGTCGGCAGGGGCAAACAGCTTGGTCTCAACGCCCAGCGCTTCTTCGGTGTATTCCCGCAGGCACTCGTTGTTGTTCAGACGGTCCTGAGCGTTTTCGCCGCCCAGAATACCGATGCGGAACTCGCTGATGTCCTGAGCCATTGCAGGTGCGGCCATGGCAGTGGTCGCAACAAGGGCAGCCATTAGTTTTTTCATCTGTCTCTCTCCAGTTTGATTACCCCGACCTCTCATCGGGCCGGGCGATGAAAGGTGGTGGGGGTGGCTCAGATGGTGGCCTCGGCTTCCATCAGGGCCTTCTGGGTGGCGTCGAGCGTTTCGATCTCGGTCGATGTCGCCTCTTCCGAGAAGCTGGCGTCGGCGCCATAGATTTCGCGGGCAACCCCGGTGGTCAGCTGCTCGGGCAACCCGTCAAACACGATGCGCCCGTCGCGCATGCCAACCACGCGATCGCAATAGCGACGCGCGGTATCCAGCGTGTGAAGGTTTGCAATGACAGTGCGGCCGTCCTCTTCGTGGATACGGCGCAGGGCCTGCATCACGACCTGTGCATTCATCGGGTCCAGCGAGGCAATCGGCTCATCCGCAAGAATGATGCTGGGATCCTGCATCAGAGCGCGTGCGATGGCGACGCGCTGCTGCTGGCCGCCCGACAAGGCTTCGGCCCGCTTAGGCGCATGCTCGGCAATGCCCAGGCGGTCCAGGATATCGATTGCCCGGTGGATATCCTCCATCGGGAACAGGTTGAACATTGTGGCCAGGGTCGAATGCCGGTTCAGCGTCCCGTGCAGAACGTTTGAGACAACATCAAGGCGGGGTACCAGATTGAACTGCTGAAAGATCATCGCACAGTCGGCCTGCCATGCGCGCTTGTCGCGACCTTTCAGTTGGGTGATGTCCCGACCTTCAAACAGAATCTGACCTTCACTCGAATCCGTCAGGCGGTTGATCATCCGCAGCAGTGTCGACTTGCCTGCACCGGACCGCCCGATAATTCCGATCATGCACGGCTTGTCTACATCAAGCGTCGCAGCATCCACGGCAACATTTTCGCCGAAGCGCTTGGTCAGTTTTTCTATGCGCAGCACGTGCCACCCCCAAATCGTGTTGGGGGGTCAGCTAAAGCTCGGAATCAACGGCTGTGTGTCACTGCGATGAAAGTTTTGTAACGGCGGCGGGTGGGCTGCCCTTCAGCCAACGGTCAGATCAGTGCCAGCGCGACTGTATCTTCCGAGTGGATGTAAAACGGTGTTAGTGGGGCTCTTCCATCGACAGAACCAGCGAACAGGGCAGCAGGTGAAGGAATGTCACCGCTGATCTCGGCGTTCGCGTATCTTCGAAACCGTTCCGCCGGGTCCTCGGCCAGACCCACTGCCGCCAATGACAACTCCTGACGCTCATAACCACCATTCGCGGCTCGCTCGCAGATATCCGCGCAAAGATTCTCGCGCTGGCTACGCAGGCCTGCCCTGCTTTTACCTACAGTGCTGTCTCCGCCCAAAAGAACAAAAGCCATCGCCGCAGTAGCACGATCGCAATCTGGCTGCTTAACGATCCATCCGATGACAGGCAGCGCCGAATCCAGATCAGGGTTCATTCCCCGGATCAGTTCGGGCCAGAAATCCGGATCACGGTATTCTTCAAGCCAGTTGAGAAACCCATTGTCACCGATCGAGATTTCAAAACCCGGGTCGGGAAGGGTGTATCGCCTGTCAAGAAAACGCAGTTCGGCTGAGAGGGTCGTATAGACGAGGACTGCAATGAAATGCGGCAGGCGGGCTGCGCCCTCTGCATGCGGATAGGGCTTTAGATTCGACCAATTACCGAAATCGGTCAGATATTCATGATCGAGCATCGCACGATCAAGGGTCTTGCTACCCAGTTCTTCCATGTAGCTTCTGGCGCTGCGCTGAATGGACATGACCCAGCCGCTCAAATGCGGGTGGGCAGTCATCGCATCGATCACATCACCCTCATCCCCGTACATGGCAAGATGCGCAATACTCAGCGCTTTGCGCTCGACCGGTGCAAGACTTGCCCAATCGGGAATCAGCGAAAAGTCGGGTTTCTCCGCACCACTCACTTTTGCCCGAGCCATGATCAGCCCGATTGGCAACCAGCACATCATTTTTCGGCCACGTTTACTGAGCTGTTTTGAGTAGAGCACATCCTTCCGGCCTTTTTCATAATCGGCCTGCACCTGCGCGTCTTTTCTGGATGACCTGAAACCGAACATTGCCCGTTCCCCGAATTAATTCATCTCTTCATATAGTTATGAAGATACGGGTCAGACAATCCGAGTACAGGTCCTAAGTCCTCAACTGAAATCAGAATGTGCGGTGAACAGCACAGGTTGTTGCAGACCAATGCGCAGCCCCACAATGCACCGCGTTAACGCAGATACGACTGTCCGCGACCGCAAAAACCACCTATATCAGCCGCAACGCACTCCAATCCACGAGGCCAGCATGAGCTTTGACCGCAGCATCAAGATCGCTCCGTCGATCCTTTCCGCCGATTTCGCCAATTTCGGGCAGGAGATTCAGGCCATCGAGGCGCAGGGCGCCGACTGGGTCCATGTCGACGTGATGGACGGGCATTTCGTTCCGAACCTGACCTTTGGTCCGCCAGCAGTAAAAGCCTTTCGGCCACATGTGAAAACTGTAATGGACGTGCATCTGATGATCACTCCGGTCGACCCTTACATTCAGGCCTATGCTGACGCCGGGGCTGATATCCTGACGGCCCATGTCGAGGCCGGACCTCACACCCATCGCACGCTGCAAGCAATCCGGGCAGCCGGAATGAAAGCCGGTGTCGCACTGAACCCCGGCACTCCGGCCGAAGCGGTTGAGCATCTTCTGGACCTTGCAGATCTTGTCTGCGTGATGACAGTGAACCCGGGGTTTGGCGGTCAGAAATTCATCGACATGACCGACAAGGTCCGCCGACTGCGGTCGATGATCGGAGACCGCCCGATCCACATCGAAATCGATGGCGGTGTCGACCCAAAAACCGCCCCACTGGTCGCAGCAGCTGGCGCTGATGTTCTGGTGGCCGGTTCAGCGGTCTTCAAGGGTGGCTCCGTATCCAATCCCGAGGTGTATGGCGAAAACATCCGCGCCGTTCGTGCGGCGGCAGAAACGGCGCTCGACTAACATCGGCACTCTCCCGCCAGTCGTTAATGTTCCTGACGGAACATCTCCGTCTGTTGGGCCCGGCATCGCGCGTTGCGCGATGCCGGGCCCAAAACCACTGGCTGGATTAGTAAAGCCAATGTCGCGCGGACGCGAAAGAGCTCCGTGCTTTATCTTGCGGAACCGCGCTTGAACACTCCTGCTGCCGTGGCGATCAAAACGCCATCCTCACTGTGCAGTTCTCCATAGATATGGGCCAGCTTGCGACCGCCTCCTGACGGTCGTCCCACGGCGGTCACCCGGCCGCTTCTGATTGCTGCAACGTAGCTGGTGTTCAGCGAAAGCGTCAGCACCATGGGATGCTCTGCGCGATCGAACCAGGCAGAAGCCGTGTTCCCACATGCCACATCCAGCAACATGGCGATGATCCCGCCATGCAGAATGCCCTGACTGTTCAGGTGATCCTCACGGATCGTGAGGTGACAGCGAGCACATCCCTCGGGGTTGGACAAATCAATCTCGAACCCCACCGCATTCTGGCAGCCCGACCGCCGGACCCGTGGGTGATCTCCGTCATTCTGTTTCAAGTGCACTCCACCGCTCCGAACATAACCTGCGAGCCAACACTGCGATCAGCCAATGCGTTTTGCAATACGGCTACGGAGTTGACGGCGTGCATCCACGCCTTCCATCGAGACTACATCTGACGCTCTCGCCAGCCGACGGCAGATTCTCAACCAGCTTTGTTCAGATCGTCAAATTTACGCCCTTCAGCCACCAGCTGCTCCAGCAAAGGTGCCGGTTGCCAGAAATAGTCATCTTCCTGCGACCAGTTCCGGATATCTGACAACACCCCCGCCAGCCCTTGCAGATCAGCCCATTTCAGTGGTCCGCCGCGATAACGCGGAAACCCGTAACCATAGAGCAGCGTCACATCCACATCCAACGGACGGCGCGCGATACCTTCGCCCACGACCCTAGCAGCCTCATTGACCATGGCGGTCATATACCGGCGTACAATTTCCTCATCAGAAAAATCCCGCGGCGTGATCCCCTGCGCGGCACGATCCGCCTCGATCAACGGCATCACATCCGGGTTCGGCACCCCCCCACGCTTGCCCTGCTCGTAGATGTAGTAGCCCTTGCCGGTCTTTTGACCGAAATGACCGTCCTCGCAGAGCTTGTCTGCGTATGAGCTGTCGCGTGCACGTGGATCCATCCCCTCGGTCCGACGGCGCTTGCGCCCCGCCCAACCGATATCCAGACCCGCCAGATCCGACACCGCAAACGGCCCCATGGCAAAACCGAAATCCGTCAGCGCCTTGTCGATCTGATACGGGCTGGCACCGTCCAGAACCATGTGATCGGCACAGGCGCGATAGGTATTCAGGATACGGTTGCCGATAAAGCCGTCACAAACCCCCGCCCGCACTGAAACCTTGCGCAGCCGCTGCCCCAGGGCAAACCCGGTTACAACCACGTCAGGCGCGGTTTTGTCCGCGACCACAATCTCCAGCAGCTTCATGACATGCGCGGGCGAGAAGAAATGCAGCCCGATCACATCCTCTGGCCGACTGGTCATTGCCGCGATCTCGTTCACATCAAGATATGAGGTGTTGGTCGCCAGAACCGCACCCTTTTTGCAGACCTCATCCAACTGGGTGAAGACCTGCTTTTTGACCGCCATGTCTTCGAACACGGCTTCGATCACCAGATCAACACCGCTCAGCGCACCGTAGCCGGTGGCAAGCTCAAGCTTGTTCTCCAGAATGTCGTCGTGGTCTTCCTTGCTCAGCTTTCCACGCTTCACGGCCCCGGCCAGATTTCCTGCGATCCGCTCCTTTGCTGCTATTGCAGCCGCATTGGACATTTCCAACAGAACAACGGGTAACCCCGACAGCAAAGCCGCCGTGGCAATCCCCGCACCCATCGTACCGCCACCGATCACACCGATCTGATGCACCATTCGCGGGTCCACGTCTTTCAGTTCCGGCAGCTTTCCAACGGTGCGTTCAGCGGCAAAGGCATGCCTCAGACCTTTGCTCTGATCCGACACCAAAAGATCTTGGAAAAACTCTCGCTCACGCGCCATGCCGTCCGCAAAACTCTCGGCTTCGCAGCAGGCCTGCACAGCGCGCACCGCAACCGCCGGAGACAACTGACCACGGCCTTTCTTCAACTCGGATTCATAGGCAGCATCGAAATCTACCGGATCAGGAACAGGCAATTCACCCACGGCGCGGCGTGGCGCATCCACGTCAAGCAACTCCCGGGCATAGGCCAAACCAATGTCGCGCGGTTCGCCGTCCTCAACCTTATCGACAACGCCCAATTCCAGAGCCTCATCAGCCTGCACCTGCCGTCCCGTGGTGATCACATCCAATGCGGCCTCGACACCGGTGATGCGGGGTAGGCGCTGTGTCCCGCCTGCACCGGGAATGATTCCCAGCTTGACCTCGGGCAGTCCGACTTTGGCCGAGGGGACAGCGATGCGATAATGGCAGGACAATGCAACCTCCAGCCCGCCTCCCAACGCCGTTCCATGCAAGGCTGCGACGACAAGCAATGGCGACGCCTCGATCCGATTGCACAGCGATGGCAAAAAGGGTTCCAGAGGTGGTTTGCCGAATTCACGAATGTCTGCCCCGGCAAAAAAAGTCCGGCCTTTGCCGTATATCAGAACGGCCTTTGCCCCCTCGGTTTCGGCGCGTTCGATCCCGGCCAGCAGGCCACGACGCACGTCAACACCCAGCGCATTGACTGGCGGGTTGTTTGCCGCAAGCACCGCGATTTCGCCGATACGTTCATATTCGACTGCCTGGGACATCAGCCCTGTCTCCTCTTTCAAATCAGCATTCACGATGCATGATTTCACTATGCGGAATTGCATTTCGCAATAAATTGAACGCACCGAAAGGTATGTTCAACCCCATAAAGGGGACAATCGGGGATTCGTGCTAGGTTGATCAGCGTATCCGGCGCAAACTCCGGACCTACAGAGAATTTTTAGAACAGGGAGCTTTATTATGTGTGATGTTTGCGTGATGAACGCCGTGAAAGACAGGATGCTGTCCCGGCGGTCATTTTTCAAAGGCGGTGCCGCAATGGCCGCCGGAGCGACACTGGGAACTGCAGCCGGAACACCTGCAATGGCACAGGGCCATGGTGAGGTTGTGGATATGACCCATGTCTATGACGCCGAATTCCCGACCTATTTCGGGGAACCCGGGATCGAGGCGACCCAGGCCTTCAATTTCAAGGACCATGGCTTCAATCTGTTCAATCTGGCTGTGAACGAACACACAGGTACGCATATTGATGCCCCGCTACACTTCTCTGCCGATGGTCAGTCCGTCGACGAAATCCCGGTCTCAAATCTGGTTTGCCCGCTGTGCGTTGTGGATATCGCCGAGCGCGCGCAGGATGATCCGGATACGCAGGTCACGCCTGATGATCTGAACATCTGGATCGACACCAATGGCCCGTTCCCCGAAAGGTTCTGCATTGCCATGCATTCCGGCTGGGGGCCCAAAACCGCAACCCCCGGGTTCCGGAATGCCGATGGCGAAGGCAAGATGCATTTTCCCGGCTTCCACGTCGAAGCCGCGCAGATGCTGATGGAAGACACCGGGGCCATTGCAATGGCCGTTGATACGCTGTCGCTGGATCACGGGCCGTCAGCTGATTTCGCGACCCACTATGCCTGGCTGCCAACCAACCGCTACGGTATCGAGAACCTTGCCAATCTCGACAAGGTTCCGGCCACAGGCGCAACGCTGGTTGTTGGAGCTCCAGCCCATCGGGGTGGCTCTGGCGGCCCGGCCCGCATCTTTGCGATGGTTTGATCATGGCAACAGTTCGCCTTTTGACGGACGAAGACGTCAGCGCCGAGGCGCTGGCGGTCTTTGAAGATATTCGCGCCACCCGAGGCACGGAATACATCAACAACTTCTGGCGCGCGCTAGCCCATGACCCCGATCTGTTGCGCGCGACATGGAACCGGTTGAAAACAGTGATGGCACCGGGTGCGCTTGATCCGTTGGTCAAGGAACTGCTTTATGTCGCCGTATCGACGGCAAACAACTGCGAATACTGCGTCCATTCACATTCTGCAGCCGCACGCGCCAAGGGCATGACGGACGAGATGTATGGCGAGTTGCTTGCAGTTATCGCAATGGCGAGCCAGACCAATGCGCTGGCAACAGCCCTGCAGGTGCCGACAGATGAGGTGTTTTCGGCCTGAACCCGCCCGTAAATCTGGCATTTCCAATGCAGATTTGCACGAAACGCACAGCGGCTATTCGCAAACGCGGCTAGCTGCACCGCAGCACAGAGCCTAAGTTCCCCGCGTCGATTTCAGACCAAAAGGGGAACTGCTCATGGCACATTCCACATCTCATCGTTCAGCCGTCATGAACCTGCTGGCGGTCGTCGGCGATATCTTCAACGGTATCTACGAGGCCCTGATCAGCGTTGGGGAAGCCAATGCAAAGGTCCTCAGAATCAAGGCCCTGCACGAGCTGACCGACGAAGAGCTTGCAGCCCGCGGCATCCAGCGCGAGGACATTGTGCGCCTCGTTATGGCAGACGTGTACTGAGCCCCGCCTGCCCGCTACATTTCGGCAACCGCCTGTGCGGCCTTGGAATAGGCGGCTTCACACAGTTCGAAATCAGCGTCCGTCAGCGCCAGTGACGGATAGGTCTTGCCTGCCGATTTGAACATGCCGTTTTGCATCAGGACCGCATTGAACTTCGCGCCTTTGGCCGTATCCGCACCAAACACATCGCGATAATCGCGAATCTCACCATTAGTGAACACGATCTCGAACAGGGTACGGTCTCCGACGATCCGATGCGCGATGCCATGCGCGTCCAACGCTGCCTTGGCCATATCCATCAGCCGCTGCCCAT
>NZ_SMMF01000960.1:12797-79304 GCF_009711355.1 Roseibium sp. RKSG952 | reverse complement strand
CCCGCTTCAGCACTTCCATCGTCTTGAGGCCCGCGACAGCCGCAACCGGGTTACCGGACAGCGTACCCAGCTGCATCAGCCACTTATCGGCCCCGACAGCGGCCTTGTCGAAATGCGCCATGATATCAGCGCGTCCGGCAATCGCGGCCAGCGGAAAGCCCCCGCCAATAATCTTGCCGAGTGTCGCCACATCCGGCGTCACGCCATACAGCTCCTGCGCGCCGCCATAGGCAAAGCGGAAACCTGTAACTACCTCGTCAAAGATCAGCACGATACCGTATTTGTCCGCCTCTTCCCGCAGCAGCTGCAGGAAACCGGGCTCGGGCGGGATGATCCGCTGCAGCGGTTCGACGATGATTCCGGCGACTTCGTCCCCATGTTCAGCCAGCAGCGAGCGGATGTAGTCCGGATCGTTGAACGGCGCGATCAGCACCTCGGCTTGAACGCTTTCGGGAATACCCGCGCTGTCCGGAACGGCCTGCGGGAAGTTTACCATCCGATCTGGTGCAAGGCTCATCTGCGCCTCGGCGCTCATCCCGTGATAACCGCCTTCGAATTTCACGATCTTGTCGCGACCGGTAAAGGCGCGGGCCAGACGGATCGCGTACATATCCGCCTCACCGCCGGATGAGACATAGCGGATCTGCTCGGCGCATGGGACAGCGGAGCAGATCTCTTCGGCCAGTTCGATGGCGCGGGCATTATTGGCAAAAAAGGTCATGCCCTTTGGCATCTGTTCGGCAACGGCCTCCAGAACCTCCGGGTGACCATGGCCCAGCAACATCGGACCCGATCCGATCAGAAGATCGACATATTCCTTGCCATCCTCGTCCCAGACCCGGCTGCCCTGCCCATCGCGAATAAAGATAGAAGGGTCAAAGTTCCCGAACCCGCCACCCGGCAGCACAGCTTTGGCGCGCTCGATCCAGTCAGTCTGTGAGATGATTTTGTCCATGTGATCCGTTCCTCTGGCGTTCGGCTGTGTTAATTTTGACCAAAGAGTCAAATTTCAGTCAAGGACCATATCCGGTTCAGGCAATGCATGCCGATCCGGCGCAACCCCAAGTCCAGCCCCCTCAGGCGGTGCAATACGTCCATCCTTTCGAACCGGCCCCATCGGGGCAAGGCGTGGCGCGACATAACCCGACAGGTCACACACATTCATCACCCGCGCCGGGTCGGTAGACGCTCCTAGATGCAACAGGGCAGCGGTGGTGATATCCGATCCCCACGTATCCTCGATGCACATCTTTGCACCCAGATGCTGGCACAGATCACGCGCACGGCGAGAGGCGGACAAGCCACCGAATTTCGACAGTTTCACCGCCACCGCATCCATGCACCCCTTGGCGTGGGCCTCAAGCAAGCTGGCGGTATCATGGGCGCTTTCATCCATCTTCATCGGCAACCCGGTCGCCGCGCGTACACGGGCGCAATCGTCTATCGTGGCGCAGGGTTGTTCCAGCATGACATCAAGATCAGCTACGGCCCGGCCCACCCGGGTTGCATCCAGAGAGGTGGCCCCGCAGTTCCAGTCGCCATAGACCAATGGGCCATCGCCGACCGCCTCGCGCACCAGCCGCAACCGCGCGACATCTGCCTGCCAGTCCCCATCAGCGCCCAGCTTGACCTGAAACTGCCGGATGCCTTGGTTCTGCGTTTCCTGCGCGATCCGGGCCATCTCGTCAGGTGCGACGCAGGTGATCGAATGATAAAGTGGCATCGTCTCTGCACGCCGCCCGCCCAGCAAGGCGTAAAGCGGCAGACCTGCCACCTGCCCGGTCAGATCCCACAATGCGATATCGATGGCAGATTTGGCATACACATGCCCCTGCAAATGCCGGTCCAGCTGCGCCATCAACGCCTCAGGCCCGACCGGATCGGCCCCCAAAAGGACAAGCGCCATCTCCTGCACTGCAGGCGCCACACCTCGCGCATAGGCAGGCAGATAGTGCGGGATTGGACAGACCTCTCCCCAACCCGTCCGCCCATCATCGGTATCCAATGCCAGAACTACGGTCTCGACCGTGTCACAGGTCTTGCCATCGGCCATGTAATAGGCCTCGTGGCTGGTCAGTGGCACATGCCACAGCGATATGCGCGTAATTTTGGTCATTGATATACCGCCACCGGATCGCCCAACGTCTCTTCATCAGGATGCACACCAAGGCCCGGAGCTTCTGGCAGGTGCAAATGGCCCTCGACATTGCGTGGACCACGCCCACCCGCGATATCGACCGTGATCATATCCTGACACGCCCAGACCGCACGGCAGTTGTCATCGGGAATGGTCGCCGACAGATGCAATGCTTCGGTATCCGCCAGAACCGTGCCGCCGGTAGCCATGACGAAGATATCGATCCCATGCGCAAGGGCGATGTCCCGCATTCGTGCCGCCTTGGTCAGCCCGCCAACCCGGTTGAGCTTGATCCCAAAGACTTCAGCCAAGCCATCGCGGGCAATCCGTGTAGCATCCTGCAGAGTCACCAGGCTTTCATCCACGGAAACGGGCGATCCATGGCGGCCCGAGATTGCGGCGATATCATCAAGTGTCTCGCATGGCTGTTCGAACATCACGTTCAGGTCTTCACAAGCGGTCATGACCCGCAAAGCCTGTTGCCGGGTCCAGCCCCGGTTCACATCATAAAGGACGATCTCGCCGGGTTTCCGGATGCTTTCGACATCCCGGACCCGTGCGATATCGCGCTCGACATCGCCGCCGATCTTCACGGAATGCGCGATGTATCCGCGACTGCGGTACCGCTCCATCACGTCGCGGGTTTCGTCCACCGTCTTGGCCCCGACTGACGAAGCTATCGGGCGCGGCGTGCGGGAGCCACCGCCCATCAGATCGGCAATCGGCAAACCTGCCGCCTGCCCGGCAATGTCCCAGCATGCCATGTCGATGGGGCTTTTGGCATACAGATGCCCAGGCAAGGCGATATCCATCGCCCGCTCCACATCCAGCACCCGGCGTGGATCAAGGCCCATGACAAACGGCGCCATCGTCTCGATCCCGGCGCGAATGCCGGGGCCATGTGCGGGCACATAGGTATGCCCCCACGGCGTACCCTCACCCCAGCCTGTCAGCCCCGCATCGGTTTCGATCTTGACCAGAGTCGCGTCCAGAACCTCGAACTTCAACCGTCCGCCGGACAGCCAATAGGGATGCTCTAGCGGCAAATCGACGTGATAGACTGAGATGCGGGTGATCTTCATTTCAGCTCCACTTCGACAAAAGACATGGGCTCAGCTCCGGCATTGATGACGTTGTGCTCGACACCTTCATCCCGGCGATAGGCCGTTCCGGCCGGAACGGTGACCTCCTTTGCGGTGCCATCGGGTTGTTCCAGACGCATATGACAATCGGTCACGGCGGTGATGACATAGTCCATCGCATGGCGATGCCAGCCGGTTTCCGCCCCGGGGGCAAAATCGAACCGCGTTACCCGCACGCGGTCATCGTCGATCATCACGGTTGCGATGGCCTGCTCTGTCATGCGCTGAACTCCTCTACCGGATCACCCAAGCTGTCGAAATCCGGAGCCACGCCAAGGCCGGGCGTCTCGGGTGCATACAGCTTCCCGTCACGCGCCGTTGCCCCGCCAATACCGGTCGACCGGGTGTTGTAATTCATCAGGTCCGTGGTGTTGTGCAGGTATTCCTGTGGCGTTGTTGCCGCGAAATGCGCCAGCGCCGCTGTTGTGATCTCACCACCCCAGGTGTCTTCGGCGACCACGGGGATGCGGTTCTCGATCAGATAGTCGCGCACCCGTTTTGCCTTGCTCAGGCCACCAAGGTTCGAGATTTTCAGACATACCAGCTCCGCCGCATGATCCGCCACGATGCGCTGTGCCATGTGCATGCCGGTCACGCATTCGTCCAGCTTCATCGGCAGATCGATGCGGGCACGGACCTGCATGCACTCCTCATAAGTGCGGCAGGGTTGTTCAAAGATGTAGTCCAGATCCCGCGTCGCCCGCGCCACCCGCAGCGCATTGTCCACCCGCCAGCCCTGATTGGCGTCGGCCATGGCCTTCTCACCAGATTTCAAAAGGGGAACGGTCGAACGAATGCGGTCAATATCCGCAGCCCAATCGCCGCCGACCTTGATCTGAAACTGCCGGTAGCCCTGTTCGCGGTACCGGTCCATCTCAGCAATGGTCTCCTCGGTCCCCTTTTGCGGTGCGACCCTGTACATCGGCGCACCGTCCGTCAGCTTGCCGCCCCAAACCGCATATAAAGGGGCGCTCAGCGACTGCGCCAGAACATCCCAGCAGGCCGCATCAAACGGGGACTTGGCATAGCCATGCCCCTGCACCAGATGATCCATGACCTGTTCGATCCGGGCCACGTTGCGTGGGTCTTCTCCCAACAGATGCGGCGCGACCAGCCGGACCAGTGCCGGCACTCCTTCGGAATGGGCCACCATGTAATTCTCGCCGCAGGGCGTGAACTCACCGCAACCCTGCAATCCCGCATCCGTATCGATGACAACGACTGACGCCGTGGCCGTCTCAATCGCATTCCCCGCACCCCAGACATAAGCACCGCCCACATAGGGCAGACCGGTCTGGAAAATACGGATACGGGTGATCTTCATCAGGCAACGTCGCGTTCTGTCAGAACCGGAGGGGATTCCAGATTGTTGCGCCACAACACATAGGCCATGACCGGATGATCCCCGGTCCGCATGGCGTGCGGTTGATTGCTAGCATGGAATGAGTGATCGCCGGGCCGCAACGTTTCCGGCTCGTCACCTTCACGCATGAACTCGGCCTCACCCGCCAGAACCAGATACATCTCTTCGGCAGGATGATGATGCCAAGGGTAATAGAGGTTGGGCGGCATATAGACCACATAGCTGCTCATCTGCGCGCTCAGCCACGGGCCGCCCTCGCCGATCAGCGTGTAGCAGGCAAACCGATCCATGAAATCCTGGCCGATATCCGTGCCCTTATAGGTCTCGCGCCATTGCGCCACCGGGCTGGCCGCAACAAAAGCATCGCGGAACTCTGACAAAGCATCCGAATAAAGACCGGTTTCACGGCTCAGAATATCCGCAGCCGGGATGTGGAAGGGCTCTACAGACTGTTCACGCAGGTCGTCCGGAAAAGGACAGAACCGGCTCAGACAGGCCTGACTGCCATGCGCGATACGCGCCTGTTCCAGTAGATTTTCAAATGCAGGTCGGGTCACGGGATCACCACAATGTTGCCGGTATGAGACTTGTCGATAAAGGCCTGCTGGGCCTCTCTCAGTTCAGCTAACGGGTATGTGGCGGCCAAAGCTGGCCTGATTTGTCCATTCTCTATGTATTTCACGACATCGAAAAAGTTCTCGGGCGTGTTCACCGTCGAGCCGGTAAAGGTCAGATCGCGCAGGTAGAATGTCCGCAGATCGAACTCGACCAGCGGCCCCGCAATGGCACCGGAACAGGTGTACCGCCCGCTGCGTTCCAGCATGTCGATCAGCTTTGGCCACATGGACCCGCCAACCACATCCGCAACAACGGTGATTTTCTCACCCTTCAGTTCTGCCCTCAGGTTCTCAGGGCTGCGTGGCAAAATCCGATCCGGACCCAGCTTGGCCACGTCCCCGTGTTTGGCCTCGCTCGCCATGGCGATCACCCGCGCGCCGCGCAGCTTGGACAGCTGGATCAACGCACCGCCGACACCGCCCGAAGCGCCAGGGATCAGCACAGTATCCCCCTGACCCACACCGGCCCGATCCAGCATGCCTTCGGCGGTGACATAGGAACAGCTGAACGTCGCAAGCTCGGCATCGCTCAGATCGGTCTCGATCGCAGCGACACCACGCACATCCGCCTTGGTGTACTCTGCAAACCCACCGTCGCATTCCGATCCGAAGTATCCCGCTTTGTCTCGGTTCATCGGCTCGTTCCAGTCCCGCAGCCAGCCTGCCACGATGACACGCTTGCCGATCAGGCTTTCATCAGCGCCTTCGCCAACCGCAACAACCGTACCAACCGCATCGGCGCCCTGAATGCGCGGGAAAGTCAGTGGCGCACCGCCCCAGGTACTGTCTTCATCGTCCACTTCAGAATAGGCACCACCGGTCGTGGCCTCGTCCACCGCTTTCGAGTACCAGCCGGTGCGCGTGTTCACGTCCGTATTGTTCAGCCCACAGGCACCGACCTTTATCAGCACTTCCATCGGACCCGGCTGGGGTGTCGGCCAGTCCTCGTGCCACTCATACTTGTCCAGATCGCCATGGCCGGTCAGAACCATGGCCTTCATCGTTGCCGGAACATTCATTCTGCGGCCTCCATGGCAATATCGGTTCGCGGCAAGACGCTTTGCGGGTCATATGCAGGCTCACCCAGAATGCGCCCTTTACGCGCATTTCCGGCGATCACGACCTCAATCTCGGTACCCGGCACATTGGCGTGCGGTCTGATATAGGCAAAGGCAAGGATCTTCCCGACCGTGTGCCCGTAGGCAACCGAAGCGGTTGATCCGACAACCGTGCCGTCCAGCAGAACCGCCTCTCCTCCATGCCCGTCTTCGATGCCATCGGGTTCGATTTCCAGATAAGCGCACACCCACGGCAGATCGGTATTCAGGGTCTTATCCTTGCCAAGATATTCCTTGTCCGTTCGGGCAAAGCGCAAGACATCCGCCTCGGCAAGCGTCACCTCATTGGTCAACTCACCAGCACCCTTAAAGCCCTTCTCCATCCGCAGCGCATTCATCGCGAAGGAGCCATAATCGGTGATACCGTGAGGCGCACCGGCCTCCCAAAGCGCATCATAAACCGCCAGCGTGCTGTCGCGCGGAATGTGCAGCTCCCATCCCAGCTCACCGGCATAGGACATACGGAACGCCCAGAGCCTGTGCCCAGCCACTTCGATCTCTTGCGCGGTCAGCCATTTGAATCCGGCATTACTGAGGTTGGCATCCGTACAGGCCGCCAGAACCTCGCGCGCCTTGGGGCCGTTCAGGCTCAGCGCGGCCCAATCATTCGAGCGCAGTATGACTTCGACATCTTCACCAGCACGCTGATGATTCAGATGATCCAGCAGACGCTGTTCAAAGAAGGCAGCGCAAACAAGATAATACCGCCCTTCATCCAGCTTCACGACCGTGGTTTCCAGCTCGATCCGCCCCCGGCGGTTCAGCATATGGGTCAGGGCGATGCCTCCAACCTTTTGCGGCAGACGGTTGGCCACCAGACGATCCAGAAGTGCTTCGGCATCCGGGCCAGAGACCTCGACCTTGGTGAAGGCCGAGATATCCATGATGCCCACCGCCTCGCGCACGGCCTTGCATTCGGCACCCACCATGTCGTGAACCACGTTCCGGCGGAATGAATAGTGATCGCGCTGTTCGACACCATCTTTGGCAAACCAGCGCGGGCGTTCATGGCCATAGACCTCTTCGTAGACCGCGCCCTTTTCCTTCAACCGTTCGTAGAGAGGAGACGGTTTGATCGGGCGCCCCTCCAGACGATTGAAATGCGGGAAGGGAATCTCGTGGCGCAGCTTGTAATCCTCATGCGCCTTGGTGACCTGCCAGTCCTTGGTGGCGTAAGATCCAAATCGGCGCGGATCATACTCGCGCATCGAGATATCCGCTGCACCATGCACCATCCAGCGCGCCAGTTCGCGGGTCAGTCCCGGCCCCCAGCCGATACCGATTTGCGTCCCGCAACAGCACCAATAGTTCCGAACCCCAGGCGCGGGGCCAATCAGCGGGTTGCCATCCGGCGGGTGCGAAATCGCGCCGTGCACCTCGCGCTGAATGCCCAGCTCGGCAAAGATCGGCATCCGGTTCAGGCTTTCCTCAAGCCACGGCATGATCCGGTCGTAATCGGCATCAAACAGCCAGTTCTCGTAGTCCCAAGGGCAATGATCGTGCCAGACAGAGTTCGAGTTCTCTTTCTCGTAGATCCCGATCAGCCCGCGCTTTTGCTCCATCCGGATGTAGCCGGAAACTTTCTTGTCATCGCGGATGACTGGCAATTCCTTGTCCAGCGCTTCGAACTCAGGCACCGGCTCGGTCACGAAATAGTGGTGCGTCATCGAGGTCATGGGCAGTTGCAGCCCCGACCACTCGCCCATCTGGCGAGCATAGGTGCCGCCCGCATTCACCACATGCTCACAGCGGATCGTGCCTTTCTCGGTCTCGACAACCCACTCGCCGTTTTCGGCCTGCGTGATGTTCGTCGCCCGGCAATGACGGATGATCCTCGCCCCCAGTTGACGCGCCCCGGCGGCCATCGCCATGGTCACATTGGTCGGGTCCACGTGGCCGTCATCCGGCGTGCACAGCGCGCCCAGCACGCCTTCGAGATTGTAGAACGGGTGCAGTTCGGCCACCTTTTCCGGCCCCACCAGCTCGATGTTGAAGCCCAGCGACCGGCCCACTGACAGCGTGTGGCGCAGCCAGTCCATCTCGTCCTCGGTATAAGCCAGCCGGAAGGAGCCGCAGCCGTGCCATGTCACTGCCTGACCGGTCTCGGCCTCCAATGCGCCGGAATATAGGCCAATGTTGTAATCCACACATTTGCCCAGCCCAAAGGAACTGGTCGAATGCGTGATCTGACCGGCCGCATGCCATGTGCTGCCGCTGGTCAGCTCGGCCTTTTCCAGCAGGACCACATCGGTCCACCCTTCATGCGCCAAATGATAGGCCAGACCGACCCCCATGACACCTCCGCCCACGATCACCACGCGGGCCTGTGACGGCAGTTCCTTCCCGGACATGATTTTTCCTCTTCCCGAGTCGCGTTTCTGCTCGACAGGCTAATTCCACAAATGTACCATCGTCAATCATGAATGACACAAATGTATCATCGACCGTTCTGGACCGCCTGACCGAGGAATGGGACGCCCTGACGCCCGAGGCTCAGAAAGCCGCGCGCTACGTACTGGAAAACCCAACGGATGTTGGGGTTTCGACGGTGCGCGAGATTGCCGAGGCCGCCAACGTCAAACCCAACACTTTCGTGCGCATGGCCCGGCAGGTCGGGTTCGATGGGTACGAGGATTTCCGCGCACCCTTCCGCGAAGCGATTCGGCAAGGCGCGGTGTCGTTTCCGGACCGCGCCCGCTGGCTGCAGGGCATCGGCAAGTCGGGGGAATTGGGTGGGCTTTATGCCGATATGGTCGGAGCCGCGATCCGCAACATCGAAGAGACATTCGCGGGTATCGACGCCGCACGTCTGAAGTCCGCTGCCGAAGATATCTGGAACTCGCGCCAAATCTTCACGCTGGGCGTCGGGGTCAACAACTCGAACGCCCGCAACTTCACCTATCTCGCCTCGACCGGGATGAAGCAGTTTCACGCTATCCCCCGCCCCGGTTCGACACCCGTCGATGATCTGGCTTGGGCCGGAGATCAGGATGTACTCATTGCGATGACCTGCAAACCCTACCGGACCGAGGTGATCGAGGCCGTCAAACTGGCCCGCGAACAGGGCCTGACCGTCGTTGGTATTTCCGATAGTCCGGCCAGCCCGGTGATCCTGAACGCGCAACACGGCTTTGTTGTGGCCGCTGACACACCGCAATTCTTTCCGTCATCCGTTTCAACCATCGCGCTGCTGGAAACGCTGCTGTCCTTTGTGATCGCAGTCTCCAGCGATGAGATCGTCGAACGGGTGGAACGGTTTCACCAACGCAGACACCAACTTGGCCTCTACGCGGAGGAGCCCGAATGAACGCACCCCTGACCCACTCACTGGACGCGCGATATTATACCGACCCTGCGATATTCGAGCAGGAGATGCAGGGCCTTCTGGCCCGAACGTGGCAGTTTGCAGGCCATGTCGCGCAGGTCCGGGAAACAGGGGATTACTTCGCTTTTGAAATCGCCGGTCAAAACCTATTCTGCATTCGCGGCCGCGACGGGGAAATCCGGACCTTTTATAACGTCTGCCAGCACCGCGCGCATGAGATGGTGACAGGTGCCGGCAACACCCGCGTTGTCGTCTGCCCCTATCACGCCTGGACCTACGAGTTGTCCGGCCAGCTTCGCGCCGGTCCGAATATCAAATCCGTTCCCGGTTTCGACCGTAGCGCCATCTGCCTGACCTCTGTCCGCACCGAAATCTTCAACGGCTTCATCTTCGTCAACCTCGACGACAACGCCGCACCAATGGATGAATGGTACCCCGGGGTGCGCGAGGAAATCCGCGCCTTCGTCCCACATATCGACGATCTGGAACCACTGGAATGGGTCGAGATTCCTGAGAATTGCAACTGGAAGGTCAGTGTCGAGAATTACTCGGAATGCTATCACTGCCCGACCAACCACCCGACCTTTGCCGAAGGCGTGGTCAAGCCCGAAACCTACGATATCCAACCCGATGCAGGCGGCGGCTACGTCCTGCGCCATACGACGGAATGCCAAAGCCTCGACAAGATGACCTATCCCATCGACCTGTCGGTGCCGCACGCGGGCGATTATCAGTCATGGTTTCTGTGGCCGATGTTCTCGTTCCAATGCTATCCGGGCAACGTGCTGAACACCTATCACTGGCGCGCTGTCGATGCCGATCACTGCACCGTCTGGCGCGGCTGGTACACCGAGGGCGGCTCGGAAAGCGCTGTGATCCGTCAACTGGCGGTTCAAGATCGGGAAACCACGGTCGAAGAAGATATCCATCTTGTGGAAAGCGTCCACCGCGGCCTGAAATCCCGCGGCTACCGCCCAGGCCCGCTGGTATTGGACCCCGGGTGTGGCGTGATGTCGGAACATTCGATCGCCCGCTTGCAACAATGGATGCGCGAGGGTGTGGATGGCTGAGCTAAGGGGAAACTGCATGTGTGGGGCTGTGACGTGGTCCTCAAGCGGGCCGGTCACTCGCCGCCTGTCCTGCCATTGCGGTGATTGCCAAAAGGCAACCTCCTCGCCCTTCACCACCTTCGTCGGTCTTCCGCCTGAAGCCATCGAATGGGTGGGGGACATAAATCACTTTGAAAGCTCGCCCGGCACCTACCGTGGTTTCTGTCCCAAATGCGGCTCGCGGCTCTATTTCCGATCCGACAAATGGCCCGGCGAAATCCATATCCACGCTGCAACGCTGGATGATACGTCCAGCTACACCCCCGACGCCCATGTGGTCATGGGCAGCGCGGTCTCGTGGCTGGAACTGGCGGATGACATCCCCAAACATCAATCCTTTCAGGCCGATCCCACCGAAACAGACAAGGAGTAACCCCCATGCTCATGCCCGGCGAATGGCGCCCGGAACACAAGCTGTTTCCGTATCAGGTGGGCTTTACCTCGCCACCCTTCGACTTTGATGCCGCTCCGTCAGATTTTCTGCGCATGTGCCCCGAAACGGTCGGCGTGCATGGATGGATGCTGCATGTGCCCGACTATGTGCACGGGCTGGATCAGCGCAAACAGAACTTTGGCATGCTCGAACATTTCGTCCACTGCATGTCCCGTAATGGGGTCGATGTCTGCGGTCAGGTCGGCTCGAACTGGGTGCACGCCTGCGGGCTGGGGGTCGAGGGCGTGCGGCAGCATTGCGAGGACCTGTCTGACAAGCACGGCATCCGCTTTCACATGGCAGGCTATGCCATGGTCGAGGCCCTGCGTGAGATGAACATCGAAAAGGTGGCGCTGAACGCGGCCTATCACTGGCCCGAATGGTGGCAGGGTACAGTCGGGTTTCTGAAAGAGGCCGGATTTGATGTGCTTTGGGCCGGCAACTTTCACGATCAGGGCTGGTTCGACAGTCAGGAAGAGGTCAATTCCTGGCGCTGGGTGTTTGACAGCGATCTTGCGCTAAAGAGCTTTGAATACGTCGCCGACAAAGCACCGCAGGCCGATGCGATTCTGATTAACGGAATGTGTAACTTCCGCACGGGTCCGGGGGGTCTGCCGCAACGGCCGCTGCATCTGGCGGATCAGTTGGAGACCGCTTTGGGCAAACCAGTGATTGGCCACGACATTGCACTTTACTGGCGCATCTTCAAATCCCTCGGGCTGGCGCCGGACACGCCGCGCGGACAGTTGCTCCGGCGTCTGTAAGCCCGAAACAGAGTTGTACAAACCGAACCATTGCCAATCAGGAACAGGTAAAAAATGCACAAAATCCTCGCCCTCTGGGCCGTTCCCCGTTCAACCTCGACCGCGTTCGAATGGATGATGCGCCAGCGCGGCGATCTTGAATGTTTGCACGAACCCTTTGGCGAGGCATGGTATCAGGGCGAGGAACCCCTATGGCATCGCTTTCAGCCGGGCGAGAAAACCACACCGGGCCTAACCCTCGAAAGTGTTTGGGAAGACATTCAGGAAATGGCCAAGGCTGGACCAGTTTTTATCAAGGATTTTCCCCATTATATCAACCACATGTGGGATGCGGAGTTCCTGTCCAAGTTTGACCACGCCTTTCTGATCCGCGATCCGGCCAAAACGATTTCTTCGATGTACAAGCAATGGCCGGACTTTGCCGAAGGGGAGGTTGGCTTTCCCGAACAGCGCGCGCTATTCGATCTTTTGACGGCCCTCAACGGCGCGCCACCCCCTGTGATCGACAGCGATGATCTGTTGGAAGATCCGCATCGCATGACAGAGAAATTCTGCGAATCCACGGGCATTCCATTCATCGAAGACGCCCTGACCTGGGAGGCCGGAGGCGATCCGTCAGCCCATAGCTGGTGGGATGGCGGGTCATTCCATGGCAATCTCGCTAAGTCCACAGGCCTGACACCCCAGCCACGCAAACACATCTCGATCGACGAAGCGCCGGAGCGGGTAAAGCAGGTCCACCGTCGGATGAAGCCACATTACGACCACCTCTACAAACACCGATTGACGGCGTGATGCGTCAACCAGAAACTATTGGCGAAGTAGTCGAAACAGGCCTTTGCATCGGCTGCGGATTGTGCGAGGCGATTGCACCGGACAGATGGACCATGAGGATGACACCTGAAGGGCGGCTGCGTCCTGCATCCATTGCCTCTGACCCGATGGCCGACGCAGAAATTCTTGCCGCATGTCCGGGCGCTACTGTCGAAGCAGACACTTCGACGGCGCCGTTCCAGGATAAGGTTTGGGGTGGCTACACTTCTATGACGCGTGCTTGGGCCAAGGACCCCGACACACGGTTTCGGGCTGCAACTGGCGGCGTGCTGACTGCGCTAGGGATGTGGTTGCTGAACTCCGGTCGCGCTGCGTTCATTCTGCATTGCGCCGCTGATCCGGACGCCCCGATGCGCAGCCGCTGGGTCATCAGCGACCATGCGGAACAAGTCTACAGGCGCGCCGGATCCCGATATGGACCAAGCGATACTCTGGCCGGGCTGGAAAAGGCCCTTAGCCGCGGACAACGCTTTGCCATCATTGCAAAGCCCTGCGACGCCAACGCAATTCGGGCGCGCGCCAAAACCGACCCGCGGCTAGATGATCTGCTGATCGCAGTTCTTGTCATGGTGTGCGGGGGAGCGTCGGACCTTGGCAAAAGTCGCGCAGTTCTGGAAGAGTACGACCTCAAGGAAAAAGATGTGACTTTGTTCCGGTATCGCGGGTTCGGCAACCCCGGACCAACGCGGATCGAAACTCGCGACGGACGTGCTTTTGAAAAAACCTATCTGGATATGTGGGCCGATGAGTCTGGTTGGCGCATCCAGACACGATGTAAACTTTGCCCGGACGCGATCGGAGAAGCATCCGATCTGGCCGCAGCAGATATCTGGCCGGGTGGCGCACCATCGGGCGAGGATGCGGGGTTCAACGGAGTTATCTGTCGTACCGCAAAAGGTCAGGCCTTGATGGACGCAGCGATTGCCGACGGCGCATTGGCAAGTGACAAAGCACTTGGTCCGCGTGATTTTGACGACTTTCAACCTCATCAAGTGAACAAGAAACATGCGATAGCCGCCCGCCTGCGTGGACTAAGCAAGGCCGGCGCCCCGGTTTACCATCACGCAGGCCTCAGGATTGATGTGCTGGACGCCGCCGATGAGAGAGAAGAAGATGGCGCCGAACAGCGCGTTCGTTCAGGACGTTTCGCAGAAAACATGCCAGACCCAACGGAGACCAAACATGGCTGATATCTTTGATGAAGACCTTTTTCTGAAGGGCCTTGAACAACGTAAGGGAACATTGGGTGCCGAATACGTTGAGAATAATCTTGCTGCTGCTGACGAGTTTACCCGCCCCTTTCAGGAAGCCATGACAGCCTGGTGCTGGGGTTTTGGCTGGGGCGATGACGTGATCGACGCCAAGACCCGTTCGATGATGAACCTGTCGATGATCGGTGCGCTTGGGAAGATGCACGAATGGGAACTGCATTGCCGAGGTGCGATCAACAACGGCGTCTCAAAAGAAGAGATCAGAGCCATCATTCACGTTGTCGGCATTTATTGCGGCGTACCTCAGGCGCTGGAGTGCTTCCGGGCCGCTAGAAAGGTTCTGACAGAGGCCGGACAACTCTGAAACACGACTTTTGAACCTGTTGAAGCCCGTCCTATGGCGGGCTTTTTCTTTGTCAGGCAATTATATGTTACTAAATTTATCATCGCTGGACGATTGTGTTACATTTTACTTGCCGCGAATCGAAAGCTAACGTAATACCCGACCAAGCGGTCACTTAATGACGCCCTACGCAAGACCGGAGGTTCTGACGAATGGACGCTTTTATCTGCGATGCTCAACGTACGCCTATTGGGCGATATGGCGGCGCGCTAAGTCAGGTACGAACGGATGATCTGGCTGCAATTCCAATTGCCGCATTGAAAGAGCGTAACCCGCAGGTGGACTGGGCCAGCCTCGACGATGTGATCTATGGCGATGCCAACCAGGCGGGTGAGAGCAACCGGAACGTGGCGCGGATGGCTGCCCTTCTGGCTGGTTTGCCGGTGGACGTACCCGGAACTACGATCAACCGTCTTTGTGCATCAGGTATGGATGCAGTCGGCATGGCGGCCCGGGCTATCAAGGCAGGAGACTATGATCTTGCCATTGCAGGCGGCGTTGAAAGCATGTCACGCGCGCCCTTTGTGATGCCCAAGGCAACCAGTGCGTTCACCCGTGCTAACGCGGTCTACGACACAACCATCGGCTGGCGTTTCGTGAACAAGAAGATGCACGAGATGTACGGCACGGATTCGATGCCGCAAACAGCTGACAACGTGGCTGAAGACTATGGCATCAACCGCGCCGATCAGGATTCCTTTGCAGCGCGCAGCCAGGCCCGGTGGGCCGCAGCTCATGAAGCTGGTGTTTTCAAAGAAGAGATCACTCCGGTCACCATTCCTCAACGCAAGGGCGACCCGATTGTGGTGGATACGGACGAACATCCGCGCCCAGGAACGAGTGCTGAAAAACTGTCTGGTCTCAAAGGTGTAAATGGTCCCGACAAGACCGTCACTGCCGGTAATGCCTCAGGTGTGAATGATGGGGCTGCCGCAATTCTGCTGGCGAACGAGGCTGCGGCGGCGGACAATGGCCTGACCCCGATTGCCCGTGTGGTAGGCATGTCTGTGGCGGGCGTCGCGCCCCGCGTTATGGGAATTGGTCCGGTTCCGGCCAGCCGCAAGGTGCTGGCGCGCGCCGGACTCACCATCGACCAGATGGATGTGATAGAATTGAACGAGGCCTTCGCATCTCAGGGTCTGGCCACCCTGCGTGAACTTGGCGTTGCCGATGATGCACCCCATGTAAATCCTAACGGCGGCGCCATCGCCATTGGCCACCCTCTGGGTATGTCCGGCGCGCGGCTGGTCATGACAGCCGCCTATCAATTGCAACGGACCGGTGGTCGCTATGCGCTGTGCACCATGTGCGTGGGCGTAGGCCAGGGTGCCGCACTTATTCTTGAACGCGTGTAAGGGAGGAGACCTCACATGTATGCTCAGATGGTCAAAACAGCAGGAACAGGCGTCAAATCTCAGGACGAAATGTCCGATCAGGAACGCGCCTTTCAGGAAAAGATCGATGCTGACATCAAGATCGAACCCAAAGACTGGATGCCCGACGACTACCGCGCAACGCTGATCCGCCAGATCGGCCAGCACGCGCACTCGGAAATTGTGGGCCAATTGCCTGAAGGTAACTGGATCACGCGCGCTCCAACTCTGGAACGCAAGGCGATCCTGCTGGCAAAGGTACAGGACGAAGCCGGTCATGGGCTTTACCTTTACTGCGCAGCGGAAACTCTCGGCGTCAGCCGCGATGAGATTACCGAGATGCTGCTGGACGGACGCATGAAGTATTCGTCCATCTTCAACTATCCGACCCTGAACTGGGCCGATATCGGCGCGGTTGGCTGGCTGGTTGATGGTGCTGCGATCATGAACCAGGTGCCGTTGCAACGGACGTCTTATGGCCCATACTCCCGCGCGATGATCCGGATCTGCAAGGAAGAAAGCTTCCATCAGCGTCAGGGCTATGACGCGATCCGCAAGATGGCCGAGGGTACGCCGGAGCAGCGCAAGATGGCGCAGGATGCGCTGAACCGCTTCTGGTACCCGTCACTGATGATGTTCGGTCCATCCGACAAGGAATCCGTGCATTCTGCCCAGTCGATGGCCTGGAAAATCAAGATCAATACCAATGACGAGTTGCGCCAGAAATTCGTCGACCAGACCGTGCCACAAGCTGAATATCTTGGCCTTACCGTCCCTGATCCGAACCTGAAGTGGAACGAGGAACGCGGACATTACGACTTTTCCGAGCCTGATTGGTCCGAGTTCTTTGCCGTAATCAAGGGCAATGGCCCCTGCAATGTTGATCGTCTGGCAGCCCGCAACAAGGCCTGGGACGACGGCAAATGGGTTCGCGATGGCTTGCTGGCCCATGCCCGCAAGAAACGTGCCAACAAACTGGCAGCCGAATAACCCCACTTAAAAGGAGGACACCTGATGAAAAACGAATGGCCCCTTTGGGAAATCTTTATCCGCGGTCAGCACGGCATGAGCCACCGCCATGTCGGCTCACTACATGCACCAGACGCGGAAATGGCAATCAAGAACGCTCGTGACGTCTATACCCGTCGAAACGAGGGTGTTTCGATCTGGGTAGTGGAAGCCAACAACATCACGGCCAGCTCACCCAGCGACAAAGGCCCGTTGTATGAGCCGAGCGAAAGCAAGGTTTACCGGCACCCAACCTTCTTTGACATCCCCGATGAAGTGGGAGCCATGTGATGACTCGCGACGAGGCACTACAGCAATTCCTGCTGCGGATGGGGGATAATACACTGATCCTTGGCCACCGCGTCAGCGAGTGGTGTGGGCAGGCACCGGTTCTGGAAGAAGATATCGCATTGGCCAATACCGCACTGGATCTGATCGGACAGACTCAGATGTGGCTTGGTCTGGCTGCCGAAATTCAGGGCGAAGGCCGCAGTGCCGATGATCTGGCTTTTCTGCGGGACGCGTGGGACTTTCGCAACGTTCTGATGGTCGAGGTGCCTAACGGAGATTTTGGCCGCACAATGATGCGCCAATTCCTGTTTGATGCGTGGCATTCGATCATGCTGGGCCGGTTGATGACATCCTCGGATGAACGGGTTGCCGCGATAGCAGCCAAGGCCAGCAAAGAGGTGACTTATCATCTTGAGCGTTCCGGCGACACGGTCGTCGGGTTGGGTGATGGCACTGAAGAGAGCCAGGCCCGGATGCAGGAAGCACTGGATTATCTGTGGCCTTATGTCGGCGAGATGTTCGCCAGCGATGATGTGGATGCCGAAATGGTCGCTGCAGGTATTTCACCTGATCCGGCCGGTCTGCGCGACGAGTACGACGAACTTGTATCCCGCATCCTGACCGAGGCAACCCTGATCATCCCCGAAAGCCGCTTTGCCCACAAAGGCGGACGTGATGGGCGGATGCATACTGAACATTTGGGGCACCTGCTGACTCAGATGCAGTGGCTGCAACGCGCCTATCCCGGAGCCAGCTGGTAAATGATGATGGCACGCGCAACGACCGATCAGATATGGGGATGGCTGGATGCTGTTCCCGACCCCGAGATCCCTGTAATCTCGGTGGTGGATCTGGGCATCGTGCGTGACGTTCAGTGGGATGCGGACACGCTGAAAGTGACCGTAACGCCAACCTATTCCGGCTGTCCGGCAACCTCGGTTATCAGTATGGATATCGAAACGGCGCTGCGCGATCACGGGATCGACGACATCCGTGTGGAAACCAGTATCTCTCCAGCCTGGACCACAGATTGGTTGAGCGACAAGGGCCGCACAAAGCTCGAAGAGTATGGGATCGCCCCTCCGCAACCTGCGGGCGGACCAGAGCGCTGCCCGAATTGCGGCAGCAAGGCCGTCGAAAGGGTCAGCCAATTCGGCTCGACCCCGTGCAAGGCGCATTGGCGCTGCACCGATTGCCTGGAACCCTTTGACTATTTCAAGTGCATCTAGGGAGGACCTGATGGCGCGCTTTCACGATCTGGAAGTCACCGATATCCATAAAACCATCCGTGACGCGGTGGTGGTGACACTGAAACCCGCAAACGGTGCAGTGGATGAGTTCGATTTCACGCAAGGCCAATACCTGACCTTTCGCCGCGATTTCGATGGTGAAGAATTGCGCCGGTCCTATTCGATCTGCGCAGGCAAGGATGACGCGGCCCTGCAGGTCGGGATCAAACGCGTAGATGGCGGAGCATTCTCGACCTGGGCCAACACGGACCTGAGGGTTGGTGATGTTTTGCAGGCCATGCCCCCGATGGGCGGTTTCTTTACCGCGCTGGATGCGAATGCCGAAAAGCAATATCTGGGCTTTGCGGGCGGGTCTGGCATCACTCCGGTGCTGTCGATCCTGAAGACCACTTTAGCCCGCGAACCCTACTCTCGCTTTACGCTGGTCTATGCCAACAAGGGCGTGAATACGATCATGTTCCGGGAAGAGCTAGAGGACCTTAAAAACCTCTATATGGGCCGCCTGAACGTGATCCACATTCTGGAAACGGACGCGCAGGACATTGACCTGTTCACAGGTCTGGTGACGCAGGAGAAATGCGCGGAATTGTTCAAGCACTGGATCGATGTCAAAAACACGGACACCGCCTTTATCTGCGGCCCTGAGCCAATGATGCTGGGCATTGCATCAGCGCTGCGGGAACATGGTCTTGATGACAGTCAGATCAAGTTCGAACTGTTTGCCAGCGCCCAGCCGGGCCGGGTGAAGCGCAAGGCACATGCAGCAGATGTTGCCTCGCAGGCGAACCAGACCAAGGCATCAATCACGCTGGACGGCGGGACGCAAACAATCACCATGCCCAAGGATCAGTCCATTCTAGACGGTGCGCTCGAAAACGCGATGGATGCGCCTTACGCCTGCAAGGCCGGCGTATGCTCGACCTGCCGTTGCCGGGTGATCGAGGGTGAAGTCGAAATGGTCGCCAACCACGCGCTGGAAGATTACGAAGTTGAAAAGGGCTATGTGCTGAGCTGCCAGGCCTATCCGCTGACAGACATCGTTGTTGTCGACTACGATCAGTAAAGGGAGAAGAGCGATGGCCGAAGACATGACGATCGAAAGCTATCTGGAAGCTGGCGGCGTTCTGACCAACCCCACCAATGTTCCCCCGCGCTATCGGGCCGAACTCATGAAACTGATGGCAACTTTTGTCGACAGCGAGCTTGCAGGTGCCGCCGGGTTTGCCGACATCATAAATCAGGGACCCGGCATCAAGGAACGTATTGCCGCGGCAAAGATCGTTCTGGAAAAAAGCGACAGTGCTGATCGCGTCCTGAATATCATGGGTGAGTTTGGCGCAGACACTAAACGCTATGCGAACCACCATCCGTGGACTGAGCGTCTGGAACGTGAGGCCGATATAGGTGCGACACGATCCGAGCATGACATGCGCCTTGCGGTCTTCAACTACCCGATAGAAGGCTGGATCGACGCAGTCATGATGAATCTGCTGATGAGCCGGGCCGTGGCAATTCAACTGGCCGAGTTTTCGATGATTTCATATCAGCCACTGGCCGAAGCCTTTCGCGCCATTACGCCAATTGAGGCTCACCACGGCGAGCTGGCTTTTGAAGGGGCACAGAAGCTGTCCGAACAGGGCAACACCGAACAGATGCAGGCGGCGGTCAATTACTGGTGGCCTCGCGTCGCCGCCAGCTTTGGGTCAGGCAGTGCTGAGAAAAACGAACATCTGCGCAAAATGGGGTTGCGACGCGCGACCGGGGCAGAGCTGAAAACCCGCTGGGAAGCCGAGGCAGCCGGTCTGCTGGAAAAACTGGGACTGCGTGCGCCCTGAGCTGTCAGGTCCTTCGAGGACGACCGATCAGGCCATATTTTCGGGCCACCGATTTCCATGATCTGCGCTTTGGTTTCCCAAGCGCAAAGCCGGACGACTTGGCGGCCCCCGCCTGTCGGTTGAACTCATAGACGTCGATAATCCGTTCGGCACAGCCACAGGCCTCGCCCATGCCCACTTTGGCGAAATAGAATTTCTCGAAGCTCTCTGGTTTTTGCATGGCGATCCTCCGACGTCAGTGAAACAGACGATCGCTAAGAGGCCAAATCAATTCTATGCCAACTCTGATCTGCAGTTGGATACTAAAGCCCTTTGACGCCCGTCAATGTGAGATTGCTGACCTGTGCCGCATAATCCCGACGCGCCTCAGCGTCCGCACCTGAGTTCCACATATAGTACCAGTTCAGCATGCCAAAGACTGACATCGTTGCTGAACGCAACTTGGCCCTGTCATCACGGAAAACCTCAGGCGCTATATCGGCAATGATGCCGCTGAGGAAATTCACCATGTCTCGCTGATAGCCACGCAGCAGGTTCTGTTGCTCGGCTGGCAGCGCCGACATACCGCTGGTCTGAACCCTGTGTTCATCATCCACGCCCTGATAGGCCAGCAGAATTTCAGCAACGACCTTGTGCAGCTTGTCAGAAGCGCTCAACCCGTCGACCTCCAGGCCGCAGATCAGATCCCTCAGTTCGCGCAGGTACGTTTCGAGAATATCGAAAAGGATCGCGTCCTTGCTGTCATAGTAGTGATAGATGTTAGCCTTCGAGATACCGCATTCGCGCGCAAGCTGCGTCATGGATGCGCGGTCAAACCCTTCGCGCGCGAATACACGCGCCGCAGACTTGAGAATCTGCGTGCGCTTTTGTTCATGATCTTTTGCTATCGTACGGGCCAAGCTTCACTCCTTGTCTCGGTTATCGACAACGCGCTTGGCCTTGCCCTGACTACGCTCGACATCACCGGGCTCGCCTACAACAATCTCGGTGGAAACGCCAACAACGTCCTTGATCCGCTTGGTCAACATGCGTGCGGCCGCCGTTTTGCTCAATTCGTCAGTTGCATCAGGCAACGCCTCGACAAAGACGCGCATTGCGTCCATGCGACCTGATTTGAACAGCTCGATCTGATAGTGCGGGGCAACGCCACCTGTCGCCATGACCTGTTCCTCGATCTGGCTGGGGAAAACATTGACGCCACGCAGGATGATCATGTCGTCCGAACGCCCCGTGATCTTTTCCATCCGACGCATTGATCGTGCTGTTCCGGGCAACAACCGCGTCAGATCGCGGGTGCGATAGCGGATCATCGGCAGACCCTCTTTGGTCAACGTAGTAAAGACCAGTTCACCCATTTCCCCATCAGGCAGAACCTCACCGGTCTGCGGATCAATGATTTCCGGCAGGAAGTGATCTTCCCAGATCACCGGTCCATCCTTGGTCTCAACGCATTCATTGGCGACGCCAGGCCCCATGATCTCGGACAAGCCATAGATATCGACCGCATGCATATCAAACGCCTGTTCAACCTCTTTGCGCATCGCGTCGGTCCAGGGTTCGGCCCCAAAAACGCCGACGGCAAGAGAGCTTTCGCGCGGATCCATCCCGACCTTGTGATATTGCTCGAGGATGTTGAGCATGTAAGACGGTGTCACCATGATCCCGTCTGGCTTGAAATCAGTGATCAGGTTGACCTGTTTTTCGGTCTGACCACCACTCATAGGAACGACCGTAGCGCCAAGACGTTCGATCCCATAATGCGCACCCAGACCGCCGGTAAACAGACCGTAGCCGTAGGCGTTATGGACCACATCCCCTTTGCGCAATCCGCTGGCACGCAGAGAACGGGCAACCAGATCAGCCCAGTTGTCGATATCTGTCTTGGTGTATCCCACTACTGTGGGTTTTCCGGTTGTTCCGGATGAGGCGTGCAGACGGGTAATCTGCTCACGCGGGACAGCGAACAGGCCAAAGGGATAGTTGTCGCGCAGATCGTTCTTGTATGTGAACGGGAACTTCGACAAATCGCTCAGGCTCTGCAGATCGTCCGGGTGCACACCCGCCTCATCAAAGCGCTGCCGGTACATTGGCACATTGTCATAGGCGTGGCGCAGCGACCACTTCAGGCGATCCAGCTGCAGATTGCGGATTTCGTCAATCGAGGCGATTTCGATTGGATCCAGGTCCGCTTTGTTCGGGGTCAAGTCCTTCATGGCGTCCTCCTCGCCTCAATTCTCTTGGAACAGGGTGCCGTTGATTGCGCGGGAGAAACCCCGGAATTCCGCAATCTTCTGGCCATCCTGATTTGTTACTGTGACATCGTAGATACCGCTGCGCCCCGAGAGGTTTTGCTCGGCGGCGCGGGCAGTCAGGCGATCACCCAGCTGTCCGGGTGCGATAAAACTGATCATGTTGTGCTGGGCAACGCTCGATTGATTTCGGCTGTTGCAGGCAAAGGCAAATGCACTGTCTGCCAGCATGAAGGTCACGCCGCCATGACATATGCCATGGCCGTTGCAGTGGTGTTGTTGAACCGTGAGGGCAAGAATCGCTTCCCCCTCATCGACACCGATCAGATCCATCCCTGCCCATTTCGAGGCATTATCCTGATCCCACATGGCGGCCGCGGCCTGCTCTGCGCGTTGCTTTGGCGTCATATTATTTACCCTGAAACTGAGGTGCGCGCTTTTCCAGAAACGCCGATACGCCTTCGGCATAATCCGCGCTTTCGCCGCATGTCTTCATCGCGTCTGCTTCGACTTCCAGCTGATCGCTTAGTGTGTTGACCGCCGCCGCCTGGATTGACTGTTTGGTCATTCCCAACCCCAGTGTCGGCCCGTTGGCAAACTGTTCGGTAAGCGCGCGCGCCTCTTCCATCAATTGGTCATCCGGAATGGCTTTCCAGATCAGCCCCCACTCTTCGGCTTGTTTTGCCGGCAAGGGCTGAGCGGTCAGGGCCAGTCCCTTTGCACGCGCCTCACCCAACAGGCGCGGCAGATGCCAGCTGCCACCCGTATCCGGAATCAAGCCGACCTTGGAAAAGGATTGGATGAACTTGGCCGACTCGGCGGCCAACACGATGTCACATGCCAGCGCAACATTTGCCCCTGCCCCTGCGGCGACACCGTTCACGGCGCAGACGACCGGAAGATCAAGCGACCTGATAAGCCGCACAAGTGGTGCATAAAACGTACGCACAGTGTACCCGAGATCGGGTGGTCCATCCATTTTTGAAGGATCACGGTCCCCCAAATCCTGGCCCGCGCAGAAGCCGCGCCCTGCACCTGTCAGCAGGATCGCCCGGGCACCGTTATCACGGGCATCCTCAAGGGTTGCGCGCAACGCATAGTGCATTTCATCGGTGAAACTGTTCAGCCGGTCAGGCCGGTTCAGCGTTATTTCCACCCATTTTCCGTGGTTTTGCGCAAGAATCGTATCACTCATGACCCGCTCGCTTTGCAATTGTTTCGATAAACTTCTTGCATTAACCGAACGGTTGGTCAATAAATTTCTCGGACTTACCATCGAATCCGGGCCGTCAGCCTGTTGATGGTTACAAAAAGGACCATTACCGCAATTAAGACTCATGTTTTGGAGGAGGAGAACCAGTCATGAAGTTTATCGGGATCAAATCGCTTTTGGCCTCAGCCGCTATCGCGGTGACAGGCAGTGTTGCGTTTGCCGCAGACTACACCCTGACAATTTCCAGCTGGGCACCACCGACCCACGGGATCAATGCCAAGATGTGGCCCAAATTCGTCGAGATGGTTGAAGAAGCCACAGACGGTCAGGTTACTGCCGAGCTGAAGCTGGGTATCGCACCGCCTCCGGCGCAGATGGATCTGATCATGGATGGCGCCGCTGACGCTTCGATCATTTTCCACGGCTATCAGCCGGGCCGCTTCGTCACGACGAAACTGATCGAACTGCCGGGCTATGAAGGTTCTGCCGAAGATGCATCGGTCGCCTATTGGCGTGCCTATGACGAGTATCTGAAGCAGGCGGATGAACACCGCGGCGTAAAGGTTATTGCCCTGCACACCCATGGCCCTGCGCAGCTGCATTCCAGCAACCAGGTCACCAATCTGGATGAAATCTCGGGTCTGAAGGTGCGTATTCCGGGTGGCGTCGGTGGCGATGTTGGTTCAGCACTGGGAGCAACCGGCATTCAGGTTCCGGCCCCCAAAGTCTATGAAACACTGGCGTCCAAGGCGGCAGATGGCGTCGTGATGCCCTTCGAATCCCGCAAGGGCTTCAAGCTGACCGAAGTGGCCCCCAACGTTTATGAGATGCCGGGTGGCCTGTATCGTGGTTCGTTCGCCTTCATCATGAACGAAGACACATTCGCCGATCTGCCCGAAGATCTGCAGAAGGCGCTGGACGAAAACGTCTTTGGTGAGCCTCTGAGCCGCGAAATCGGCAAAATCTGGGATGAGATCGACGCAACCGGCCGCGAAGCCACTGAGGGCACCGAAGGCAACTCAATCAACGCAGCAAGCGAATCTGACCTGGAGAAGTTCTCGGCCATTGCCGAGGATGTGCGCGCCAAGGTTATCGCCGAGGTCAACGAGGCGGGTGTCGATGCACAATCCGCCTATGACATGATCAAGTCGGAAATGTCTTCCAACTGATCTTCAAGTCAGGGGCGGCGCACCACCGCCGCCCCAAACCTTCCCCTTTCGGAGCTGCTAGATGACCTCTCTCATCCAGCTTGTGCGACGTGCCAGTGTTTTGCCGGTCATCGTAGCGAGCATTGCACTTTTCATCCTGATGGTAATGACATTCTGCGACGTCATTTTCCGATCGGTTTTCAATAACCCGATTGAAGCCGCTACAGAACTGACACGCATCCTGATGGCCATTCTGGTCTTTTCAGTTTTGCCAATCATTTCGGTCAACAACGGACATATCGCAGTCGATCTGACTGATGGAATTTTCAACCGCCTGCACCTGAGCCGCATACGTGATGCCATCATCTATCTGGCAAGCGGAGTAATGCTGTTCTGGCCTGTACAGCGGGTCTGGATTCTGGCGGAACGCGCGCGCGACTACGGCGATGTCACCGAATACCTGTCGATCCCGACCTACCTGATCGGATGGTTCATCACCGTTTCGGTCGCCATTACAGCCATCGTCATGATCATCACCGGTCTTCTGCACCTGTTCGCCCCCAAAGCTTTGACGGAACCCACTCAATGACCGCAGCACTTATAGGATTTACACTTGTTCTGGTTCTGGTGCTGCTGCGCCTGCCCATCGTCTTTGCTATGGGGCTGGTTGGCACACTTGGCTTTGCTTACGAGCGCGGAGGCTCGATCTTTGATGAACGTGGCCTCAAGGCTGCCATGTCGATGGTCGGTCGCCAGATCACTGACACCGCACAGGATTACGGCTTATCGGTCGTTCCCTTGTTCATCCTGATGGGACTGTTCGTAAACAAAGGTGGGATGGCCCGCGAGCTTTATGCAGTATCGAACGCCTTTCTAGGTCATATGCGCGGCGGGATTGCCATGGCTACAGTTGCCGCCTGCGGTGGATTCTCGGCCATCTGCGGCTCTTCTCTGGCAACGGCGGCGACAATGTCCAAAGTCGCCATGCCGGAAATGCGCCGCTATGGCTATACGGATGAACTGTCGACCGCATCCATCGCCGCCGGTGGCACGCTGGGCATTCTGATCCCGCCATCGGTCATTCTGGTGATCTATGGCCTGCTGACCGAAACCTCGATCGGTAAACTGTTCATGGCCGGGATCATCCCGGGCATCCTGGGCATCCTGTTTTACCTCTTTGCCGTGCGCTGGACCGTCTGGCGCAATCCCGAAGCAGGTCCAGCAGGAGAACGTGCCAGCTGGGCTGAGCGCCTGCGCGCGCTGGGTTCGGTCTGGGCCGTGTTGTTGCTGTTCTTCCTGGTGATCGGAGGTCTGTATGGCGTGTTTGATTTCGAGCCCCTGAACCTGACGTTTTCACCGACTGAGGCTGCAGGTATGGGCGCTGCAGGTGCATTCCTGATCGCCCTGTTCCGAGGTGGCCTGACCGTGGGTTCAACATTCGAAGTTCTCAAGGAAACCTGCTTTACTGCAGCGGCACTGTTTGCGGTATTGATTGGCGCACAGATCTTTTCGAACTTCATCAACCTCGCAGGACTGCCCGAAGCGCTGATCGCACTTGTTACGGCCTATGATGTTTCGCCCTTCGTCGTGATCCTGATGATCCTTGGCATCTACATCATTCTTGGCTGCGTGTTTGAATCGCTGTCCATGCTTCTGCTGACCGTGCCGATCTTTTTCCCACTGGTTACGTCACTGGGCTATGATCCGATCTGGTTCGGCATCGTCGTCGTCGTCGTTACCGAAATCTCGCTGATCACACCACCGGTTGGCCTGAACGTGTTCATTCTGAAAGGCGTGGTCGGAGATGTATCCACCGGCACGATTTTTCGGGGTGTCACCCCGTTCTGGGTAGCCGATATCTTTCGCCTGGCGTTGATCGTACTGGTCCCGATTGTGGTACTGTACTTGCCCCAACAGATGGGTGCGCTGGGTCACTAAGACCGGGGCGGTCCCGGCGACCGTCCCACAAATCCTAATTCATGAGACATGCCGCCTTTGGTGGCATGAAAGGAACAGGAGCATCCAATGTCTCTGCAACAGATTTCCAGTTTTGCCGCCGGTCAGTGGGTCGCGCCCGGAAACGGCGCACGTACGATCGCTTCGGCCATCACCGGCGAACCCTTTGCAACCGCTGGCAATTCAGCACTCGATGTGCAGGCAATGCTGGATTTCGCACGCAATACCGGCGGCCCTGCACTGCGCCAAATGACGTTTCACCAGCGCGCCAAGATGCTCAAGGCCCTGGCGCAAACTCTGTCAGGTCATAAACAGGCGCTTTACGATCTCAGCTTTAACACGGGCGCGACGCAAAACGATCATCTAATCGATATTGATGGTGGCATCGGCACAATGTTTGTCTTCGCCTCAAAGGGACGACGCGAGATGCCGGATAGTCATGTCTATCTGGATGGCGATCTCGAGCAACTGTCGCGAAACGGAACGTTTCTTGGGCAACATATCTGCACACCGCTGCACGGCGTCGCGATCCATATCAACGCATTCAACTTTCCGGTTTGGGGTATGCTGGAAAAGCTTGCCCCAACCCTGCTGGCGGGTGTCCCTGCCATCGTGAAACCAGCCACCAACAGCTGCTATGTAACCGAACTGGCCGTTCGGATCATGCTGGACAGCGGCATACTGCCTGCAGGCGCGCTGCAATTGGTGTCAGGCGGGATAGGTGACATGCTGGATCATCTGACCTGTCAGGATGTGGTCAGCTTTACCGGTTCGGCAGACACAGCCTTAAAGCTGCGTCAGAACCCGGTGATCCTGAACAACTCGGTTCGCTTTGTGGCCGAACAGGACAGTCTGAACGCTTCGATTCTTGGGCCAGATGCTGTGCCGGGTACACCCGAATTCGATCTGTTCGTCAAAGAAGTCTCTCGTGAGATGACCACCAAGGCCGGGCAGAAATGTACAGCCATCCGCCGCATAATCACTCCGGATACGCAGGTGGGGCCGGTGATCGAAGCTTTGTCGGCGCGACTTGCCAAAACTACCATTGGCGACCCCCGATTGGAGACAACACGCATGGGCGCGCTGGTCTCGAGCGGACAAAAGGCGGATGTGCTGGCCAAAGCCGATATCATCGGTCAGGAGGCCGAGCGTGTTTTTGGTGACCCCACTGCTTTTGACGTCGAAGGAACGGATACCAAGAACGGTGCCTTTGTCCCGCCAATGCTGTTCCACTGTGCCGACCCTGACAACGCCCAGCGCGTCCATGACACCGAGGCCTTCGGGCCCGTTTCGACAATCATGGGATATCGGGATCTGGATCATGCCATTGCGATCGCCAATCGTGGGCAAGGATCGCTGGTGACCTCATTGATCACACATGACACCGAAGTGGCACAAAACGTTGTCATTGGAACAGCGGCGTACAACGGGCGCATCTATATCAACGACCGAGACTCGATGAAGGAATCGACCGGCCATGGTTCCCCCCTGCCACATATGGTGCATGGTGGCCCCGGCCGCGCGGGCGGTGGCGAAGAAATGGGCGGTGTGCGCGGTGTTCAACACTATATGCAGCGCACGGCCATTCAGGGTTCGCCACGGATGCTGTCATCGCTTGGCAAAAAGTGGGTTCCCGGTGCGCCCGAGATCCAAGGCCCGGCACACCCGTTCACCCGCAAATTCGGCGAATTGAGCATTGGGGAAACGCTGAACACAGCCTCGCGTACGATCACACTGGATGACATCGAGCATTTTGCTCATTTCACCGGCGATACGTTCTATGCCCACATGAATGACGACGCCGCCGCACGAAACCCGTTCTTTCCCGGTCGGGTTGCGCATGGCTATCTGCTGCTGAGCTTTGCAGCGGGATTGTTTGTTGAGCCGAACGAAGGTCCGGTTCTTGCGAATACCGGCCTTGACGGCCTGCGCTTTATGAAGCCGGTTGTCGCCGGAGATAGCATCAAGGTGCGGCTGACGGTCAAACAAAAGACCCAGCGTACGGACGAGTATGGCGAAGTTCGCTGGCACGTGACCCTGACCAATCAGGATGATGAGATGGTGGCAGAGTATGAATTGCTGACCATGAATGCCTATTGAGCCATTCAAAACTCAGCGCGGGCGAATGTGTTTTTCTTATTCGCCCGAACGCTTTAAACTGGTTGCATGACCAGTGAACAAAGGTGGTTCGATACCGCAGTATCTGAATTGGCGGACCCGCAGAACCAGCGGGTTTGGTCCATCATCGTATCGTTGTTCGGCGATCTGGCTCAGAAACCTGCAGCACAGATATCAGGCGGGGCACTGACCCGAATAATCGAGCCGATGGGGATCAAGCCCGAAGCAATCCGCGTGGCTGTGCACAGGTTGCGCAAAGATGGCTGGATTGAAAGTGATCGCATTGGCCGCGTATCGCGGCACTACCTTACAGAATACGGGCGTTCACAGTCTGCGGTGGTGACACCACGCATTTATGCACGCGATCCCATCCCGGCTGAGCGCTGGCATTTGCTGATCGCCGAAGAAGGGACAGGAACGCGGGCATTGGAAGACGTGATGCTCAGCCGCGACTATACCCCGATTGGCCGGAATGTGGCCTTGGGCGCGGGCACACCACCCGATGATCATGACGATCTGCTGGCTTTGGAGGTTTCAGCGCAGGATACACCCAAATGGGTGCAGGACCGGCTGTGTACGCCCGAGATGCGCGAAGCCTGCCGCACCCTTCATGATGCCCTGCGACGCGTGTCACAAAGCCGTCCAGCTGGCTGGAAGCCTTCGCCATCTGAAATTGCGACTCTGCGTACCCTGATCGTTCACCGTTGGCGGCGCGTTGTGTTGCGGCAGCCCGATTTACCCCAGACCTTTTACCCCGCAGACTGGCGCGGCCCCGCCTGCCGAGCCGAGGTGTTCCGCCTGCTCGACACTCTCCCCCGGCCCGATCTGGACGAACTCAACCAATCCGGGTGACGTCGCGGCAGACTATTCACATGCCGATCTATGCTCCTATCCTTTCTCTGTATCCGGGCTGAACGTCTTGGGAGGGGCGTCCTTGTATGCAACATGAAACCGATATGCTGATCGTCGGCGCCGGATTTTCTGGGCTCATCATGGCAATCGAAGCCCGCAAACGCGGACTCACCGACATCACCATCCTGGAAAAGGCCGGTGATATTGGCGGAACGTGGCGTGAGAACACCTATCCCGGGGTAGCCTGCGATGTGCCTTCACATCTCTACTCCATGGCGACGCATCTCAATCCGGATTGGAGCCGTGCCTATGCCGGTGGTGCCGAGATCCAGTCCTATCTGCAGCGTGTAGCCAAGGAAGAAGGGTTGTATGACCTGTGCCGCTTTCACACCGAACTGAAATCTGCCAGATGGGATGGTAGTGCATGGCAGGTAGAGACATGTGACGGACATCGATGGAAAGCCCGTTTTCTGGTCTCGGCCATCGGCGCCCTACATATACCCAGCATTCCGAACATTCCCGGCGCGGACAGCTTTCCCGGACCGTGCTTCCATTCCGCCGAATGGGATCACGCCGTTGCGCTGGATGGCAAGCGTGCCGCAGTCGTCGGCACGGGCGCCTCGGCGGTTCAATTCGTTCCGGAAATCGCAAAGGTTGCCAAGCAGGTCACCATCTTTCAGCGCACCGCCCCTTATGTCCTGCCCCGACCTGATGGCCCGATCGCGCCCTGGGTTCGACGCCTTTACAGACGTCTCCCCCCGCTGCCGCGTATTCGTCGCAAGCTGATCTACACGCTGTTCGAATTCAGGCATCGCGTGTTCCGGGGTGAAAAAGGAGCGGTTGATTTTGCCATGAAGATGTGGCGACACGCGCTGGAAAACGCCATTCCTGATGCGTCGAAACAAAAGATGCTCACCCCGGATTACCGGATCGGCTGCAAACGTATCCTCAGTTCGAATGACTGGTATCCTGCCCTGGCGCGCGACAATGTCGAAGTGATCCCACACGGGGTTGCCTCAGTCGAAGGAAATCAGATCACTGCAACGGATGGCAGCCAGTTTCACGCGGATGTTCTGATCTGGGGCACAGGCTTTCACGTGACAGATGCAGTTCAGAGGCTGAACATCACGGGTGAGGACGAGTTGACCCTTCGCGATGCATGGGCAGATGGCATGCAGGCCAATCTGGGCACCGCCATCGCGGGTTTTCCCAATTTCTTCATTCTGCTCGGCCCGCATACCGGATTGGGGCACAATTCCGTCGTTCTGATGATCGAAGCGCAGGTGAGCCATATCGGTCGGGTTCTGGACGAGATGCAAAAGAACGGCATCCGCACTATCGTGCCCGATGGGCATAAACAGGCTGAGTTTACAAAAGAGATGCAGGACCGACATACCGACAGTGTCTGGCAGGCGGGCGGTTGCACCTCATGGTATCAGGATGCCAACGGGCGCAACACAACACTGTGGCCAGGCACCGTTGCTGAGTTTCAAAAACGCATGGCGCGCTCTGGTCTTGAGCAATATCATGCGGTGAACCCACAGTCCGGAGATAGATGAGATGACAGTATTGCTGACAATCGCCCTGCTTATCGGAGTGTTCCTGATCGGAGCAAACCTGTGGACCCGCAGATTGACCCGGCAAGGCATCGCAACCGTGCCGCAGATCGGGCAAATCGTACCCGTCAATGGCGGTAGCATTCATTATGTCGAAAAGGGTGAACCCGGAAAACAGACAATCCTGATGATTCACGGGCTGACGGGGCAGTTGCAGCATTTCACTTATGCCCTGATGGACCAGCTCGCGCAGGACTATCATGTCATAGCGGTCGATCGACCTGGCTGCGGTTATTCGACCCGCGACGATGCAAGCCTTGGCACCCTGACCGAACAGGCGCGCATGATACACGAGTTCATGCAGAAAAAAGACATCAGCGATGTGGTTCTCGTAGGTCATTCGCTTGGTGGTGCCGTATCGCTGGCGATGGCGCAGGCCTACCCCGACGACATCAAGGCGCTGGCATTGCTGGCTCCGCTGACGCATCGGATGCCTGGACCTCCGGCGATTTTCAAGCCGCTTGAGATCCGCACCGAATGGCTGCGCAATCTGATCGGCAACACCATTGCGGTGCCATTGGCAAAAAAGACGGCACCCCATGTCATCCACGAGGCTTTTGCGCCTGAAGCCGCCCCACCGGATTTTCTGGATCGGGCAGGTGGCGCACTGGGGTTGCGTCCGTCTGCATTCATCACCGGATCGCAGGATGTAATCGGCATCGAGGCCAGTATCGACGGAGTAAATCAAGGCTACAAAGATCTGCAGGTACCGGGCGGTATCCTTTACGGTTCCGACGATCCAATCCTGTCACCCGCCCAACATGGCGTACCGATGCAACAATTCGGACTTTCTTACGAACAGCTGGAAAATCGGGGTCACATGATCCTGATTACCGCGCCGGACGAATGCGCGACTTTCATTCGAAACGTTCTGGATGCCGCGCAGACTGAGAAACCCAGGGCGGAAAATCGGTGATGATTTAAAACTTGAAAGAATCCGGAACAAACTTGGTGTTTCCCTCTTGACCCCCCCAAGCCTCTCCCTTAAATCGCCTCTCACCGTGGCGGAGTAGCTCAGTTGGTTAGAGCAGCGGAATCATAATCCGCGTGTCGGGGGTTCAAGTCCCTCCTCCGCTACCAAATTTCTCTAAAATATAGCGACGCCGCATAGCATGAACCGCCGCTATGTGAAGTGCCGATCAACAGACTGACTGTATTCGTTGCACAGGGATTTCTGCCTGTTTCTGCTGACCTGCCAGCTCTCAAATATTCTCGACCGATCTATCTCTGACACCAGTCGTTTCTGCAGCTTTCGGCGTTCGCGAAGAAAATCGGCCTTCGATCCTGTTTCGAAGCTTGCTAACTCTGCGGCGCACTACCTGTGCCATGTCCACGAAGGGGCGGAAATAGATATCCGAAATGCGCGACGCATGAGCCTCGGAAGGTTGCAGACCGAACTTGAGGCGGCTGTCCTGCTCGGACAAATGTAGAGATCCGAACAGCCAATCCCAGATCGCAAAGGCCACGCCAAAGTTCTTGTCATGATGCTCGCGCGCGATCGAGTGATGCACCTGATGCTGAGCCGGCGAGATTAGGATGTGCTCCAGCCAGGGCCAGTAGCGGATCGAGATATGAGAATGCCGCAGGTTCGAACCGGTCATGTGGAAGACAAAGGACATGACGTTCACGCCAAGCACCGTATAAAGATCTACCGCGCTACCAAACAGGAACAGGAAAACCGCCATTGTCGTCCCCTGCGCAACGGCACCACGGAGACTATAGAGAATTCCCTCCAACGGGTGCGTTCGATACACCGTGATCGGCGTCATCGTCTCAGCCGAGTGATGGGTTTTGTGGATGGCCCACAACAGCGGCCAATGATGCATCCAGCGATGAACCAGATATTTGGTGAAGTCATCGACGATAAAAATAGTCGCCGTGAACAACGCGACGATCAGGCCTGTTGGAACATCCGAGAACACGCCCCTTTGCAGGAATGCAATATCATGCAGCGCATAGTATAGGGCGGTCGCAATCGCCAACTGCGATACCAGCAGCGGCGAAATGAACATCGTGAACACCCGATTGATCACGAAAATCTTGTAGTCAGCCTTTGCTGATGGTGAAAAAAGGATTTTGCGATCGAATATCTGATGCAGTGCCAGCTTGAAAGAGGACCTGCGTACGGCAACCAGCCAGACCAGAGCAATCAGAACGGTCAAAATCAAATACCCCAAAAAAACACGTTTCTTGGGATTGGAAAAATCTGCAAGGACAGAGCTTATTTGCTCGAGTAAATCCAAGGGATGCCTTTCGGCCAAAAATCCGGCAGCACCATTTACTGCGCTGCCGGATCAGGGTCAAAAGACCCTTAGTCGTTTTCTGCCGAGGCGTTCTCGCCCAGCTTTTCAGCCAGTGCTGCCAGATCCGCAGTCGCGTCATTCGCACGCGATTCGATGCCGAACGTGTCGATCAGCAGTTTCTGAACTTTCAGCATGTTGACCTGATAATCATCCAGCGTCATTTCGCGGCCGCGGACAAAGTTGCCATCGGCATCGATGTCGGACACCATCTTGCCGTCAGGCATCGCCGGACCGAAACCGATCAGCCAGTTCAGATCGATAGCAGTGGCACCCAGGTTGTTTTTGCCCGACTGCAGAGCCATCGAGAAGCCTTTGAGCTCGCCCCAGTGCTTGGCATAGTTGCGCAGCGCCTTGTCGGTGTCTTCACCCGACTTGATCTTGTCGATGTCTTTGTAGACAGAACCAGCGTACTTGAAGGTGGCTTCTGCCAGCGTCTTTTCCCAGTTCGTCTCGATGATGTCGGCGTAGTTTTTCAGCTCAGCACGCTGCTCATCGGTCAGAGCTTCGCCATTGGCAGACGCGATCAGCGCACGGCCATCACGGAAGGCGTTGAAGATGGTGTTCATGTATTGGGTCGACTTGGTGCCACCCTTGTCCGCGCCTGCGGCGTAGTATGCCGGGCCAAAGACCATCTCAGTCTTCAGATCGATGACACCGTCACCGTTTGCGTCAGCGGCAGCCATGTCTTTTTGCTTGGACACGCCATAGTTCTGCTCAGGTGACAGGCTTGCCGAGTGGGCTGCGGCACCAAAGTAACCGAACGCTTCGTCCCACGAATGCTCTTTACCGGTGTAGTGTGCGCCTTCTTTGTAAGGCTTGTCATTCGGCTTGTTATCGGCTTCCAGTTTCTCGTCGAGGTAGTTGTCGACGGCCTGGTTGTAAGCCATTGCGCCCAAAGTGAACTTCGAGATCAGCTGACCCCAGTCCATGCCGTTCACCGGATCGTAACCCTGGTTAGAGGCTGCTGCCATCTTGATCATCTGCAGTGCAACGTCGACACCAGTCTGGTTGCCGGGCCATGCCGTCATAGCGCCTTTGTAGAACTTGCCCGAGATGTTCTTGCCTTTGGAAATTTCATTCACAGTCGATTGCTTGACCGGGAAACCGTCTTTGGAGGCAGGCGCGATGATGACCAGATCTTCTTCAGAACCGTTGAAGTAAGACAGCATCAGTGCTTCGACTTCGGCCGCGTTATTGCCGCCATCGCCTTTGCTGGCTGCTTTTTTCAGGCTGTCATGCAGCACGTGGCGCGCGATCTGGCCGGAGTAGGATACCGAGTCAGTCTTGTCGCCTTCATAGCCTTTCACGGTGACCGGGAAGGGACCGTATGATTCCTGAGCCAGCGCCGCGCCACCGACGAGCGTAGCTGCGATGATCGCAGAAGTGAGTTTGAGTTTTGATTTGAGCATAGGGGTCCCTCGGTTATTGTCCGACAAAAGGAGTCGGAAAATTTAATCTGATCTTTTTAGTCAGCTTAAAGCCCGAGATGTCAAGCCCTATTGAGCGCAAACACCATCATGTTAGCGCCAATGAACCTCAAAGCTTGTGCATTAACAGCTTCCCCCTAATGAGAGGTATCGCTGAGCAAGTCTCCCACCTCGTAATCTCAGCTCCCGGGAGGCGCTCCATGAACTTTCAGGGAAATCACGGAGCAAATAAAAAGGCCCGCCAAATGGCGGGCCTTCCCGATTTAGCAATACAAATCAGTGCACCACAGCATCATCAGGCCGTGGACGTTCGGATGTACCCAAACGGTCGCCGATGATCAGGCCGTCTGTACCTGCGGTTACCGGAACGGTCTCGCCGTCTTTAATCTCACCAGCCAGCAACGCTTCGGCCAGCGGGTTCTGCAAGGCGCGCTGGATCACGCGCTTGAGCGGACGCGCACCAAAGACCGGATCATAACCTTCGTTCGCCAGCCACTCCTTGGCACCATCGTCCAGAACCAGCTCGATCTTGCGGGCGGCCAAACGTTTCTGCAGACGCGCCATCTGGATATCGACAATGCCATCCATATCGGCCCGCTTGAGACGATCAAAGATAATGGTCTCGTCCAGACGGTTCAGGAATTCCGGCCGGAAATGCGCCCGGACCGCATCCATCACGTCGCGTTTCGCCTGTGCACTATCCGCGCCTTCTGGCAACTGACTAAGCGCCTGAGACCCAAGGTTCGACGTCAGGATGATCAGCGTCTGCTTGAAGTCCACCGTGCGGCCCTGACCATCGGTCAGAACGCCGTCGTCCAGAACCTGCAGGAGCACGTTGAACACATCCGGGTGCGCCTTTTCGACCTCATCGAACAGCACGACCTGATAGGGCCGGCGCCGCACGGCTTCGGTCAGCACACCGCCTTCGTCGTAACCAACATAGCCCGGAGGGGCACCGATCAGACGGGCAACCGCGTGTTTCTCCATGAACTCGGACATGTCGATGCGCACCATCGCGTTGTCATCGTCGAACAGGAAGTTCGCCACAGCCTTGGTCAGCTCGGTCTTACCCACGCCGGTCGGGCCGAGGAACAGGAACGAACCCAACGGGCGTCCTTCGTCGTTCAGCCCGGCACGCGCACGGCGCACGGCGTTGGCCACGGCAGTAACCGCAGCGTCCTGACCAATCACGCGGGAATGCAGATCGTCTTCCATCCGCAGCAGTTTCTCGCGTTCACCTTCCAGCATTTTCGAGGTCGGGATACCGGTCCAGCGTTCGACCACCGAGGCGATCTGTTCCGGACGCACCGTTTCCTCAGCCATCATGGCGTTGCTTTCGGCGTTCTCGGCCTCGGTCAGCTTTTTCTCAAGCTCGGGGATGACGCCATAGGACAGCTCACCCGCTTTGGCGAGGTTACCTTCGCGCTTGGCGATCTCCAGATCAGCCCGCGCCTTGTCGAGCTGTTCTTTCAGATCACGCGCACCAGCCAGCTTGTCGCGTTCGGCCTGCCACTGGGCAGTCATCTCGGCGGATTTCTCCTGCAGATCAGCCAGATCCCTTTGCAAGGTTTCCAGACGATCCTTCGAGGCCGCGTCGTCCTCAAGCTTCAGCGCCTCTTCCTCGATTTGCATCTGCAGGATCTGGCGATCCAGCTGATCGAGTTCCTCGGGCTTGGAATCCACTTCCATCCGCAACCGCGACGCCGCCTCATCGACCAAATCGATGGCTTTGTCGGGCAGGAAGCGGTCGGTGATATAGCGATGCGACAGTGTCGCCGCCGAGACCAACGCCGAGTCCGAGATGCGCACGCCGTGGTGCAACTCGTATTTTTCCTTGATGCCGCGCAGGATGCTGATCGTGTCCTCGACCGTCGGCTCGGTGACCATCACAGGCTGGAACCGGCGCGCAAGGGCCGCGTCTTTTTCGACGTATTTGCGGTACTCATCCAATGTGGTCGCACCGATACAATGCAACTCACCCCGGGCAAGCGCAGGCTTGATCAGGTTCGCCGCATCCATTGCGCCGTCGGATTTACCGGCACCAACCAGCGTGTGCATCTCGTCGATGAACAGGATGATCTCACCGGCGGCCTCAGTGACCTCGGTCAGAACGGCCTTGAGGCGTTCTTCAAATTCACCGCGGTACTTCGCACCAGCGATCAGCGCGCCCATGTCGAGTGCGAGCAGTTTCTTGTCCTTCAGCGATTCTGGCACGTCACCGTTAACGATGCGCAGGGCCATGCCCTCGGCAATCGCGGTTTTACCGACGCCCGGCTCACCAATCAGAACCGGGTTGTTCTTGGTGCGGCGCGACAGAACCTGCATCGAGCGTCGGATTTCTTCATCGCGCCCGATGATCGGGTCGATCTTGCCCTCAGCCGCAGCCTCAGTCAGGTCACGCGCGTATTTCTTGAGCGCGTCATAACCCTCTTCCGCCGATGCGGTGTCAGCGGTGCGGCCCTTACGGATGTCATTGATCGCTTCGTTCAGTTTCTGTGCGGATACGGCACCGGCTTCCAATGCCTCTTTGGCCTTGGATTTCACCATACACAGCGCCATCAGCACCCGCTCGACGGGCACAAAGCTATCGCCAGCTTTGGTGGCGATCTTTTCGGCTTCGTCCAGAACCTTGGCCGTCTGTCCGTCCATGTAGATCTGGCTTGCATCGCCACTGACCTTGGGAATCTTGGCCATTGCGGCGTCCAACGCCTCGACCACGCGGATCGGCGCACCGCCCGCGCGGGTGATCAGGTTGCTGGCCAGCCCCTGATCGTCATCCATCAATGCTTTCAATATATGTGTGGGCTCCAGCCTCTGGTGCCCCTCGCGCAGCGCAATGGTCTGCGCCGCCTGCACGAAACCCCGTGCCCGCTCGGTGAACTTGTTCAAGTCCATAGCATTCTCCTTTTTCTAAGCGCCCTAATTTCGCTGCGCCCGCTTGGCGGCACGCTTCGGTCTGGGCCTCGCATTCAATTTGGGAAATATCTTTGCTGCTTCAAGAGGCTAGGCCACAGAAACCGGGATTACTCGCGAGGTATTGTGTAGACGGTATAGCCTCCGGTTTCTGCCACTTGCCGAGCATCAAACATATCCACCAATGACTGAGCCGCATTGCTGCCCGTCGGACAGGAAACCAGGTCTGCCGTATGATCCAGGAAATTGACGGTAAAGGCTGTTTCACCTGTCACCTGACACCAATCATCCGCTGATCTGTAACCACGAACCAGATACAGATTGTCATTGGTTGGTGGCGGTGCTGGATCTACGATCACACCCGGCACCGGGTATGCCGTGTTCTCTTCACAAGCTGCCAGGGCAATGGCAATTCCAAGTAGAGCCAACTTCTTCAACTTCTGTCCCTCCATCCAATTCATTTTGCGGGGACCATAGCACATGTCGCCATCCACGACGTGACATAGATCACGGATGCATGGACAGAACGGCCGGAACCCGCTAGGACGCAGACGTTTGTCAAAAAGGAGCCTGCCCCATGTCCGATGACCGTCTTATCGTTGCCCTCGATGTTCCGAACGCCCTGCAGGGGCTGGCCATGGCCGAGCGGCTGGGCGACAGCGTCTCTTTCTACAAGATCGGACTAGGCATGTTGACCGGCGGTGGGTTGGCGCTGGCCAACGAACTGAAGCAGGACCACGGAAAACGCATCTTTCTGGACATGAAGCTGTTCGACATCGGCAACACTGTAGAAAACGCGGTACGGGGTCTGGCCCAGTTCGACTTGGATTTTCTGACAGTCCATGGCGACCCGCATGTTGTACGCGCCGCGAAAGAAGGCGCTTCGGGCAAAGACCTCAAGATTCTGGCCGTGACGATCCTGACTTCGCTGAACCGGGATGACCTGGATTCCAGCCTGTTGAAAGCGGGCGACGTGCAGGAACTTGTTGTTGAGCGTGCTGCCAAGGCCTTCGAAGCCGGAGCGGACGGCGTCATTGCAAGTCCGCAGGAAGCAGCCCTGATCCGCGCCCTGCCCCAATCGGAAGGCCGCCTGATTGTGACACCCGGCGTACGCCCCGCCGGAGCGGCTTTGGGAGATCAGAAACGCGTTGCTACCCCCGCAAGCGCGATTGGCGACGGGGCCGATCATATCGTTGTCGGCCGTCCAATTTATCAGGCAGAGGACCCAAAAGCGGCGGCAGAAGCGGTTCTGAACGAGTTAAATTCACTGACACATCACTAATTGAGTTCGCAGACTTAGCCTCAAATCTGGCTGTAAAAGCGCCCTCAACCAGTTGACCTTACGTCAGTTTTTAGGCGCACCGCGCCAAATCGTCTCTGTGCCCGAAAACACACATGAAAAAGGCGAGTTTTAGCAAGGTCGGCTTCGAGCTATCGAAATTGGCGAATTTGAGCGATTCTGTACTCGGAACACTCCCCAACGGACCGTATCTTCCTGAGGTCCGTTACCTCCCCCCGCAAACGCGGGGGGTCTTCTTGTTAAGGCATCGATCATCGGCAAAGTACACGGCGAATCTTTGATCTGCCGGTGTTGGTGATATACCCTCGGATATCTTGCTTCCCCACCACGCCCACATTGCGCAGAAGGAATAGGATGCCCGGTCTTTGCCGAGATTGTTTGACCCTACTGGCTGAAGAACGTCGTTGTACGTCCTGCGGCAGCCCGCGTGTCAAAACACATCCAGAACTCTTTGACCTGACCATCGCACATATGGATTGCGATGCTTTCTATGCCTCGGTTGAAAAGCGCGACAATCCCGAACTGGCGGATAAACCGGTGATCATAGGAGGCGGCAAGCGCGGCGTGGTTTCAACCGCCTGCTATGTTGCCCGTATTCGTGGGGTGAGATCGGCAATGCCGATGTTCAAGGCGTTGCAGCTGTGTCCAGATGCCGTCGTCATCAAACCTCGGATGTCGATCTATGTGGGTGTCTCGCGCCAGATCCGCGCGATGATGGATGAACTGACACCGGACGTAGAGCCCTTGTCGCTTGATGAGGCTTTCATGGACCTGTCCGGAACCGAGCGCCTGCATGGCGCGCCACCTGCAGTGATGCTGGCCCGGCTGGTCAAACGAATGAAGGATGAACTGGGGCTGACCGGTTCGATCGGGCTGAGCCACAACAAGTTTCTGGCCAAGGTTGCCTCTGATCTCGATAAGCCGCGCGGTTTTTCAGTGATCGGCAAGGCCGAGACTGCATCGTTTCTGAACGACAAACCCGTAAGGCTGATCTGGGGGATCGGGCCAGCGGCGCAGGAATCGCTGGACCGGTCGGGAATTCGAACATTTTCAGATCTGCTTCGATGGGATCAGGAGGCTCTGACCGCACGCTTAGGATCGATGGGTTATCGGCTTTGGCATCTGGCGCGCGGACAGGACAAACGCCGGGTGTCAGCCCATGAACCTATGAAATCCATCAGCAATGAGACCACTTTTTTCGAAGACACCGCCAGTCTCGATATTCTGGACGGGCACCTGTGGCGCATGTCCGAAAAAGTGGCAGATCGGGCTAAAGCAAAAGGCTTGGCCGGTCGCGTCGTGACACTCAAACTTAAAAAGGCCAATCACAAGATCCTGACACGAAGGGTTTCACTACGCGATCCTACACAGATCGCGGATAGGATTTATCGCACGGCGCGGGGCTTATTTGATCAGGTTGGAGATCAGGGGCCCTATCGGCTGCTGGGATGTGGTATCTCCGATCTTTGCCCTGCTGATCAGGCAGACATATCCGGCGACCTGCTGGATCCGGGTGCTGTGCAGAGATCAAAGGCGGAACGCGCAACAGATGAGATTCGGCAAAGGTTCGGAACCGAAGCAATCGTAAAAGGACGTTCGCTGCGTTAACCCGCTATTCTGCCGCAAGCCGAACCGGTTGAGCGCCGATACAAGCGATTTCGGCGACGACATCGCGCAGAATCTCTCTGAACTCTTCAAAGTTCGCATTCGGCTCAATCGTTTCCTCATCCATATACAACGACCGATCAATCTCGATCTGGATGGCATGCTGTTGGCGTCCCGGCCGGCCGTATGTCTGAGTGACATAGGCCCCGGCAAAGGGCGCATTCCGCGCCACATTGAGCCCTGCCGAGGCAAAAGCCGCTTCAATCTGATCGACAATAACACCTGATGCCGAAGCCCCGAACCGATCCCCCAACACAATGTCCGGCTTATTGCCGCGCGCATTGCCCGAGATCGCGACCGCTTCATGCGGCATGGAATGACAGTCAACCAGGATGGCTTGCCCGAATTCTTCGTGCGATTCGGCCAGCAATGACTTCAGTCTCGCATGATAGGGGCGCCAGTAATTGTCGATCCGCAACCGCGCCTCGTCCATGGTCAGCTTACCGCGATAAATCGCGCGACCATTTGCGACAACGCGGGGAATCACACCAAGTCCCGAGGCGACACGGGGATTATGCCCCTGACGGCGGGCCCCTTGAATCAGTGCTGGATCCAACTCTTCCGCACTGCGGTTCAGATCGAGATATGCACGTGGCATCGCTGCTTTCAGGAATGGGGCGCCAAACTCGGCCGCCGCATCGAACAGTTGATCAACGAATGCATCCTCAGAGGACCGAATCACGTTTCGGTTCAAAACCGTTCGCTTCATCAGCGCTGAGGGGTAGTCCCGGCCACTATGAGGTGAGGAAAACACCACGCATGAGGTGCGCTTGGCGGGCATTTCCAATCCGTAGGCTGAGTTCTTCATGGGTTCTCCTTGTTCCTTCCGAACATAGACCGGAAAATAGTTCTTCCAAACCCCTTGATCCCCCCAACGACTCCTTTTATAGACCCCGCTACCGGCGCGGGGTTCCGCGCCCCATTTCGTTATGGGGCAGGTCACGCAAAGGTTTCGTGGGCGGTTAGCTCAGCGGTAGAGCACTTCGTTGACATCGAAGGGGTCACAAGTTCGATCCTTGTACCGCCCACCATCGTTTCACTGTTCCGGATTTCCGGGGCACCCGCTAACCTAGGCGCTGGCCACGTCTTTTGATGAAGGCGCCGCAAAATGGAGACAGACCCATGAAGGTCAAGAACTCGCTCCGCTCGCTCAAGAACCGGCACCGTGATTGCCGCGTTGTGCGTCGCAAAGGCCGCGTCTACGTTATCAACAAGACGCAGCGCAAGTTCAAAGCTCGCCAGGGCTAAGAACTGCACATATCGATTTAAAAGAACCGCGCCTTCGAGCGCGGTTTTTTTATGCGCGCTGACATGACAACTCCGCCCTGGCTACACAAGCATTCGCTTGTAACCGATGTCAGACCGCACAAAGTCGCCAAAAGCCTTTTTTAAACCGATCCGCATTGAGGAAACCTCTGCTTGAAACACCTTACTTTTTCGCTTTGTTTATTACTCCCCAGTGCCGGAGCAACTGATCCGCTTTTTCCCAACTCAGTCGTGTCCAATGATATCGAGTTCATCTCATCCGAGGATGAAAGTGCATTCTATTGCCTTCAATACTTTGGCGCAGACACCAGAGAGATGCCGGACAAACGCAAGGACAGGTTACTCGTTGACGATGTCCATATTTTCGAAGCCTGGTTTCTGGATGGGACCGCAATCCAGCTGTGGGTCCATCCGGACTTTCTCAACACTTTCGCGGCAACTCTTGCTGCCCAGAAACTAACCGGGCCGCTTGGCCATCTACCATGGTTCATGCGCGAAAGGCTTGACCATGTGGTTGTTCACAAAGGCGACGAAACCGCATTTGCTGAAGATCGCGGGCGCTTTTTCGTAGTTTACGATGGGAATATGGATAAGCGTATTTCAACCCATGATCTGGAAGAGACGGTCTTTCATGAGTCCGTGCACGCAACCATGGATGTCCCTATCGCACACAGCGCAGAGTGGCGAAAGGCGCAGGCAGCGGACAAGGGTTTCGTGACGACTTATGGCGCTTCGTTTCCAGAACGCGAGGATTTGGCAGAAACCGCGCTTTTTGCTTTCGCGTATTTCCAGCATCCAGATCGCCTGCCCGACCAGTTGCGCAGCGATTTGGAGACACTGGCGCCAAATCGACTGGCCTTTCTTGAACAGTTCTTTGGACCGACTCAACCCATTAAAAGAAATCTTGATGGGTTGGAGGACTGCACTCACTAGCCCTAAAGAGCTCCTGTCGGGATCTGAACGGTAGCACCTTTCGTCAGGTCGCGACGATTTGGCCATCCATTCTGACTGGTCTTTCTTGCTTTTTTGGCAGACTTGTATAATTGAGCAAATTACTCGGGATAGACCCCGTCACGAGTTACAATGTTGGGATATACCATGCTGAAATCCACTACCTGTATTGCTGCCGCTCTGACGACACTGATCGCCACATCGGCCATCGCCGATGGCGAGTTGAACCTGTATTCGTCGCGCCACTACGACACGGACGAACGTCTGTATTCCGATTTTGAAGAAGCCACAGGCATCCAGATCAACCGTATCGAAGGCAAAGCCGACGAGTTGATCGCGCGGATGGAAGCCGAGGGCGCGAACTCTCCAGCGGACGTGATGCTGACCGTAGACACTTCGCGCCTGGCACGGGCTAAAAATGCCGGCCTGCTGCAGGCGATCGACAGTGAGGTTCTGGAAGAACGTATTCCCGCCAACCTGCAGGATGCCGACAACGAATGGTTCGGCTTTTCACAGCGTGGCCGGATCATCTTTTATAACAAAGACAACGTGACCAACCCGCCCGCGACCTATGCTGATCTGGCTAAGCCTGAATACAAGGGCAAGATCTGCATCCGGTCCTCTGCCAACGTTTACAACCAGACTCTGCTGGCCTCGATCATTACCCACGAGGGTGCTGACGCGGCTAAAACATGGGCCGAAGCCATCGTCGACAACATGGCGCGCGAGCCGCAGGGCGGCGACACCGACCAGCTGCGCGGCCTAGTATCGGGTGAGTGCGATATCGCGGTATCGAACACCTATTATTTTGTCCGCTCGATCCGCAAAGATGTCAAAGGTCTGTCTTCGGAGCGTGAGAAGATCGGCTGGGTTTTCCCCAACCAGGACAGCTATGGCGCACATATGAACCTATCAGGTGCTGGTGTTGCAACCAACGCGCCGAATAAGGAAAACGCGATCCTGTTCCTTGAGTATCTGGCCAGTGATCAGGCGCAACAGTATTTCTCGGCAGGCAATGACGAGTTTCCGGCGGTCGAAGGTGTAGAACTGGCGGAAACAGTAAAGACGCTGGGCGACTTCAAAGCGGATGAGGTGAACCTATCAGAGGTTGCCACGAACCTTCCCGAAGCGCAGAAGATCTTTAACGAGGTAGGCTGGAAGTAATCCAGACACAAACCCGAGCAGTGGAAGGGTGCAGGTTCTCCTGCACCCTTTTTCTATTGCCACACCATGTTTTTCAGATACTATTTTCATATCTGGAAATGATTCTCTAAAATGAACGATGCTTGATGACCTTTCAAATCGCCTCGCCAACCGTCTGAGCGAACTGCGTCAGAGCCGTGGCTGGTCTCTGGACCAACTGACCGAACACAGCGGTATCAGCCGCGCCACACTGTCCCGCATGGAGAAGGGTGACGTCAGCCCCACCGCCGAAAGCCTTGGCCGTTTATGTGCAGCCTACGGCCTGCCGATGTCCCGATTGCTCATGATGGTCGAAGACAGCTTTGATCCCAAAGTTCCGTTTGAACGGCAGATCGAATGGCGGGATCCTGAAACCGGCTTCACGCGTCGATCAGTTTCTCCACCCGCAGCGGGGCTAAGCGGCGAAGTGTTGGAGTGTCACCTGCCCCCCGAAACAACCATCTCATATGATGCGCCCCCCAAACCCGGGCAGGAACACCACCTTATCGTACTGGACGGAGTGCTTACACTGACAGTCGATGGCACGTCACACATGCTGAGCGGTGGCGACTGCCTGCGCTATCATCTGTCAGGCCCTACCCGGTTCGAAACCAACGCTGGACGTGGCGCACGGTACATCCTGGTGCTGATATGATTACACGCCTGAATACTGACTACTTTGACACGGCTCTGAATGATCTGAGCGATATTTTGCATGCCTGTGTTCAGACCGGGGCAAGTATCGGTTTTATTCTGCCTTTCTCGAAGGAGGACGCCGGCAGGTATTGGCAAGAGCGGGTTCGCCCCGATCTAACATCTGGCACGCTTGATCTGTTTGCAATCTATGATGAGGGGCGCGTCATGGGCACTGTGCAACTCATCCCGGCTAGCATGCCGAACCAGCCACATCGTGCAGACGTGGCAAAGTTGCTTGTCCACCCTGAGGCGCGCCGTCGAGGCTACGGCCGGGCACTGATGAATGTACTTGAAGAACGCGCAAAAGAGCTTGGGCGGTCTATGCTTGTACTGGATACGCGCAGCTCCGATCCATCGCGCATCTTGTATCAGAGCCTTGGCTTTCAGATCGCAGGTGAGATTCCGAACTACTGCCGCAACCCATTTGAAGACAGGCTAGAGCCAACAACTTACATGTACAAAGATCTGAACTAGCTCGGTCAGGGGTGTGCTCAAAAACACTTGCCTCCGTCAGAGATTTTCACTCAAATCTTCCATATGAGTAATTCCGGATCCCAACCCGATACTGCAGCAGAGGTCAAACAAAGGCGTGAAGCGGACAGTATGGTTCTGGCCGTGGTGCGCACCGAGCTGGCCAACAGACGCACCTTTCTGGCCTATATAAAAACTGCGCTGGGTCTTGCGATCGCGGGTTTTGGCCTGATGCATTTTTTTGACGCGCAATCGATGCAGGGAAACCTTGGACTGATTGCCATACCAATCTCAGGCCTGATCCTGATCATCGGAGGTTTGGACTATTTGCGCACCAAGCGCCTCATAGAGGCCGAAAAGCGCGATTCCGGCGTTGAATAAGAGGGCTGCACTAGTCTGCGCTGCTCGCAAATTATCCTGTTTGAACGTTCAGATTTGATGATGACCACTTACGTGGAATGACGACTTGTACCCACAAGTTAAACTTACTAAAACAGTCAACATAATTTTGGTCGTGCATGCGACCCTTGCCAGCGGGCCACTGATCTCCCAGTCGCCAAGCCAGCGCCTCCAGAAAACCACTCAGAGATGGGAAAGCCCATGACGGAACAGGCGCTTATGGCACCCGAACAAATTCGTGCTGCGCATGCAGATAACCCAGGTCGACGTGACCGCGATCTTGCCGAGTCTCTTGGAATCGCCGAAGCGCAGCTGGTCGCCGCCTTCGTTGGGCAGAACGTCACGAGGATTTCGGCCAGCCTTGATGATATCTTTTCGCGCCTGAACGGGCTGGGTGAGGTGATGGCTTTGACCCGAAATCCGCATTGCGTGATTGAGAAGGTGGGCCAGTACGACAACTATCACTCCGGCGCCCATGCTTCGATGGTGCTGACCGCAGATATCGATCTGCGCATGTTCCCCAGCCATTGGGTTCACGCCTTCGCGGTTGAGCGCGCGACCGACAAGGCGACACAAAAATCGCTTCAGATCTTTGATGCTGCTGGTGACGCGGTGCACAAAATCTATCTGCGCGACGGCTCGAACCTGGATCATTGGCATACCCTGGTTTCAGAACTGAAATCCGAAGACCAGTCGCAGGTGCTGGAGGTGGCGCAACGCCAGCCGACCGAGGCACCCAAGACCAATCCGGATAAGGTTGATGCGCTGCGAACCGAATGGGCAAAGATGACCGACACCCATCAGTTTCTGCGGCTGACCTCAAAACTGAAGATGAACAGGCTGGGCGCTTACCGCATCGCCGGGAAGCCTTTGGCCCGCGCTCTGGAGCCAGGCAGCGTCACGACCATGTTTGAGCAGGTCCGGGATCAGGCCCTGGAAGTCATGGTCTTCGTTGGCAATCGCGGGTGCATCGAAATTCATGGCGGGCCAATACATACCCTTAAACAGATGGGGCCATGGTTCAACGTGCTCGATCCACGGTTCAACCTCCATCTGAGATCTGATCGCATCGCAGAGGTCTGGGCTGTTACCAAGCCCACCCAACGCGGCCCTGCCGTATCTGTCGAAGCATTCGATTCCGATGGCGGTCTGATCCTGCAGGTATTCGGCCGCCGTTCTGGGGAAAACGACCATCGCCCCGCCTGGGACGAACTTGTCGCCGGATTGCAATCACTGGCAGTAGCGGAGCCCGCGCAATGAGTATGACCAGCAGATTCCTGAACCGTACGGCGCTTTTTATCAGTCTCACCTTTGGCGCACATCAGGCAATGGCCGAGGGAACAGAAGCCAACAAGATCGTTTCGATTGGCGGCTCGGTCACCGAAATCATCTATGCACTGGGCCAACAAGACAGGCTGGTCGGAAGGGACCGGACCTCTAGTTATCCGCAGGAAGCGTCGGAGTTGCCCGATGTCGGCTACATGCGCGCACTGACACCCGAAGGTGTTCTGTCCGTCGCGCCCGACATGATCGTCTCCGTCGAAGGATCAGGACCACCCGAGGCAATTGCGGTTCTCAGGGAGGCCGGTGTCGAATACGTCGAAGTGCCGCATGAATTCAGCCGCGACGGTGTCGTCGAGAAGATTCGCGCAGTCGGTGCGGCGCTGGGCGAAGAAGAGGCGGCAAACGCTCTAGCTGAACAGGTTGGTGCCGAAATAGATGCGGCCCACTCTGCCGCCATCGAAGCAACAGGCTCTGACCGGGCACGGGTCCTGTTCATCTTGTCCATTCAGGATGGCCGGATCATGGTCGGCGGATCAGGCACTCAGGCCGACAGCATCATCTCACTCGCCGGCGGCGTAAATGCGGCCGCCAGTTTTTCGGGATACAAACCCATTTCGCCCGAAGCGATGGCAACCGCAGCTCCGGATGTGATCCTGATGATGGATCGCCAAGGCGGTCACGCGACACCGGACGAAGAGCTTTTTCAGATACCATCAATTGCGCTGACACCAGCTGCTCAGAACAAGAGGCTGATACGGATGCAGGGTCTTTACCTATTGGGGTTCGGACCACGCACGGCAAACGCGATCAGCGACCTTTCTAAAGCGCTTCAAAACAAGCAGGGCCTATGAGCATTGCACTTGAGCATGATGAACTGATCAAACCACCAAAGGACCGTCGCGCAACCGCACGACGCGTAACGTTTGCGTTGTTTTTGCTGCTGTGTCTGGTCAGTGCCATCAGCCTTTCGATCGGAGCATCCGAAGCTTCGCTCCGCGCGACCATCTCTGACCTGATTTCAGGCCGTGAAGTTTCCGACCTGAACCGGATCGTCTTGTGGGATATCAGACTGCCCAGATTGGCGATGGGCATGCTGGTCGGAGCCGCCCTGGCGGTGTCAGGCGTGGTCATGCAAGGCCTGTTCCGCAACCCGCTGGCCGACCCGGGAATTGTTGGTGTGAGCGCCGGCGCTGGTCTTGGCGCGATCTCAGCGATCATCCTGGGAAGCTATCTGCCCGCCGCCCTATTGAGCGTGGTTGGGAATGGTCTTGTGGCCGTTGCCGCATTCCTTGGTGGATGGGCATCGGTTCTTATCCTCTACCGTGTTTCGACCCGGCGCGGGCAAACTTCGGTCGCGACGATGTTGCTGGCCGGTATTGCCCTGGGAGCTTTGTCGGGGGCGGTGTCGGGTGTTTTGGTCTATATGGCCGATGATCAGCAACTGCGTGATCTGACCTTTTGGGGCATGGGCTCACTTGCCGGTGCTACATGGATCAAAGTGGTGACCGTGGCGCCAATCATTCTAATAGCGGTGGTCAGCACCCAGTTTCTTGCACGTGCTCTGAACGGAATGGCGATGGGCGAAGCTGTCGCGCATCACATCGGAATACCTGTACAACGTAGCAAGAATCTAGCGATCCTGGCTGTGGCAGCTGCAACCGGAGCCGCCGTCGCAGTTTCGGGTGGCATCGGGTTTATCGGGATCGTCGTACCGCACCTTCTGCGGCTGGGAACAGGTCCCGATCACCACAGATTGCTGATGAATTCAGCGCTGCTGGGCGCCAGCCTGCTGCTTTGCGCGGACATGATCAGCCGCGTCATCGTTGCACCGGCTGAACTGCCTATTGGTATCGTCACCGCAATACTCGGAACACCTGTGTTCCTGTGGATTCTGCTGCGGCGCCACGGAACGATGGGGATGTAGAAATGGAAGCGACAAACATCCGCGTGACACTGGGCAGAAAGGAAATTCTGCATGGTATCGACTTCAAGGCAGAACCGGGAAAGGTTACGGCGATTATTGGTCCCAACGGATCAGGTAAGTCCACCTTGCTAAAGACGCTGTCAGGCGAAATTACGGGTGCGGGAACCATAACGCTCAACGGATCTGACATCTCATCCCTGCAGCCATGGGAACTATCCCCGATGCGGGGTGTCCTTCCACAAGCCTCATCGGTTGCCTTTCCCTTCACCGTGCTCGAGATCGTTCGGCTTGGGCTTGCGCGCGGGTTGGCCGGTGCAGATGAACACTTGCCGATTCAAGCGCTGAAGCATGTTGATCTAGCCGGGTTTGAAAACCGGTCCTATCAGGAGTTGTCGGGGGGCGAGCAGCAGCGTGTGCAACTGGCCCGTGTTCTCACGCAGGTTTGGGAAACTCCGGACAGTTCCGAGACCAAGTGGCTTCTGCTGGACGAACCCGTCGCCAGTCTGGACATCGCCCATCAGTTCACGGTCCTCGATATCGCCCGAGATTTTGCATCGCGAGGCGGCGGTGTGGTGGTGGTGATGCATGACCTCAATCTGACAGCTTTGTTTGCGGATACAATCTACGTGCTTTCGCAAGGCCGCGTTTGGGGATCGGGTGCACCGTCGGAGGTATTGAACGACGACATGATGCGGGATGTCTACGGCATCAATTTGCAGATGAATAAAACACCCCCGACTCAGGTGCCCTTCGTACTGCCACAGGCCATGTACCAGAACACCTGACAGACCTAGTTTGATCGCGATCACCTGCATTCGGGACCGCGACCCTACACGTCCTGGTATCCAAACCCGGTTTATCGCGGATAGCAGCCAAAACTGCCCCCAAGGCTCAACGCAAAGTGCATTGCATTCTGCGCGGTTTGCTCCTATGCGTCCCGGCCACCGGTCGCAGCCTACCCGGGTATCAAAACAAGGACTGAAAATCATGAAGACTACATTGGTCTGCTCCGGCGGGCTCGATTCCGTTTCGCTTGCTCACGTTCTGGCGAATGACGGACAATTGTCGCGTCTTGTGTCATTTGACTATGGCCAGCGGCACAACAAAGAACTGGCCTTTGCCGCCGCCTGTTCCGAGCGTCTGAACGTACCCCATCACGTGATTGATCTGCGATCCGTCGGGGCATCGCTGACTGGTTCTGCGCTGACGGATGACCTGGATGTACCAGACGGCCATTACGCCGAAGACACGATGAAAGTCACAGTGGTGCCGAACCGCAATGCGATCATGCTGACCATCGCATATGGTGTCGCCGCTGCTGCGGGTGACGACGCCGTTGCAGCTGCGGTGCATGGCGGGGATCACTTCATCTATCCCGATTGCCGTCCTGCATTCACGGATGCGTTCGATGCGATGCAACGCGCGGCTCTTGATGGCTACGCAGATGTCTCGTTGTACGTCCCCTTCGTGCATCGTTCCAAGGCTGACATCGTTGCCGAAGGTGCACGGGTTAACACACCATTTGATCAGACGTGGTCCTGCTACAAAGGCGGAGAAAGCCACTGTGGTCGTTGCGGCACCTGTGTGGAGCGGCGCGAAGCATTCGATCTTGCCGGTGTAGCTGACCCGACCCTTTATGAAGACCCCGATTTCTGGCGCGCGGCGATTGAAGGAAAGCAAGACTGATGTTCCGGATCACCAAAGAGTTTCACTTCTCTGCCTCACATCAGCTGGGCCACCTGCCCGAAACGCATCAATGCGCGCGGCTGCATGGGCATAACTATATCGTGGTGGTCGAACTGGCCGCAGCCGAATTGAATCGGGACGGTTTTGTTCGGGACTATCAGGAACTGAAGCCACTCAAAACCTATATCGACGACAGCTTTGACCACCGGCACCTGAACGATGTGATGAACGAAATCTCAACCGCTGAGAACCTGGCGCGTCACTTCTATGAATGGTGTTCAGCCCGCTGGCCAGAAACGGCGGCCGTCAAGGTGTCTGAGACCCCTAAGACCTGGGCGGAGTATCGACCATGAGCTTGAGGATATCCGAGATCTTCGGCCCCACTGTACAGGGCGAAGGCGCACTGATCGGCGAACCGACAGTCTTTGTCAGGTCCGGCGGATGTGATTTTCGTTGTTCGTGGTGCGACAGCCCCCATGCAGTCGACAGCGACTATCGTCAAGACTGGACCCCGATGAAGGCCGAGACGGTCTGGGCCGAAGTCCAACGCCTGTCCGGCGGGCAACCATTGACCGTTTCGCTGTCAGGCGGCAATCCGGCCATTCAGGATTTCGCCCCGCTCATCGCACTGGGCAAGGAACATGGCTACGGATTTGCCTGCGAAACCCAGGGCTCGATCGCCAAGCCGTGGTTCTCAGATCTCGACATGCTGATCCTGAGCCCCAAACCGCCAAGCAGCGGAGAAATGATGGATTGGAGCCAGTTTGACGCCTGCTTGGCTGCGCGCCCAACCCGTACCGTCCTGAAGATTGTGATCTTCGATAGTGCTGATTTCGATTGGGCGCGCGAAGTCGCAGATCGTTATCCGGATCTGCCGCTCTATCTTCAGCCCGGAAATCCGAACAGCGATCCAACGGAACCCATCGACCTGGGTGAAACGACAGGACGATTGGAATGGCTAATCGACACAACACTGAACGCACGATGGTTCAGACCCCGTATTCTTCCCCAGCTGCATGTACTTGTCTGGGGCAATAAGCGCGGCGTCTGAGCAAAGGAGAAACACATGAGTGACAGCATCTACAGCAATCTCACCCAGCTGGGCGGCGCAACGCAAATGCCTGCCAGCCCCGAAGAGGCCGAGCTGGAGCGTGTCCAGAACCCGCAGGCGGACGTGGACTACAACGTTCGCTTTACGGCACCCGAATTTACCTCTCTCTGCCCGATGACGGGACAACCCGACTTTGCACATCTGGTGATCGACTATGTACCGGGTGAGTGGCTGGTTGAAAGCAAATCACTGAAACTGTTCCTGGGTTCATTCCGGAACCACGGTGCATTTCACGAGGATTGCACAATCTCGATCGCACGGCGTTTGACGGAGTTCCTCGAACCCCGCTGGCTGCGTATTGGCGGATACTGGTATCCGCGCGGGGGCATTCCGATTGATGTGTTCTGGCAAACCGGTGCGATGCCCGAAGGCGTCTGGATTCCCGATCAGGGAGTGCCACCGTATCGCGGGCGCGGCTGAGCTGATGATGCGGGCGAGGCAATCGAGCGCTGCGCCCGCATATTTGACTATGACACAGAAAGCCGGATAGATCGCGATATGGCTCAGCACCCTGTTTTCTGGACGTTTCGTCGGTGCCCTTATGCGATGAGGGCGCGCCTCGCGCTGGTCAGCGCGGGTGTAAAGGTCGAGCTGCGTGAGATCCTGCTGCGGGACAAACCACAGGCTTTTCTTGATACTTCAGCGTCTGGGACAGTGCCCGCTCTTCGAACCAATGACCAGGTTCTGGATGAGAGTCTGGACATCATGATCTGGGCTTTGGAACAGAGCGACCCCCAACAGTTGCTCGATATGCCGAAGGAAGGTTGGGAGCTGATCTCAACCAATGACGGCCCGTTCAAGAATGCACTGGATCACACCAAATACGCCACGCGATATCCCGATCTGGACGAAGAGGTTGAGCGGCAAAAGGCGGCCACCTATCTGACCGTCCTTGACCAAAAACTGGATGGGCAGGCGTGGCTGTTCGGAGATCGACCAACGATTGCAGATCTGGCAATGCTGCCATTCGTGCGCCAGTTTGCAAATATTGACCGTGTGTGGTTTGACGCTCAGCCTTGGCCCAACCTTATCAGATGGCTGGACCAATTTCTGACTAGCGACACTTTCGGGCAAATCATGCACAAATACGCCCCTTGGTCAGAAGATGATGTGCCGATTTGGTTCGGAACCTCAGACGCTGTCTCCGACCTATAACTGCCGCAACTGCGAACCGGTTTTGAACACAATCACCGGACCTGTGATTGCTGTGATTGTTTCACCGGTATTTATCGGATGGTAAGTCGCGCGGGGTGGTCGTGCGCCATCATCGATGTCGCGTTGCACCCAATCCCGCTCCTCCATCATTCGCAAGGACTGTGAGAGGGCGCGATCAGTGATCGTCAGCAGGTTTCGCCTGATCTCGTTAAAGTGGCTCAGTTCATGAAGGGTCGCCAGAACGGGCAACGTCCATGAGCGCCGAAGCAGATCCTGATTATCTTCGCTGGTCGCAGACAGGATCTGATTGGCGAACCGGGCTGCCACTGCACCACGCTGTGTCAGTCGAAATTCCGGTCGCAACGGATGGCCGTAGCCCGGGTTTCGCTCAAGCAATCCAATTTGGATGAGATGATCTACACTCTGAGAGAATGACGTACGGCCCGCGCCGGTTGCAGCCAACAATGGCGCCTGCCGCCCAGGGACACCTTCGTGAAGATTGGAAAGAATGGGCAGGGCCCACGCCCGCGAAGTGATGTTGACAAGTGCATCAATGTACATAAAGTATAGTTACTATATTTTACCTTAAAAGGAAAGATGATGCCGCTCATTTCCCTGGAAGAAACCATAACAATTGCGCTGTCGGTTAAGGATCGTCACGCCAGCGCCGATTGGTACGAGAGCATGCTTGGCTTCAAAACGCTTTATCATGCAGATGAGGCAGGTTGGTCAGAGCTAGAAACCCTGACCAAGGGCGTAACCCTTGGGCTTGGTGAGCACACCAAACCCGCGCCCGGAAACTGCGTCCCTGTATTCGGCATCGCCGACCTAGACAGCGCAAGGCAAAAGCTAGAACAGGCTGATGTTCAGTTTGACGGCCCAACAGATGTAGTCGAAGGCATGGTCAAGACGGCGACATTCTATGACCCCGACGGCAACGCCTTCATGCTTGCCCAAGATTTGACGGGCGGGTCCTGAGGAATTGTAGACCCAAGGATCGTTGCCGAAGTTGCGGCAACGGTCTGCAATTAATGTCAGATATGAGCAATTTGTGAGCGCTACCTTTCGGTTCGTGCACCCTGGGTGACGCGATTATAGTTGTAATCGGGTCTCCATCCTCCTAATCACAGCTTCACCTCGGGGTGCGTGGCCTGCCGCGCTGAGATGCCTATCAGGCGAACCCGTTGAACCTGAACCGGCTAGAACCGGCGGAGGGAAAGGTGACGGTTTCATCCATCCTTACCCTCTCGCCGCAATGGAGGATGATATGAAACATCTGCTGATTGCTGCGGGATTACTGAGTGCAACTTCGGCTATTGCCGCCGACAAACCTCAGCTGACCGTATACACCTATGACAGCTTTGTCTCGGACTGGGGTCCGGGTCCGCAGGTCGAAGAAGCTTTTGAAGCGGTCTGCAATTGCGATCTGAATCTTGTTGGCGTTGAAGATGGCGCCGCCCTGCTGTCACGTATCCGGCTTGAGGGCGAAAACTCGGAAGCTGACGTGGTGCTGGGACTGGATACCAGTCTGATCAATGCAGCCAAGGAAACCGGTCTGTTTGCACCCAGTTCCGTTACAGCTGACTACGCGCTGCCGATTGAATGGACCGACGACGTTTTTGCGCCCTACGACTGGGGCTATTTCGCATTTGTTCACAACGCCGATTACTCGGCCCCAGCGAATTTCCGTGAATTGGCGAACAGCGAGACAAAGATCATCATTCAGGATCCACGTTCTTCCACACCCGGCCTTGGTCTGTTGTTGTGGGTGAAGGCGGCCTATGGCGACGAGGCACCCGAAATCTGGGCTGGTCTTGCAGACAATATCGTAACAGTCACCAAAGGGTGGTCCGAGGCCTATGGCCTGTTCCTCGAAGGTGAATCGGATATGGTCCTCAGCTATACCACCTCTCCGGCCTATCACCTGATCGCTGAAGAAGACGCTTCGAAATCGGCAGCTGTCTTTGACGAAGGCAATTACATGCAGGTTGAAGTGGCAGGGAAACTCGCCGGGACTGATCAGCCGGAACTGGCGGATCAATTCCTGGAATTCATGGTTTCGGATGCGTTCCAGCAGATCATTCCTACAACCAACTGGATGTACCCGGCAGTGACCCCGGCAGCTGGGTTGCCCGAAGGGTTTGAAACCCTGACCATTCCGGAAAAGGCTCTGCTCTTTTCACCCGATGAAGCCGCCGACGTGCGGGATCAGGCACTTGCAGAATGGTTGAGCGCGCTCAGCCAGTAAGCCCATTGCCGGGTATCGGCGCGGCTGCCCTGGTCGCCGCGCTGATACTGGGCACACTGGCCGCAGTCACCCTGCGTGCCGAAGCAGGCGGTGGATTTGGTCCGGCCGACTGGGCTGCCCTGCGTTTTACACTTACTCAAGCGATACTTTCCGCGCTGTTCAGTATTGGATTGGCGGTTCCGGTTGCACGAGCACTCGCCCGGCGACGGTTTCCCGGGCGTCGCGCGCTGATTGCGCTGCTTGGCGCGCCGTTCATTCTTCCCGTTATTGTTGCGATAATCGGATTGCTGCAGGTCTTTGGTCGGGCCGGCTGGATCTCTGATATATTGGGTTATTTTGGCTTCGCACCCATTCGTATCTACGGCCTGCATGGCGTGGTATTGGCCCATGTATTCTTCAATTTGCCCCTTGCCACGCGCCTCATCCTGCAGGGATGGCAAGAAATTCCGGCCGAGCGATTTCGCCTCGCTGCTCAGTTAGGCTGCAACGGAGTGGCCATGTTCCGGTTGATCGAGTTGCCGATGCTGAAACGGATTTTACCGGGCGTGCTTGCGGTAATCTTCGCCATTTGCCTAACCAGTTTTGCTGTTGCGCTGACTCTGGGTGGCGGGCCCCGTGCGACCACAATCGAACTCGCGATCTATCAAGCCTTTACCTATGACTTTGACCTCGGCCGTGCTGCACTGTTGTCGGCGCTACAACTGGCCCTGACTGCCGCTGCAGCTTTGGCCGCCCTAAGGTTTTCTCACAGGGACGGCTTCGGCACCGGGCTGGATCGCCCCATCCGCCGGTGGGACGGCGGCGCGCCCATTGCCGATGCCTTATGGATCATCGCAGCGGCCGCGTTCCTGCTGCTTCCTTTGGCATCTGTTGTGATTTCAGGTTTTGCTGGTCTCTTCGAAACGCCAGCTTTGGTGTTCCGCGCCGCATTGACCTCGGTCATGGTGGCGGCCGCGAGTACTGCAATCTTGCTGCTGCTGGCGCTGCCCATGGCCACTGCTGTCGCGACAGGGCGATATGGAATTGTTGAGCTCAGTGGCATCCTCGGGCTGGCCGCATCACCGCTGGTGATCGGTACCGGATTATTCATTTTGGTCAGGCCTGTGGCCAACCCGACAGCGCTTGCGCTTCCGGTGACGGCACTGGTCAACGCAGTTATGGCTCTGCCCTTCGCATTGCGCATTCTTGTCCCGGCCGCGCGCGATGTGGTGTCGCGACACGGCCGACTGGCGCTTTCCCTCGATATGACCAACATGACCTTCTTTGTCCGCATTCTGCTTCCTCGAATGCGCGCGCAGATCGGTTTTGCAGCCGGGCTGGCCGCAGCCCTTTCGATGGGAGATCTCGGTGTGATCGCACTGTTCGCAGACGCCCAGATAGCAACGCTGCCTTTACAGATTTACCGCCTGATGGGAGCTTATCAAATGCAAGCCGCCGCCGGAGGGGCGCTGCTATTGCTGCTGTTGTCCATGTCGGCGTTCTGGATATTGGATCGCGGAGGACGCTGGCATGCTGAAGCTTAGTGATTGCGTCATTGAAAATGGCAATTTCACCCTGCACGCCGATCTTTGCATCGAACCCGGGGCGAGCGTTGCAATCATTGGCCCATCAGGTGCAGGTAAATCGACATTGCTGGAAACCATTGCCGGTTTTCGTTCCCTAACTCAGGGTCAAATATTCTGGCAGGGTACCGAGATAACAGATCTGCCACCGGGCAAGCGTCCGCTGGCAATGCTATTTCAGGACGGCAACCTGTTCCCTCATTTGACCGCTGAGCAGAATATCGCTTTGGGGGTGCGCCCAAATGGACGACTGAGCCCTGACGAACAAGGTGAGGTCCAAACAGCCCTGGAACGTGTAAGTCTGGCAGGAATGAGCACTCGCAAACCTGCAGAGCTATCTGGCGGGCAGCAAAGTCGGGTGGCTTTGGCTCGAGTGCTTGTTCAAAGGCGCCAGGTGCTTTTGCTGGATGAGCCGTTCGCTGCACTTGGTCCTGCTTTGAAAGCCGAAATGCTGGATTTAGTTGCTGATTTGATTGAGGGGACTGGCACAACTCTGTTGATGATCAGTCACGATCCGCAGGACGCGCGCCGCATTACCGATCAGACAATACTCGTTGCCGAAGGTCAGGCCCATTCGCCGGTTGAAACGACAGAGTTGCTTGACAACCCACCACCCAGCTTGCGCAGCTACCTGGGATAGTCGCTTCGGCACGAGGCGATTTGCCAGATGTCAGGCCTGCACATTGTCAGAGCTTTCTGTGCTGCATCATGCACTCTCAGAGTACTTAGGGGTAGATAAAGCCCGTCAGGGGCATGAACCAAAGGTTCACATGCCCCTGACAATGGAAGGCCGTTTCGCATCTAACGCAACGCGTCAGAAGTAGCGCAACCAGATGTATACGTTCGCGATCATCAGGGTCAGGATCATGATCGGGAAAGCGATTTTGGCGAACGCGATAAAGCCGATGGGCTGCTTTGCTTTCTCAGCAAAAGCTGCAACCGTGAGGTTCGCACTCGCGCCCAGCAAGGTACCGTTGCCACCCAGACAAGCCCCAAGCGCCAATGACCACCACAGCGGTTCAATCGCGTCTTCTCCACCAAACGTGTCGGCTGTGGACTCGATCAGCGGAATCATGGTCGCCACGAAAGGAATATTGTCGAGGATCGCCGACAGGATACCTGAGGCCCAGAAGATGAAGAACGCGGTCCACATCATATCGCCCTGTGTCAACTCCAGCACTTTCTCACCGAAGAACGCCAGCAGACCTACATGCTCAACGCCGGCAACGATGACAAAGAGACCACCGAAGAAGAAGATCGTGACCCATTCGACTTCGCCAAAGATATGGTGCACGGATTCCGACTGCTCTTCGCCGTGCTGGTGACCATAGGCCAGTAGCATCAACAAGCCCGCACCGGCCAATGCGGAGGTACCAGGTTGAATGCCATACCCATGCCCCAACGTGAAACCGAGCAACACCAGCGCCAGAACAGACAGCGACTTGATCATCAGACCTACATCCGTGATCGCTTCGGATTCATTGAAGCCCATAATCCGCTCGCTGGCAGATTTCGGAATGCTGGCAAGCTCCTTGCGGTTCATCAGGTAGATAATTCCCGTAAGGACCACCAGACAGATCGCCGAAATCGGTGCCAGATTCACAACAAACTCATTGAAGCTGAGGCCTGCGGCAGAGCCGATGATAATATTCGGCGGGTCACCGATCAGGGTTGCTGTGCCCCCGACATTCGAAGCCAGAATTTCAGCAATAAAAAACGGGAAGACGCGCGTTTCCAAAGCTTCGGTGATCAGCAAGGTAATCGGGGCAATAAGCAAGACGGTTGTCACGTTATCCAGCAATGCTGAAAACACGGCCGTGATCAGCGTCAACATGATCAGAATACCGGTAGGATTGGCCTTGACCGACTTTGCGGCCTTGATCGCCACGAACTGAAACAGTCCGCATTTGCTGGTGATACCCACAATGACCATCATGCCAATCAGAAGGGCCAGCGTATTGGAGTCGACCCCGGCCACCGCCTGTTCCTGATTGATGATCCCGAACAGTACCATCAGCGATGCGCCCAGCATTGCCAGAATGGCTCGGTTCACTTTTTCGGTTATCAGAACGGCGTAGACCAGGATCAGGATACCGGTCGCGACCCAAAGGGGATCAATGCCCAATAGTTGTGGAACGGAGAACGCAGCCTCTCCGTGTGACGTAGAATGCTCAGCCAAGATTTTTGTCCGGTTCTTTGGTGGTTAGCTTAGTGCGCGATCCAGAAGTGAGTTTGCACTCACCGTGCCCACAAAACGCTTTGTTTCAGGCTCGACAAGGATCACGTGCCGCTTGAATTTGTAGATCAGAAAAATGCCTTCCATCACCGGCGTGTCCGGTGCGGCCACTGGGATGTTGGTTGGTCTCGACATGTTGTCGCGCACCTTTTCTGTCTTCAACCGCTCCAGCTGCTGATCGAAGTCATCCCGTGTGAGGTTCATGAAGCTGAGAGACTCGATTGGCACCCGCGACGCATCATCGTTCAGGCCAATTGTTGCCGCTTTGGGCAGGATCAGCTTTAGAAGTGTCGGTGCTGTGAATACACCGACATATGTGCCGTCATCTTCTACCACCGGCAAAAACCGCGCACGGCTGTCCCTGATAATGTTAAAGGCGGTGGCAATGCTCTCATCCGGATGGATGGTTCGCTGAACTTCAGTCGGCACCATTACGTCATAGCAGGTCAGGCCCATGGGTATCCTCTGTCTTCGTATGGCTGCCCGGCGGTCTGCCAATTGGGTGGCCTCATCTGACTTCGCGTTTGTGAGGCAAACCAGAAAAGCCGAATCGAATTTTTTCTGACGGTGGTGTCTTTTCACTGCCACGCAGGATTGGCCAGCCTTTTTGCGAAATTGTTTGTCGGCGTGTCGGTTTTTCTGTTGCGTTGGTCGACATTCACAACACATTCAGCAGGTTTCTCTCCAACCTGCGGCCTCTGCCTAACCAAGATCCGCTGACACAAAAAAAAACGCCCCCGATCAGATCGGAGGCGTTTCCAATTTCTCGAAGGTGTCGGGCTTAGCCGCGCTCTTCGATGATCTCAACCAGATGCGGGATCTTGTTGACCATGCCGCGAACCGAAGGGGTATCTTCCAGCTCACGGGTTTTGTGCATCTTGTTCAGGCCCAGACCGATCAGGGTTGCGCGCTGTTCAGCGGGGCGACGGATCGGAGAACCGATCTGCTTGACGACGATGGTTTTTGCCATGGTTCGCTCTCCTTACGCTTCTGCTTCAGCAGCAGCCGGTGCTTCGTCCCGCTTGGGCAGGATGTCGGCAACCTTTTTGCCACGACGTGCGGCAACCGAACGCGGGCTCTGCTCTTTCTGCAGGCCGTTGATGGTGGCGCGGATCATGTTGTACGGGTTCTGCGAGCCCAGCGACTTGGACACAACGTCCTTGACGCCCAGCATTTCGAACACAGCACGCATCGGACCACCGGCGATGATACCAGTACCTTCAGGTGCGGTGCGCATAACCACTTTACCAGCGCCGTGACGGCCCTCGATGTCGTGGTGCAGAGTACGACCTTCGCGCAGTTGCACGCGGATCATCTGACGCTTGGCTTGCTCAGTCGCCTTGCGGATGGCTTCAGGTACTTCTTTCGCTTTACCTTTGCCAAAGCCCACGCGGCCTTTCTGATCGCCGACAACCACCAGAGCGGCGAAGCCAAAGCGCTTACCACCTTTTACGGTTTTCGACACGCGGTTGATTGCGACCAGGCGATCTGCAAATTCCGGTGCTTCTTCACGGTCGCGGCCACGGCCCCGACGGTTTTCACGTTCTGCCATTTGGCATCCCTTTTCTCATGTGGCGCTTACGGCGCCGTTTTCTTCAATCCAAGTGAGCCCCGACTGTTGCCGAGGCCCCCGGATCATCGGGGCAGCCGCAAAGCTGCCCGCAGGTCTTAGATCTTCAGACCACCTTCACGTGCGGCGTCGGCAACTGCCTTCACCTTGCCGTGGAACAGGAAGCCACCACGATCGAAATAGGCCTCTTCGACGCCTGCCTTCTTGGCACGCTCGGCGATGGCCGCGCCCACTTTGGTGGCCGCTTCGACGTTGTTCTTGCCGACAACACCCAGATCTTTTTCCAGGGTCGAGGCAGATGCCAGGGTCACGCCACGTACGTCGTCGATCAGCTGAACAGAGATGTTCTTGTTCGAACGGTGTACGGACAGACGCGGACGACCCGCGTTGACCTTGCGAAGTTTGTTCCGAACGCGCAGGCGGCGCTTCAGAAACAGGGTTCTTTTGCTGTTTGCCATTGTCTGCGTCCTTACTTCTTCTTGCCTTCCTTGCGGAAGATGAACTCGCCCTTGTAGCGGATGCCCTTGCCTTTGTAAGGCTCGGGACGGCGCCACTCGCGGATTTTGGCCGCGGTTTCGCCCACCAGCTGCTGGTCGATACCTTCCACAACGATTTCGGTCTGCTTCGGTGCGGTGATGGTGACACCTTCCGGAGCAGTGAAATCAACATCGTGGCTGTAGCCCAGGTTCAGCTTCAGGGTGTTGCCCTGCATCTGAGCTCGGTAACCAACACCCTGGATCTCCAGCTCCTTTTTGAAGCCCTGAGTTACACCGGTTACCAGGTTGGCAACCATGGTGCGGCTCATGCCCCACTGCTGGCGGGCACGCTTGGACATGCCACGGGGGTCGATCTTGACCACATTGTCTTCAACCGACAGCGTCACGTCGTCGGTGGCGGTGAAGCTGCGGGTGCCTTTCGGACCTTTGACTTCGATGGTCTGGCCAGACACAGAGGCGGTAACGCCGCTGGGCAGCTCGACCGGTTTTTTACCAATACGAGACATTGCAGACCTCCTTAGAAGACGGTGCAGAGCACTTCGCCGCCAACATTGTTGGAGCGAGCGTTTGCGTCCGACATCACACCTTTCGGAGTGCTGACAATCGACACACCCAGACCCTGACGGACCTGCGGGATGTCATTGACGCCCATGTATACGCGACGACCGGGCTTCGAGACCCGCTTCAGTTCGCGAATAACAGGGGTGCCTTCGTAGTACTTCAGGCTGATTTCGATGGCCGGATGACCGTTTTCACCGGTCGTGTTTTCGTAGCCACGGATGTAACCTTCGTCCGCCAGCACGTCCAGAACCCAACCGCGCAGCTTGGAAGCCGGGGTGGAAACGGTGGACTTGCCGCGCATTTGCGCGTTGCGGATACGGGTGAGCATATCGCCGATAGGATCATTCATATCTATGTCTCCCTTACCAGCTCGATTTCACCATGCCGGGGATCTGACCAGCAGAACCCAGCTCGCGCAGCGCGATACGGCTGACCTTCAGCTTACGGTAGTAAGCGTGGGGACGACCGGTCAGCTGACAACGGTTGTGCAGACGGGTAGCCGAGCTGTTGCGCGGCAGTTTCGCCAGTTTCAGACGCGCTTTGAAGCGCTCTTCCATCGGGCGGCTCTCGTCATTCGCGATTTCTTTCAGCTCGGCACGCTTTGCGGCATATTTGGCCACCAGGCGTTCGCGCTTCTTCTCGCGTTCGATCATTGCTTTTTTAGCCATGTCTCAATCCTCCCGGCGCTTAGGCGTTGAAGGGCATGTTGAACGCTTTCAACAGTGCCTTACCTTCAGCGTCGGTTTTCGCTGTGGTGGTGATTACGATATCCAGACCCCAGACCTCGTCGACCTTGTCGAAGTCGATTTCCGGGAACACGATGTGCTCTTTCATGCCCATGGCAAAGTTGCCACGACCATCAAAAGAAGGCTTCACACCGCGGAAGTCACGAATACGCGGCATCGCGATGGTGATCAGACGATCCAGGAATTCGTACATCCGGTCACCGCGCAGGGTTACTTTCGCACCCAGCGGCATGTCTTCACGGACGCGGAAACCCGCGATCGACTTCTTCGCCTTGGTTGAAACTGCCTTTTGACCAGCAATCGCAGTCAGATCCTCGACAGCAGCTTTCGCTTTCTTCGAGTCTTTGACGGCCTCAGCACCACAACCGATGTTCAGAACGATTTTTTCCAGCTTGGGCAGCTGCATGTCGTTCTTGTAGCCGAACTCTTCTTTCAGAGCGGCACGGATGGTTTCAACGTACTGAGCCTTCAGACGCGGGGTGTAGTTTGCGGAATCAAGCATCGATCACGTCTCCCGTGGTCTTGGCGAAGCGGACCTTCTTGTCACCTTCCATGCGGAAGCCAACGCGGGTTGCTTTGCCGTTCTTGTCCAGCAGAGCCAGGTTCGACAGCTCGATCGGGTTTGCCTGAGGCAGGCGACCACCTTGCGAGTTCTGGGTCTGGCGGGTGTGGCGGATGGCGATGTTGATGCCGTCTACAACAGCTTTACCGGCTTTCGGGTCAACCGAGGAGATAGTTCCCTCTTTGCCCTTGTCCTTACCGGCCAGCACGACGACCTTGTCGCCTTTGCGGAGTTTAGCAGCCATGATTACAGCACCTCCGGAGCAAGCGAGATGATTTTCATGAAGTTCTTGCTGCGCAGTTCGCGAACAACCGGGCCAAAGATACGGGTACCTACCGGCTCGTTGTTGTTGTTCAGGATGACGGCGGCGTTACGATCAAAGCGGATCGCGGTACCGTCCGCGCGGCGGACTTCTTTGGCGGTGCGTACGACGACGGCCTTGCGGACGTCACCTTTCTTCACGCGGCCGCGCGGGATGGCTTCCTTCACCGAGACGACAATGATGTCGCCAACGGAGGCGTATTTACGCTTGGAACCACCCAGGACCTTGATGCACTGAACTCGGCGTGCGCCGGAGTTGTCAGCGACATCCAGATTGGTCTGCATCTGGATCATGTGGTTTCTCCCGACCTGTGGGGGCTGGTCTCGTTAGATCCCCCAGGGTTTCGACAAATGGGAAAAATCCCGGAGGCTTACGCTTCCAGAACTTCCCAACGTTTCGTCTTCGATTTCGGCGCGCATTCGATGATGCGTACGGTGTCACCGACCTTGAAGGCGTTCTTTTCATCGTGAGCCCGGTACTTTTTGGACTTACGGATGGTTTTCTTCAGAACCGGATGCGTAAAGCGGCGCTCGACGGATACGGTTACGGTCTGTTCGTTGGCGTCGCTGGTCACGGTGCCTTGCAGGATACGCTTGGGCATCTGATTACTCCTCGGATGCCGCAGCAGCGGCCTTTTCGTTCAGAATGGTTTTGACACGGGCAGCATTGCGGCGGGCCGCTTTAATGCCGGCTGTGTTTTCCAGCTGACCGGTTGCCTGTTGAAAGCGCAGGTTAAAGCTTTCTTTCTTCAGGTTGGCCAGTTCCTCGCGGAGCTGGTCCGGGGTCTTGTCACGCAGTTCTTGGGCGTTCATCGCCTTTTTCCTTTGCTCAAAACACCAGAAGGCCCCGTACACGGGTCACCTTTGACCTGGTGGATGAATGATAGACATACGAATCCCCCGACTCAGCCGGGGGAACGCAGGATGCCGCCGTATAAGGGTTTAGAGGGTGGGTGGCAAGGGAAAGTTCTTAGATTTTCATCTTTGCCAATCTTGGCGAAAAATTCCCCCCGTCGGCAATTCGACGGAGGGTTTTGGTTCAGTTCACTTGTCACTATCTGCGAGTCCGTTCCCGCACCCCCCCTTCGCATTAGCTATGGTCGAAATTGCCAACTTGCATCAGTAGGGAACTCAATAACAATTAAATCAGTACCGCGTAGTGACCCATGCAAGAAGCCGATAGTCGTGAATATCAGATATTGTTAACGAACGGACAGGTGGTGCGTTTCACGCAACGTGAATTACGTGACCTTGTTCGGGGCAGTAGAGTTAAAGCTTTTCTTGTTGTTAGCCTAATCATTATCGCCCTTGCGAATCCGACGCTGTTTCCGTCCCTTCCGGAATACTCGTCACGGCTGTTCTACTGGGGCGTCTCCGTATTGCTCTATCTGATTATCATTCCGCATTGGGCCTCAGCTGTGAACAGACTGTGGCGGCGAACTCTGCAGATACCACTACCGCTTATTGTTGCAACCGGCCCCCTTATTGTTGGTCTGTCCGTTTTCGCAACGTGTTTCCCATTGGTTTTTGGGGACCTCGTACCAAAGCGAGGTGAACCACTTGTCTGGACAGACTATCTGCGCAACCTGTTGATCGGGCACATAATAGAAACGGTGGGACTGCTCTGGCTACTTCCACTACAGCGCAACGACGAAGACTTGGCGGAAACCGTGCCGGAGGGTGAGCCGGAGTTTGTCATTCTCAACGGCCGTTCATTGCCGCTGGACAGTATACTGACTGTGCAGAGCGCCGAGCACTATCTTATCGTCAGAACGAACGGGAAGACATCACAATACCGCGCCCGCATGAAGGACTTCGTCATGCAGGTCAACGAAAGCCACGGCGTACAAACACACCGCTCGTTCTGGGTTTCCACCCAAGAAGCGGAGGAACTTCGTGGAAACGTCGTTAAAACACGATCCGGCGACGACATTCCGGTCTCACGAGGCCGCTTGCCTGCGGTGCGGGAATGGTTCCGTTCAGCGGGAAAGGCGCATTAGGGCTTTCTGCCAAAAGTTCGGAGCCTAGTTTATCACTGAAACTGACCCGGACCGTCAGTCAACGCGAACAAGGCGGCCGCCTGCTTTTGGCGGCTGCAAACTGCTTAGTCCCAACGATAGTTGAAACTCACACTTATCCGCTCCTCTTCCGCTATGTTCATAGGCACTTCATGGCGAAGCCAGCTTTCCCAAAGCAGCACATCGCCAACCCTGGGCTTCATATAGATGAACGGTTGGAGATCTCGCCGCCCATCCTTGAGGCGCGTCGGTGCGGCCATCATGCGTCCCGAGCGTGGATCTTCCAGCTTCAGTGCACTAGCACCTTCGGGCATTGCAACATAGGTCGTCCCCGAAATCACGCTGTGCGGGTGTAGATGGCTGGAATGCATTCCGCCCTCGGGCAGAATGTTGATCCACAGATCCTCGAGCTTCAACTCGCCCTCACCCAGATCGAACTCCAGATCTTTGGCAAAGGCCGCGACATGCTGATCCAGCGCCGAGACCAGATCGGCGAAGATTGGAAACCGCCAGGGCAGATCGGTCAGTGAGGCGTAGCTTGTATAGCCGGGATAGCCGTTCTCTTCACACCATTCCTGCCCGGCCTCATCATCTTCGGCGATGACAAGGCATGAGCTTTCCAGTTCTTCGGAGTCGATCTTGGGATCGAACTCAGAGAGGGCTGCGCGATAAAGACGGGTGACGAAGAGTGATTCAATCTGTGGCATGGGTGCGTTCTTATCCAAATCGACCTCTGACTACGAGAGACAAATTCCCGTCGCTTCTTTGGTCGCAAAACATCATTGCCACCATCATTCAGTCACTTGAACATTCGGACCTTCAACTCCCACAGGAGGAGCAGCACAAGGATGGGCGGCACCCAGAAGACATAAACCACCATGTTAAGGACGTTCATAAAGCTAAAAATCTCAGCAATGGTCTGCGGAATAGTACTGCAACGATGGTACAAAAGCTTGTCGGTCGCGCAGTCAGCTTCAAAAAGAAAATGCAAATTCAACGCTATTCCAAAATAGAGACCGCCATAACGCAAAAATAGTTTCAAAACCTTGCTTCGAACAAAGTAACTCAAGCCGATTGCAGCTAATGGC
>NZ_SMMF01000960.1:0-12710 GCF_009711355.1 Roseibium sp. RKSG952 | reverse complement strand
AAACTGTTCCTGGTGACATATGCTTTGCAATCTCGACCGTAAAATAATCGTTTATTGACGGCGCATTAGGTAGTTATCGACTGAGCGGGTTTCAAATGGAAAACCCCCGCCGGTTTCCCGACGGGGGCTAATCTTTTAGCGAACGGGGTTGCCCCGGATCGCTTACCAGTCTTCGCGAACCACGACGCGAGTCTTGATCGGCAGCTTCATCGCAGCCAGGCGCAGGGCCTCGCGGGCGATATCGTCATTGACGCCGTCGATCTCGAACATCACGCGGCCAGGCTTGACTTTGCATGCCCAGCGGTCGACCGAACCTTTACCTTTACCCATACGAACTTCGATCGGCTTTGCAGTGACCGGAGTGTCGGGGAAGATGCGGATCCAGACACGACCCTGACGCTTCATGTGACGCGTCATGGCACGACGTGCAGCTTCGATCTGGCGTGCAGTTACACGCTCAGGCTCAAGAGCTTTCAGGCCGTAGGTGCCAAAGTTCAGATCAGAGCCGCCCTTGGCGAGACCCTTGATCCGGCCTTTGTGCATCTTGCGGAATTTAGTACGCTTTGGTTGAAGCATATCTTTCCCTCCTTAGCGACGACCGCCACCAGCACCACGAGGTGCAGGGCCGTCCTGGAGTTCCTGTGCTTTACGGTCACGTGCCTGCGGATCGTGCTCCATGATCTCACCTTTGAAGATCCAGACCTTGATCCCGATGATCCCGTAGGGGGTCATCGCTTCGGCATGTGCGTAATCGATGTCGGCGCGCAGGGTGTGCAGAGGCACGCGGCCTTCGCGATACCACTCGGTCCGTGCGATTTCAGCACCGCCCAGACGACCAGCGACGTTCACCCGGATACCCAGGGCGCCCATGCGCATGGCGTTCTGAACCGACCGCTTCATCGCGCGGCGGAACGAGACGCGGCGCTCCAGCTGCTGAGCGATGGACTCGGCAACCAGCTGCGCGTCAAGCTCGGGCTTGCGCACTTCGACGATGTTCAGGTGCAGTTCGCTGTCGGTCATGCGAGCAAGCTTTTTGCGCAGAACTTCGATGTCTGCACCTTTCTTGCCGATGATGACACCGGGACGTGCGGTGTGGATCGTAACGCGGCACTTCTTGTGCGGACGTTCGATGATCACACGGGCAACACCGGCCTGCTTGCACTCTTTGTTGATGAACTCACGGATTTTGAGGTCTTCCAGCAGAAGATCACCGTAGTCCTTGGTGTCGGCGTACCAGCGGCTGTCCCAGGTGCGGTTGACCTGAAGGCGCATGCCGATCGGATTGACTTTATGTCCCATTAGGCTTGCTCCTCAACTTGACGCACCTTGATGGTGATCTCCGAGAACGGCTTCATGATTGCACCGAACCGACCACGGGCACGCGGACGACCGCGCTTCATGACCAGGTTCTTGCCAACCCATGCTTCGGCGACGATCAGTTCGTCGACGTCCAGGTTGTGGTTGTTCTCGGCGTTGGCGATTGCGGACTGCAGGCACTTCTTGACGTCCTGCGCGACACGCTTGTTCGAGAAAGTCAGGTCGGTCAGAGCCTTCTCAACTTTCTTGCCGCGGATCATTTGCGCAACCAGGTTCAGTTTCTGCGGGCTGGTGCGAAGCATGCGAGTTTTCGCCATTGCTTCGTTTTCAGCCACGCGGCGGGGGTTCTTTTCCTTGCCCATGACTTACTTCCGCTTCGCTTTTTTGTCAGCGGCGTGACCGTAATAGGTACGAGTTGGCGAGTATTCACCAAACTTCTGACCGATCATGTCTTCCGAGACGTTTACGGGAATATGCTTCTGGCCGTTGTACACACCAAAGGTCAGACCCACGAACTGGGGCAGAATGGTGGAACGACGCGACCAGATTTTGATGACTTCGTTGCGGCCCGACTCGCGCGCTGCTTCGGCTTTTTTCAGCACGTAAGCATCGACGAAAGGACCCTTCCAAACAGAGCGAGACATAGATTAACGTCCCTTCTTCTTGGCGTGCCGCGAGCGGATGATCAGCTTCTGGGACGCTTTGTTCTTGTTGCGGGTACGCTTACCCTTGGTGTCCTTACCCCACGGAGTAACCGGCGTACGGCCACCCGAGGTACGACCTTCACCACCACCGTGCGGGTGATCGATCGGGTTCATTGCAACACCACGAACCGACGGACGAACGCCCTTGTGGCGCATACGACCGGCTTTACCGAGGTTTTGGTTCGAGTTGTCGGGGTTGGACACGGCACCAACGGTGGCCATGCATTCCTGACGGACCATGCGCAGCTCGCCCGAGCTCAGACGGATCTGAGCGTAGCCGCCATCGCGGCCAACGAACTGAGCGTAAGTACCGGCCGCACGTGCGATCTGACCGCCTTTACCAGGCTTCATCTCGATGTTGTGGACGATTGTACCGATTGGCATGCCCGAGAACGGCATTGCGTTGCCCGGCTTGATGTCGGCCTTGGCGGATGCCACGACTTTATCACCAACAGCCAGACGCTGCGGAGCCAGGATATATGCCTGCTCGCCGTCTTCGTATTTTACCAGTGCGATGAATGCGGTCCGGTTCGGGTCATATTCGATCCGCTCGACGGTTGCCGCGACATCAAATTTGTTCCGTTTGAAGTCAACGATCCGGTAGAGACGCTTTGCGCCACCGCCGCGGCGGCGTGAAGTGATCCGTCCGGTGTTGTTCCGGCCGCCCGATTTGGTCAAACCCTCTGTGAGAGACTTGACCGGACGTCCTTTCCAAAGCTCCGAACGGTCGATCAGCACCAGCCCGCGCTGGCCCGGCGTCGTCGGCTTGTACGACTTGAGTGCCATGCTTTCTGTCTTCCGTTTAGCAAGTGCAGGGGGTTTCCCTGCTATGTGATAGGCCCCCGTAGGTGCCAAGGGTATAGGGCCCCGAAGGTCCCCGGTTACAAATATCAGAGGCCCCGGAACGAATCCGAGGCCAAGAGATGCGTTCGTTTAGAGGATGCATGAAACACGGTCAAGTCCATCTTCGCGTGCGACTTGCGTTGTTTGCCGTAAAAAGAGAAGCAAGGAAAGAACAAGAGGCCACCATTCAAAAAAGTCAGCCATATAGACTGGGTCATTCAGACTTTGGTTCGTGGCGTTCAACAGCAAACGCTGATTTGGGTGCTCTTCCCGCTGTAGAAGTCAACATCCCAGGTCCGGGCAAGCGCCTTGACGCAATGGTTGGATTCTGAGAGTAATCCACACAGAAAAGCCATAAGATATAGGACCTTGACGTGCTACGACGATTGTTTCAATTCCTAGGTGGCAGCAATGACTCTTCTGCCGATAGGGCCATTCAAAATCCCTCCACGGACCATGTAAATCAGAACTTGCAATCGGCACCAGCTGTGGAGGCCGACGCAAATGCACCAGTTCTATTTGTTGATCTTGTCAACGACTTAAAAAACGCAGGCAATATTGCTGTTTTTAACGTTCGAATTGCTGAAGAATTCCGAGAGCGCGCCAAACAGTGCGCAATCTACGACAACAAAGAAAATTTGCTTGCTAAAACAGATATCGCCGACGCGAATGAAGTTGTTACGGCCGGTGCACACATGCATCTGGTTGACCGCGGCGAGAACTTACTCGAGTTTCGCGTTTATGATGGAGTGAATGAACTCGGCTCTGCTCAGATCAGCTTTACAAACCCGCTAAAGCAAAATGATCTGATTGACGCGGTTACCTCGGAAATGCAGAAATTCGATGTGCCTGTAGCCTTCTTCGGTTTGTGTGACAGCTCATACTATCCTTACAAAGAAACCTCTCAACGAGGCTGGTTCGATCAGGAGAACGCCAAGGAGATTGTCAAGGAATGGCATAACGCAGGTGAGATCGACGCCAACTATCAGAAAAAGCTAGAGGGCTTCGTCGACAACGGGTTCGTGATTTTCGAGGATCTTATCGAGCCTGATCTTCTCGATCAGATTAATGCGGAGATAGATGAGGCGATCGCCGAAAAGGTTGACGGATACGAATACGGCTCCAGCCAAAGGATTGAACATCTGCATTTCAAGAAAGCCGGGGTTCGCAGGCTTTTCCATCACGAAAAGCTACAGGAAATTGCTAGCCTCATCCTAGAAGGAGATGCGCGACCTTCGCAGACCCTCACTTTCGTGTTTGGGAGTCAGCAAGACGCACATCAGGATACCATCCACCTGACTCCGTTCCCCGCTGGCTATATGTGTGGAATCTGGATTGCCCTTCAGGACATCCAACCCGGCAGCGGTGAATTGGTTGTCTACCCCGGGTCACACCGTGAAGACCGGGTTTATTTGGCTGATACGGATTGTAAAAAAGTCACCGATGGTGACTGGGACGATTTTAGTAAAAAGGTTGGGGGGAAGTGGGCGGAAATCGCTGACAGGTACCAGCCCGAAATCTATCGACCAAAAAAAGGAACCGTTCTATTTTGGCACGAGAATCTTCTCCACGCTGGTAGCCCTCGCAAAACACAGGAGCTGGAGCGGCGAGCAATTGTGATACATAGCTTCTCCGAGAATGTCGTCGTTTATTACGATTCACTGGGTATTCCAGGAACTGTCGCTGAACCCGAACTTCACCTGGAAGACCATTAGGTAGTGCTGGTGGTAAGGGTTGTGCTCCTGCGTTCATCGCCTTTTTAGGGCGGAACTCGGTTTTACAAAATTCTGCAATACCGCATCACCCTTTCGAGAATATAAGGAAAGGCCCTCGCTCTCGCGCGGGCCTTTAGCCCACTTCAAATACGGCTCCGATCAGGGATCGGCGAACCCGTCGACGGTGTTACCCACTCCCAAGTACACATAAGATATTTGGTGTCTTTCCGACGGCCAGGCAGATCGCAGAATTTACCGCTCACCCATAAAGCGCCCGCGCCTCAGCGAACGACAACAGACGACGGCTTTGCTCGTCCCACAGATGCAGCCGCGCGTTGGCGAGGCTCTCGCGGATGGTCATCCGGTTGCTGTTCGCCAACTCATCGTGATCGCGCAGCACCTCGGTCAGGCGGTAGAATGGAATGCGGCTGTACAGATGGTGCACATGGTGGATGCCGATATTGGCGCTGAACCACTGCAACACGGACGGCAGAATATAGTGCGAGCTACCGTGAAGGGCCGCCTCATGCAGTTGCCAATCGTCGTCCGAATCCCAATGCGTTTCTTCGAATTGGTGCTGTACATAAAACAGCCATACTCCGGCAGTTGCCGCAATCAGGGTTGACGGCAGAAAGATCAGCAGGACCGGCATCAGGCCGCCAAAGTAGTAGACGGCCAGAAGAGCGGCAAGAATAGCGACATTGGTGCCCATAGCGCTGACCCAAAACCTGGCGCTGTCAGTCAGGCCCAATGGCAGGCGATTCTGGAACAGGAACAAATACCCAGGGCCAAGAACGAACAGAGTGATGGGGTTTCGGTAAACGCGATACCAGAACCGATTCATGGGAGTCTTGGATTGGTACTCGGCCACTGTCAAAGTGTGGATATCGCCCATCCCTCGCTTGTCCAAATTGCCCGAGCTGTTGTGATGCGTTGAATGCGTGCGGCGCCAGACATCGTATGGCGTCAGTGTCAGCACGCCGATAATCCGTCCAACCCAGTCGCTGACTGTCCGGTTCTTGAAGAACGCCCCGTGCCCGCAATCATGTTGGATCGCAAACAGACGCAGCAGGAAGGCCGCATTCAGGACCGCAATTGCAAATGCTAACCAGTAGCTGACGGAAAGCGCCATCCAGGACAACGCCCAAAGCACAAAAAATGGAATAATGCTGACACCCAGCTCAAAGGAGCTGCGCCACTGATTAGGCTCACGGTATTTGGCAAGCGTCGAAACCCAATCCCGCGCGGCGGTTTTATCCGGGTTTTCCCGGGTCGAGAGAGAGGTTTTGGTCATGCGCCTGCCATGTCTTTTGCTTGTTGAAAGCCGGATAGACTACCAGCCCGCCATAGCAAGCGAATTGTGCAAAACAAGATTGTTTGGCGCTCAAATTTCTGGGTCGCAGCTTAAGAAGAGGCCCCACATGTGCAGGACCTTTACCTCTTTCCAGAGACGTTTCCGATCACGGACGGCTGGACAGGCTGATATGTGTTGCTCTCTACCGGGGTCACCTTTGCTTCTGACGCGTCTCCGATGGGTAGCGATACTCTCACCCCAGCGAACGCCTTCTGCAGAGCGGCTCGGACTCCACTGCAATGCGCTGCTGGCGCTTGATATGGCCCAGCACCTCGCGAAAGGCACGATGCTTGGGCTTGCCTTCCAGATAATCCGCAAGCTTGAGCAGGTTGATCGGGTGCTTCGTAATCAGCACCTCAATCCGCTGCACCGCATCGTCCAGCTCATAGCTGTCCACGAACTGACAAGCCACCTGCGTGGGCGTCAGTAAGCAATAGTCCTGTGGGCGTTTCTGGGTATAGCGCGCGATGTCGAAAGGAGATGCACCAAGGGCGTGGAACTTGGGGATGTGCACGCGTATGTCAGCCTCAGCATGTTCTAACACCGTGCCGGAGGTCTGTCGAAAGCCCAGCGGCCCAAGCTTACCAACGACGTGCTTACGCATCGCTGGAGAGACCATGTCCACATCCGCCCGGTCATATTTAAGATCATCAAAAACCGACAATAGCCGCAGCTTCTCATCCGCAATCTGAAAGTAGGGCTCGGAACTGAACCCACGCATCTGCGTCAGCACCTGTGTGCGCACAGCATCAGGATTCGAAGCAAGATCAGTGTCAGGATGCTTAACTTCCGCTCTCCGAAACAGTCTCTGGAAACGCCGGAACAGAGGTGTTTTCTCGCTTAGATTTTCCCGTGTTTTGTCGATATCCTGCATGATCTTCAATGTAACTTGGATATCCCCGGCGACCATAGTTCAGAGGCAAAAACACCCAAGACACGTCTTGAGCATTCACGGAAATAGACACACAAAGAACGCTTTGGCGCAGCAAAGCCGATCAAAGATTGGCGCTCACGTTAATGGATCCACCCTCTTCCGGGCTCACATATGCTTTTCGACGACCTTCCGACCGCCCGGTTAGCCTTGGAACCGCTTGAACTTTCTTACGGCTTTGGCGGCTCTCACATCCGGCATCATTCAGCCTGCCTGATCTAAACTCCAACTCCATTGACCTGAGATTTTGCCATAGCCTGTCACAATGCTAGGCTTCGCTACGATTTCCATAGCTCAAAGGACGCGACCATGAAGAAGATACTCCCACTGGTCTTTGCACTTTCCCTAATCGGGTCATCCGTGCAGGCGCAAAGAGTGGCAGACGTTAAGTTTGCGCCCGGAAACTACGGAACCATGGTCAACGGTACGATAACTGGCGATGAGTATTTCGACTATAAACTCGGTGCCAATGCAGGCCAGAAAATGTTTGTCGAGCTGAACGTGGCCAATACCAACGGCAATGGTACGATTTACTACAACATCCTGCCCCCTGACAGCGATGGTGCCGCGATCTACAATGGATCCATCAACGGCAATACCACCACAATCGATCTGCCCGAAAGCGGAGACTATACAATCCGTGTTTACCTTATGGGCAATGACCGGGACGCCGGCAAAACAGTTGGGTACAATATCGATCTGTCGATCCAGTAAACGACTGCGGTGCAGACCTACCCAAATCTCTCGATCAACATGCTTCAGAACTGGCAAAAGAAAAACCCCCGCTTTCGCGGGGGCCTTATTCTTATCCCAAAGACGGGTCCGATCAGAGACCGGTGGAAACGTCGATGGTGTTACCCTCTTCCAGGGTGACGTATGCTTTTTTGACGTCTTTCCGCTTGCCCAACTGGCCGCGGAACCGCTTGACCTTGCCTTTGGTCACGGTGGTGTTCACCGCCTTGACCTTCACACCAAACAGCGCCTCAACGGCCTCTTTGATCTGCGGCTTGTTGCTGTCGATCGCCACTTCAAAGACAACCGCGCCGTTTTCGGACGCCATGGTCGACTTTTCGGTGATGATCGGCTTGCGGATCACGTCGTAGTGTTCTGCCTTCGCGCTCATTTCAGACGAGCCTCCAGTGCTTCGACAGCCGCTTTGGTGAGCACCAGAGTGTCACGCTTGAGGATGTCATAAACGTTTGCACCCATCGACGGCAGGATATCCAGACCTTCGATGTTGCGCGACGCCTTCAGGAAACCTTCGTTCACGGTCGCGCCGTCGATGACCAGAGCGCGTTTCCAGCCCAGGTTTGCAACCTGTTTGGCCAGAGCGGCGGTCTTGCCTTCGGCTTCGGCGTTCTCGATCACAACCAGTTCACCTGCTTTGGCTTTGGCCGACAGAGCGTGGCGCAGGCCAAGCTTGCGGAACTTTTTCGGCAGGTCGTGGCCGTGCGAACGCGGGGTCGGGCCCTTGTAGATACCACCCTTGCGGAAGATCGGCGCGTTACGGTCACCATGGCGTGCGCCACCGGTGCCCTTCTGGCGATAGATCTTCTTGGTCGAGTAGCTGGTTTCCGAGCGGGTCTTGACCTTGTGGGTGCCAGCCTGCGCGTTGTTGCGCTGCCAACGGACCACACGGTGCAGGATGTCCGCGCGCGGCTCCAGGCCGAACAGATCGGCGTTCAGCTCGATGTCGCCGGCTTTGCCGCCGTCCAGTTTGATTACATCAAGTTTCATGCTTCACCACCTTCCGCGGGAGCTTCTTCCGCAGGTGCTTCGGTTGCAGCCGATTTCACAGCAGCCGGGAAAGGCAGGCCTTCCGGTGCTTTCTTCTTCACGGCGTCCTTGACGGTGACCCAGCCCGATTTCGGTCCGGGAACGGCGCCTTTGATGAAGACCAGACCACGGTCGGCGTCGGTTTTGACGACTTCCAGGTTCTGGGTGGTAACACGGGCAGCACCCATGTGACCGGCCATCTTCTTGCCTTTGAAAACCTTGCCCGGGTCCTGACACTGACCGGTCGAACCGTGCGAACGGTGGCTGATCGAAACACCATGCGAGGCGCGCAGACCACCAAAGTTCCAACGCTTCATCGCACCGGCAAAGCCTTTACCGATCGAGGTGCCCGAAACGTCAACCTTCTGACCTTCCAGGAAGTGTTCTGCCGAAATCTCGGCGCCCACTTCGATCAGGCCATCTTCGGAGACGCGGAACTCGGCCAGCTTACGCTTGGGCTCAACCTTTGCAGCGGCGTAGTGACCGCGCATGGCTTTCGAGGTGCGTTTTGCCTTGGCAGCACCGGCGCCCAGCTGAACTGCGGTGTAGCCGTCTTTGTCAGCGGTACGCTGTGCAACAACCTGCAGGTTGTCCAGGTGAAGAACGGTCACAGGGATCTGCTTGCCGTCTTCCATGAACAGGCGGGTCATGCCAACTTTTTTTGCGATAATACCAGAGCGCATAATCTATACCCTCCGATCTTACGACTGCAGCTTGATCTCGACGTCCACACCAGCAGCGAGGTCGAGCTTCATCAGCGCGTCAACGGTCTGGGGGGTCGGATCAACGATGTCGAGCAGACGCTTGTGCGTACGGATCTCGAACTGGTCGCGGGATTTCTTGTCAACGTGAGGGCCACGGAGAACCGTGAACTTCTCAATCTTGTTCGGCAGCGGGATCGGGCCGCGCACGTTCGCGCCGGTCCGCTTGGCAGTGTTGACGATCTCTTGCGTGCTGGCATCCAGAACGCGATAGTCAAATGCCTTCAGCCGAATACGGATGTTTTGGCTTTGCATATTAACAGCCTTTTTTAGGCGTTGAGGTTGAGAGGAGGACAGACGCGCATCGCCAACCCTCTTCGAACCCAAAAGGCGGGAATCACCCCGCCTTGACGTTCTTATTGAGAACTCGCGCGTATTAGTGGGGTTGGCGGGGTTTGGCAAGGGGGAAATGGAGTGCTGGGCCAGAGTTGCGGCCTTGCTGATTCAATCGAATTACACCAGGGCCAAAAAAACGGAAGCGTCCTAAGATGATAACCCTTCAACGCAGTGCGCTGTGTTTTCGTCCACCAAGTACTCTCGCACCAATTGCCTCGCGTCTTGTTTCAGCTGGTCTGTTATATCCAAACACAATGCTATACTGACAGTTAGTTCGGCCACCTTTTCAAAATACGCGTCCAATTGATCCATCGGAGGCGGGTGATAGATACGGGTTTTAACAATAATCCGAGGATCAAGTGGGTAGCGTGCTCTCAGACCACAAAATTCATAAGTTTCGGATTCTATTTCAGCGGAACAGCCAAGAGCATACTGTTTTTCAGAAGAATTGGGCGTCAGATACATAAGCCCGAAACCACCACCCTCGCCTGTATTCACTGTATACCCCGGTAGCCTAAAGCGCTCCGGCACGGCCTCTGAATTGGTGTACCATCCACCGGGACCGGTAGGAGACCAAAGGAAATCTGAGTCTCTGTTCAATTGGTCTATGTGGATCACAGTACGGTCTAAAATTGGCGATTCCTTGAGTATTTCGTTCAACCAATCAAGCCTATTGAGGGGAAGAAACTTGTCCTCTGATTCTCGCCCCCAATAATCCTCACCTGCGTAGAATGTTCGTGTGCCCAACTGAACGACAATATCTTCTTCTGCTTGCAACGAAGAGGCATTTGGTAACACCAAGCTAAGAACAAAGAGAAATCTCAAAAACATGAACAGCACTCTTCTTTAAATTGTTTCGAAGCACAATCGGAAATCAGAAGTCGAAACACAAACATCATGACAAATCACAGAAAAAACCGTCCCGGCTTAGGACGGCCTTCCTTAGTTCGACGGTTTGAGCTCCAATTTCTCCTTCTGTTCAACGCCGAACGATACGTTGTCGCCAAGCACGAACAACTCGGCACTTTCCCAGATTGGAACGGTGCAATTCTTCCTAGTTCCGTACCAGCCACGGGGCTTCTACCCTCATGCCTTGATACACCGCGTGCAGGAAAAGATGAGCAATCACAGGGTCATTTGAAAATGGAGAGAATTGCAAACTGCCTTCTCTGACGCCCTCCTCAGCTTCATAGACAACCTCATCTACCTTGACGGTCACCAGCACCTCAAGTTCAGCCAGAGTCTCTGGGTCGACTGCCGTGGGATCATCCGACAGGATCACAAAATCCGCCACTTTGCCGACCTCAATCGAGCCCTTCTCATCTTCCTCAAAGTGTTGCCAGGCAGGCCAGATCGTCATTGCCTTCAAAGCGGTCATGACATCAACCCTCTGATGCGGCCCCAAGATGTCACCGGAGCGCGTACGGCGGGTTACCGTAGCTGCAAGAACACGCATGCTGTCTGGGAAGGCCACCGGCGCATCGTGATGCGTGCCGAACATCATGTCACGTTCGCGTAACCATCCTGTGGGTGAGATATTGTCTGCATTGACCGGCCCAACAGTATGATCTCGGTGCCAATCGCCCCAATAGAACGTATGCATCGGGAATAGCGACGGAAACACACCAAGGCGCTTAAAACTGGCAACTTGATCCTCTCGCAGAAACTGACCGTGAACCAAAACCGGGCGGTTGCCAGGGTCGCCATACTTGATCTGCGCTTCTTCGAGCGCAGCAATCAGCATGTCAGATGCTCCTTCGCCGTTGGAATGCACAAGGATCTGGAAATCATTCTCGTAACACCAGTTCACGGCGTCCTGGAGTTGTTCCATGGTTATGGCGGCATAACCTGCGTACCCCGCGGCATAGTTTCCAACCGGATCATAGTAGGGTCGATCCCGCAAAGCCGTGAAGCCCTGCGGCGATCCATCAATTGTCAGCTTGCAGCCCCCTACCCGAACCCGGTTGTCATAATCCGCCGAGGTGTTTGCTCCAATATATTCCCTCGACTCGAGAACATCCGGAAACGCTACAACGTCGATAGGAAGCCCTTCTTCGGCGGCAACTTTCCTGAGAACTTCGACGATTTCACCTGAGGATCGACCTTCTTGTCCGGTCGTATACCCAAACTTTGCCCAAAGTTCGGTCCCAGCTCGGGCAAATTCGGCAAGCCCTTCCTCACCCAAATTCCCCAGCATCGGCACGAGAACCGAGAAGAACGCGTATTCTTCCAGAACTCCATTTGGTTCACCGGCTTCATCGCGTTGAATGACCCCACCCGCCGGGGCCTCCGAAGCAGCCGTGATACCAGCCAACTCCAGCGCTTTCGAGTTTGCCACGCCTAGGTGCCCGGACTGATGAATAATGACAACGGGCAAGTCCTCGGACACCATGTCCAGCTCTTGTCGTGTCGGGTGACGGAGTTCCTTCAATTGAGCATTGTCGTAACCGAAGCCGATGATCATTTGGACTTGTTCAACGGCTTGCTTATTCTCCTCGGCCCAGTCAGTCAGTGTGGATTGCAGACTTGCAATATCAATGACATCCCCGTCCGGTGGCGCAAGAAGGTTAGCGGACAATGCCTGCAAGCCCCCCATGACGACATGCCCGTGGCTATCAACGAACCCCGGAAGCATGGCGCGCCCTTCAAGATCATAGGTTTCGGTTTCCTCGCCCTGATGCGCCGACAAGTCAGACAGCGGACCAACCGCAAGAATGCGCCCATCTTTGACTGCGACAGCTTCGGCGGACGGAGCCGTATCGTCCATCGTAACAATGGGCCCTCCGAGATAGATCCTATCCGCAATTTCTTGTGAGGACGCTGAAGTAGATGAGAAAGCAACTGCTGCGACAAGACAAACTGAACGCGCCGAAAAGTGCATCTTATGACCTCTTTCTAATTGCAATGTCTCAATACGAAAGAAGTTAGCATTACTGCTGGCTTAGGCAAAAACGAAAAAGGGCGTCCCGAGGG